>NZ_JAMYKU010000047.1:0-28923 GCF_040317575.1 Mesorhizobium sp. M1423
AGGCACGGACGCCTCCCTTCGAATGGTTGCAACACTCCATTCTGGCACAGCGATGCCGTCGGGGGGCGTCCACCCCATCAGCTTTACGCCGCGGTGGCGACGCGCTCGGCATTACCGGTCGCGGCCACAATGGCGTCGACCTTGGTCGAGGCCTTGGCCAGCGCTGCTGCTACCGCATCGGCGCCCATGCCGACTCCTTCGATGCGGATGACCTCGACATCGGTCATGCCGAGAAAGCCGAGCAGGCTGCGCAGGTAGGGAATGGCGTGATCGAACTGCACGGCCGCACCTTCGGAATAGATACCGCCCGAAGCCAGCACGATATAGACCTTCTTGCCGGTGACGAGGCCTTTCGGGCCAGCATCGCTATAAGCAAAGGTTTTGCCGGAGCGGGCGACGTGGTCGACCCAGGATTTCAGCGTCGACGAGATGTTGAAGTTGATGAAGCCAGTGGCGAGAATGACGGTGTCGGCCGCAAACAGCTCGTCCAGTACAGTATCGGAAACGCCGACGACCTCAGCCTGGCGCTGGGTGCGCGCTTCGGCCGGCGTATAGATGCCGGTCGAATAGTCGGGGTCGATATGCGGCAGCGGGTTGGCGACGAGGTCGCGGGCGACAAGCTTGGCCGAAGGATCGGCGGCAAGCAGTTTGTCGGCGAGTTCGTTGGCGACGCGGGTCGAGTGCGAGGCGGCGCCGCGTGGGCTGGATGTGACAAGAAGGATGGACATGGTGACTCTCCAGGGTTGGATTAAAATCTCCCGGCAAATATGTGTGCGCAGACCCATTTGAAAAACTGGTATATTTTGTATATGATCCATCTAAATTGTGGATTGAAAGATGCAGCCCAACCCGACGCTTGACCAACTGCAGATCCTGGTTGCGGTGGCCGACACCGGTTCCTTCTCGGCTGCCGGCCGTAAGCTCAACCGCGCGCAGTCGGTCATCAGCTACGCCATTGCCAACCTCGAAGCGCAGCTTGGGCTGAAGCTGTTTGAGCGTGAGGGCACGCGTGAGCCGCAACTGACCGATGTCGGCAAGGCGACGCTGGAAGATGCGCGGCGCATGGTCGGCGTGCTGCAACGCATCCGCTCGCGTATCGACGGATATCGGCAGGGATTGGAGGCGGAAGTTGCGCTGTCGGTCGACGTGACGCTACCGTCGCCGGTGCTGGTTCGGGTGCTAAAGGCATTCGAGGTGCAGTTTCCGGCCGTGACACTGCGTCTGCATATCGGCTCGCTTGGCCTTATCCTCGATCATGTTGTCGGCGGACAGGCCGATCTCGGCATCGGAGGGCTTCTGGGCGAGGCGGACGTGAATCTGCTGCGCATCGGTTTCTTCTCCCTGGTGCCGGCCGCAGCGCCTGATCACCCGCTGGCGCTGCTGCCCAGACCAGTGGCGCTGGAGGATGTCCGCGAACACATCCAACTGGTCGTCTCGGACCAGTCCGAGCGTACGCGCGGGCGCGACTATGGCGTCTTCGCCTACCGCACTTGGCGGCTGACGGATGTGCGCACCAAGCACGTGCTGATGCGCGAGGGGCTGGGCTGGGGCGGGCTGCCGCGATGGCTGATTGCCGATGATCTGGCGAACGGCCGGCTCGTCGAACTCGATCTCGAGCCTTACAGCGAAGTCCGCTCGCCGCTTTATGCCATGCACCGCGCCGATCGCAGCCCGAAACCGGCGGCCGCCTGGCTGATCGATCAGTTCAAGCGCCAGCTTGGTTGTTTCAACGAATTCGAGCCGGGTGAGGTGCCTAAGGAGGAGCCGGAGACAGACCGTCGATCAGCGCGATGAGAACGGCGCGATAGTCCTCGATCGATGCTCCAGCTTCAATGGCGAGCGCTGCGCGGTCGAAGGCAGCGGCGAGCAAAGCGGTCAGTGCTTCCACAGGCAATCTCGTCATAGAGTGCGAGCGCATCGCGGCAACAAGGCCCTCACGCAGCGAACGGTTGCCATGGCGATTGTCGATCGCATCCATGGCGGCGCGGCCGAGCACGGCGGGGCCATCAAGCAGCAAGAGCCGAGTTCGGCCGGGGGCGCGCATGGCAGCCAGATAGGCATCCGAGCCGGCAATCAGCGCATCGCGGGCAAATAGCGAAGGCGGCGACGCGCGTTCGATCTCTTCCGCCACGGCTTGCGCCTCCTGTTCGACCACAGCGGCAAACAGCGCCTGCTTGTCTGCAAAGTGATGATAAAGCGCGCCGCGCGTTACGCCGGCAGCGGCGACGATCTCGGGTGTGCTGGTCTCGGCATAGGATTTTTCGGTGAACAGTTTTCGCGCCGCGGCGATGAGCTCGGCGCGTGTCGCTTCGGTGCGATCACGGTTGGAGCGGCGAGCGGATCGTTGCATACATTCAGCCTGTATGTTAGTTACATTTACATGCAGATTGTATGTTGTTCGCCGGGAGAAGGAAAGATGAGGACGACGAGCTATTATCCGGTGCTGATGACGGGCGATGTTGCCGGCACTGCAGCCTTTTATGTCGCGCATTTCGGCTTCAAGCCGCTGTTCGAGGCCGACTGGTACATCCATCTGCGCTCAGCCGAAGATCGCCGCGTCAACCTCGGCATCGTCCAGGGCGATCATGAGACGATCCCGGAGGAGGGGCGGGGCCGCGCGTCTGGCGTGCTGATCAATTTCGAGGTCAGGGACCCGGATGCCGTCTATGAGCGGATCACCGCCGCCGGCCTGCCGATCCTGCTAACGCTGCGCGACGAACCCTTCGGCCAGCGCCATTTCATCACCAAGGATCCCAACGGCGTGCTGATCGACGTGATCAGGCCGATCCCGCCGAGCCCGGAATTCCTGGCGCAATATGCGCAGGGTGCTGCAGCGAGCTAGCTTGCCCTCGCCAACGGCATCACCGTGACCTGGGCAATGCCGGAGCGGCGCACCACCGTGCACAGTGTCTCGCGGCCGATGCGCTCGGCGTCGAGCATGCGCACAAGATCGTCGACGCCGGTGACCGGGCGGCCGTCGATGGCGGCAATAATGTCGCCTTCCCTGAGGCCGGCCTTGTCCGCCGGGCTGTTCTTCTCGACGCTGCGCAGGCGCACCGCCGTGCTGCTCGACACTTGCGACAAGAGTGCTGCGCGGCGCGGCAGGTTGGTGGTGTCGGCGGAAACGCCGATGAAGGCGCGGCGCACGCGGCCGAAGCGGATGATCTCCGAGATGACGAAATTGGCGGTGTTGGAGGCAACCGCGAACGCGATGCCTTGCGCTCCGTGGATCATCGCGGTGTTGACGCCGATCACCTCGCCGGCCGAGGACACCAGCGGTCCGCCGGAATTGCCGGGGTTGAGCGCGGCGTCAGTCTGGATGACGTCGTCGATCAGCCGGCCGGTGGAGGCACGCATCGAGCGGCCGAGCGCCGAGACGACGCCGGTGGTGACGGTCCATTCGAAGCCGAGCGGGTTGCCGATGGCAATTGCAATCTGGCCGCGCCTCAAACGCTTGGAATCGCCAAGCGGCGCAACGTCGGCAAAGTTGCCGTCGGCGCGCACCAGCGCAATGTCGGTGTCGGGGTCGCGGCCGAGCACGCGGCCTTCCCTGGAGGCGCCGTCCGGCATCGACACGCGCACACTGCGCGCATCGCCGACGACGTGGAAGTTGGTGACGACCAGCCCGTCCGGCGCGATGACGAAGCCTGAGCCATGGCCGCCCGGGCCACCGACACGCTCGATGCGGCAGACGGCGGGCCCGATGCGGTCGACGGCATCGGCGACCGTCGCCGAATAGGCATCGAGAAGGGCATCGTCATATTGCAATTGCTGGGCGGGCAGGGCCATCTGCGGGGCTCCGTAGCTTTTGGAACAAGATGAACAATGCCTATATGTGCGGAGCGGCCGGACCGGCCGCGACCTGACCAGATGGCCAGTCAAACGCCCAACTAGCCGTCAGGCGAGTATCCGCCAACGCCCTGCCGGGCGATATCTGGGTCACGAGGAACCCAGGAGACAAATCATGAGCGATTTCAATCTGAGCACATTTTCCGACGCCATTGCCGACATCGCCGCAGCCGCGGCTCCAGCGACGGCCAGCTTCGCGACGCACCACCACCGCACGTCTACCGCTTTCCACTGGCAGGACGGCTATTTCGTCACTGCCGAGGAGGCGGTCGAGGCCGGCGAGGAGATCGAGCTGACGTTTCCTTCGGGCGAAACCGTCAAGGCCGAGCTGGTCGGCCGCGACCCGTCCACCGGCACGGCCGTTTTGAAACCCACCGGCGCACCAAGCGTGCCGTCCCTGGTGAAGGCGGATGCAGTGCGGCCGGGCAATCTGGCGATCGTCGCGGGCAATAGCGACGGCACCTCGCTCGCTACCTTCGGCACGGTCGGCGAGGTCGGCCCGGCCTGGCGTTCAATGCGCGGCGGCACGATCGACCGGCGCATCAACCTTGCCGTCAATGCCGGCGGCCGTTTCGAGGGCGGCCCTGTGCTCGACGCCAAGGGCGGACTGATCGGCATGCTGCTGTTCGGGCCACGCCGGCGGGCGCTGGTCATGCCTTACGAAACGATCGAGCGGGCAGTCACGACGCTGCGCGAGAAGGGTCATGTGGCGAGGGGCTATCTTGGTGCCGGCCTGCATCCGGTCCGCAATGGTGATACACAGGGCGCCATGGTGATGAGCCTTGACGATAGCGGCCCGGCGAAAGCCGCCGGTCTCAGTCTCGGCGACATCATCGTATCGTGGAACGCAGAGACGGTGCATGGCCCGCGCGAGCTGATCCGCAAGCTCGGGCCGGACAGCGCCGGTGCCTTGGTGACACTCGGCGTGGTGCGCGGCGGCGAGAACCGTGAGGTCTCACTGACCATCGGTGAAAAACCACTGAGCTGAGGGATAGATGGTAAGCGGTGAGGTCGCTGGCAGACGGCTGACGGTGCTGATCGTGCTCGGTGACGTCGAGCGCGCGCGAAGTCTGTCCGCGGCTCTCGCTGCGACCGATGACCTGCAGCCTTTTCTGGCGGGCGAAGTCGACGGGCGTTGGGCGGCGGATGTCGCCATCGTCGATGATCATGGGGTGCAAGGCGGGCTCGTCGACGCCGCTATGCCTCGGGTGCTGCTATCGTCGCGAGCGGCCGGGGAGCGGCCGGCCGATACAGTGTTTGCCGTGCTGCCGGTGGCAGCGGACGACGTGCTGATCGCCGCTGCGGCGCGGCTGGCGGCGGCTGGCTACCGGATTTCGCGTGACAGCCACGCTCTGTCAGACGGGCACGATTTTACCTTTCATGACAGCGACCGGTTCGACGAGGAACCGAGTAACGAGCAAATCGTCCGGCCGACGCTTTCGCCGCGCGAAAGCGAGGTGCTGGCACTGCTCGCCGAAGGCGCGCCCAACAAGGTCATCGCGCGGCGGCTGAACATCTCCGTGCATACGGCGAAATTCCACGTCGCAGCGATCCTGACGAAGCTCGGTGCCGCCAACCGCACCGATGCGATCGCCATCGCCATGCGGCAGGGCCTGGTGCTGGTCTAGCCGTGGATCAAACAGCCGGTTCGATGTCGGTCAGCCGGAAATCGTCACCCTTGAACAGCAACGGCATGGCTTCGATACGTGCCGCAGCATAGGCAATGCAGTCGCCGAAGTTGAGGGCGGCCGGATGCCGGCCCTTGCCATAGCGCAGGAACGCCTGACGAGCGACCGCGGCGTGGTCGGCCGTGAAGGGGATCGTCTCGATCGAGGCGGTGCGCAAAAAAGTTTCGAAGCGATCGATAATCTGGTCCTGCCAGCGGCCGACGAGCACCATTGTCGTTTCAAGCAGTGTCGGTGCCGGAAGCAAACGTCTTTCAGCCTGGGTGATCGCCAAAACGAAGCGGTCGTAGCCCGGCTCCGTGCGTAAAATGGCGACCAGCGCCGAGGAATCGATGATCATCGCGTCGGGATACCCAGTTCGTCATAACCGAGAATTTCATCGTCGCTCATCGCGTCTTTGCGCTCCGGTATTCGTGCAGCTCGTTCCGCAATCGCCATCAGACGTTGAAAAAGGTCACCGGTCTCGTCGCGCGGCACAAGCCGCTCGCGCGCAACCTCGCGCTCGAGGCTTTGACGGATGGCCTCCGTCACCGATACCTGGCGCCGGCGGGCGAGCTCACGTGCCAGTTGCTCGACCGCCATATTCTTGATCGATAAGGCCATTTATATATTCTCCCTTTTCGTATAGAATATATACCAACTTGCCCGACAGATTCAACGCGCGCTCCCGCGAAATCCACGACCCTCCGTAGCGTCACACCACCGCTGCGGGTTAAGGGCGCTTGTATCCGCCGGCGGTGCAGGCAAGGATCGCAAGGAGAAAAGATGGTAGAAAAGAGAGTAGCACAGGGAGGGGCGAGGATGTCGCTCAAGGGAAAGACGCTGTTCATCTCTGGCGGGTCACGCGGCATCGGGCTGGCGATTGCGCTGCGCGCCGCGCGCGACGGCGCCAATGTGACGATCGCGGCCAAGACCGCCGAGCCGCATCCGAAGCTGCCGGGGACGATCTACACAGCGGCGCAAGAGATCGAGCGGGCCGGCGGCAAGGCGCTGCCGGCGCTGTGCGACATCCGCGATGAAGCGCAGGTCGCCGAAGCCGTCGCCAAGACCGTGGAGACGTTCGGCGGCATCGATATCTGCATCAACAATGCCAGCGCCATCCAACTCACCGGCACGCTGGAGACCGACATGAAACGCTACGACCTGATGCACCAGATCAACACGCGCGGTACTTTTCTCGTCTCCAAAATGTGCATTCCACACTTGAGGTTGGCGGAAAATCCTCACATTTTGAATCTGGCGCCGCCGCTCGACATGAAGGCCAAGTGGTTCAAGAACCATGTCGCCTACACGATGGCGAAGTTCGGCATGTCGATGTGCACGCTGGGCATGAGCGCCGAGTACGCCAGGGATGGCATTGCGGTCAATTCGCTCTGGCCGATCTCGACCATCGACACGGCGGCGGTGCGCAACCTCCTGGGCGGGGCGACGGTGGCGGCGATGAGCCGTTCGCCCGACATCATGGCCGATGCCGCACACGCCATCCTGGTCAGGCCGTCGCGCGGGGCAACCGGTAATTTCTACATCGACGAAGAAGTGCTGCGCGCCGAAGGCGTCAGCGATTTCTCAGCCTATGCGCCGGGCGCGACAGGCCCGCTCGCCGGCGACTTTTTTGTGCCGGACGAGGTGTTCGAGCGGACTGATACCAAAATCAAAGGTATTTACTGACGGAAAGCATCTAGCTGACAGGCGTATCTCTTAAAGACGGGCACAGACGCGTGCTCAGCCTTCGGCTTTCTTGGCTTTGCCAAGACCCATCAGCCGGTCGATATAGGCAAGCATCAGTGCCGACAGAACGAAGGCCAGATGAATGATGGTCAGCCACATCAGCTGGTCGGTCGTGTAGGAGACCGAGTTCAGGAAAACCTGCAAGAGGTGGATCGAGGAGATGGCGACGATTGTCGAGGCGACCTTGACCTTCAGCGAGCCGACATCGATCGTGCCCAGCCAATGCACCTTGCCGTCATTTTCATCGAAGCGGCTTACGAAGTTTTCGTAGCCCGAGATGATCACCATCACCACCAGTGAGGCGACCAGCGCGGCGTCGATGAGGCCGAGGATCTTCAGGATGGTATCGGTGTCGTCGAGCGTGAAGGCCACGGAGACGAACTCGAACAGCTTCTTGCCGAAGGACACGGCATAGATGGCAAGCGCCGCGCCCAGTCCGAGATAGAAGACGACCAGCAGCCAGCGCGAGGCGAGAATGATCGATTCGATGGCGAGTTCGAGGCGCTTCATGCGGCGATTCCGGGCTCCGTTGTCGGAGTGCCGTATTTCGGGCAGGCTGCGGCGGTTTGCAAGGTTCTAAAAAACGAAACCCCGCCGGAGAGGGGAACCGGCGGGGCTCGTGTGTCCCGCTGGAGTCGGGACGGGGCAGGGACGCCCTTTCCAAAATTTGGGATTGGTGACCTCGCGTTTCAAGATTGGTGACCGCGCGATTCAATGGTTGATCGGATCGCGCGGTTCACATTCCGCTTATTGGGCGCTGGCCACCGGCGCCACCAGCGAGGTGATGCGGCGGATGGCGACGCGGCGGTTCTCACGGTTGGGTCCCGACGTGTCTACCTTGAGATACTCCTCGCCATAGCCCTGTGTCGTCAGGTTCTCCGGCGGGATGCCGAAGGCATTGGTCAAGGCTTCGGCGACTGCCTCGGCGCGGCGGTCGGACAATGCAAGGTTCGCTTCCGGCTTGCCGACTGCATCCGTGTGGCCTTCGATCAGGAAGGTCTCGGCCGGGTTTTTCTTCAGCAGCTTGTCCATGGCGTTGGCAACACCCTCCAGCTTCTGGACCTCGGTGTCGGAAATCGAAGCCGAACCGAATTCGAAGTTGAGCGTATCGAGGTCGATGCGGCGGGCAATGTCGCGCACGCGGGCCGAGCGTTTGACCTCGTCGATCGAATAGAGGCGCTGGACCTTCTCCACCGGCGGTCGTTCGAGGAAGGTGTAGTAGTCGTCCGGATCCTCGACCTCTTCGGAATCCAGAATGTATTCCTCTTGCGGGATGGTAAGGCGCATCGGCGGCAGGTCGTCGCCCGGGTCGCGCCAGTCTGCATCATCGTCATAGTTCCGCTCGTCGACATAGCTCAGCACATATTCGCGTCCGTCAGGCGCGATGCGTGAACGCTGGATCACGTCGCCGTAGCGGTTGCGGATGGTGACGATCCGGAAACCGTTGTCACGCTCCACGATTTCCCGGGTGCGATCGCCCGACAGGTCCTCATAATAGACATTCCTGGCGCCGCGGTGCATACGCGGGGCGTCGCTGCTTTCGACGAACGTCTGGTTGTTGAACTGGAGGATGACGCGGTCGCCGAATTCCCTGAGGACATTGGTGCCTTGCGGGCGCCGACGACGACGAACATCCTCGAAATCGGCTGAGCGCTCGACGCGCTTGCCTTTTTCCTCGGTCACGGGAGCGATCTTTTCAGGTTTGATCTCCTGCTGCGCTGCCCGGTCGTCGGTCGGGGGCGGCCCCTGGTCGACCGGAGCCGGTTTCGAGACTTCCGCCTGGTTGCCGTTCTCCTCGACGGGCTGGTTGCCTTCCTGACCACCCGTTTTGCCGCCATTTTGGCGACCCGCGTTTTGGCCGCCTTGGTCCTTGCCGTGCCTGCGCCTGACATCCTTCTGACTGTCCAGTATGGGCGCCTCGTTCGGG
The DNA here is from genome assembly GCF_040317575.1 of Mesorhizobium sp. M1423. Lineage (NCBI taxonomy): Bacteria > Pseudomonadati > Pseudomonadota > Alphaproteobacteria > Hyphomicrobiales > Phyllobacteriaceae > Mesorhizobium > Mesorhizobium sp. M1423. The sequence continues at coordinate 9,190 of NZ_JAMYKU010000047.1, forward strand.
TTGGCCGCGGCTTCGCCCGAAGCAGGGGGCCCACGCTCGGCGGGTGCTGCCTGTTCGCCGGTGGCGGGTTGCTCACCGGTTGCGGGCTGCTGTTCGCCTGTCACCGGCTCTTCCCCAACGGGCTTCTTGCCGCGTTTCTTCGCCTGGTCCTGGGGCTGTTCGGCTTGAGCAGGAGCGGCTTGCTTGTCGGTTGGAAGTGGCTCGGCCTGTGGGAGAGCCGGCGCCGCCTGCTGGTCCTGCTTATTCTTCCTCTTGCGCGGATTGCCCTGCTCGTTGTCGTTTGCAGGGGCAACCTGCTCGGCCGGCTGTTCAGCAGGTGCGGCTTCCTGCTGTTGCTGGTCGCGCTTCTTCCTGCGCTGCTTGAGCTGCTGCTGAACGTCGTTCGCGGGCGCAGCCTGCTCGGCCGGCTGTTCAGCAGGTGCGGCTTCCTGCTGTTGCTGGTCGCGCTTCTTCCTGCGCGGCTTGAGCTGCTGCTGATCGTCGCTCGCGGGCGCAGCTTGCTCGGCCGGCTGTTCAGCAGGTGCGGCTTCCCGCTGTTGCTGGTCGCGCTTCTTCCTGCGCGGCTTGATCTGCTGATCGTCATTCACGGGTGCAGCCTGCTCGGCCGGCTGTTCGGCTTCGATCTGCTGTTGCTGCCTCTTTTTCCTGCGTTGATTGCCCTGCTCCTCTCCGCCCGAGGGCGCGAGTTGTTCGGCGGGCGCGGATTCGGTCTGTTGCTGCTCGCGCTTGTTCCGGCGCGGCTTTTGCTCGGACTCGCCCGATTGTTCGGCGGGTGCTTCGGTTCGCTCCTGCCGTTCGCGCCTCTTGCCGGGCTTCTGTTCCGGCTCCGCCTGCCCGCCTTGGGCACAGGCTTCGGCCGACTCGCCTTCGGCGCAATTCGACTGCGCCGGGATAAGCACTGCGCTGTTCCGAGCGGGGCCGAATGCGGCGCTGCCTTGCAGCGGGAACGCGCCTAACGGCGCGGACGCCATCAACAGGCCAAGCGCCGTGCCTGCCAGAATCCGTGGTTGGCGTTTCATCATAAACACTCCTTGTGGCGTCCCATCCCTGCCCAAACTTTCAGCAACCATGTTTGGTTCCTGTTTGTAGGTCTTAGCGGTGGCACAGGGCGATTGACCGGCGTTTTGAAGGCGACTTCATGTCATTCGTATGGTCTTGGCGTATGGTCCCGGCGTATTGTTCGGACGAGGGTGCATGGGTTGCTGCGCTTGACCTTGACGCCTCCGAGGTCCACATGCCGACGATGGAAAAGCCGTTCTGGAAAACCAAGACGCTGGAGGCGATGACCCCGGCCGAGTGGGAATCGCTCTGCGACGGCTGTGGCAAATGCTGCCTGTCCAAACTCGAAGACGAGGACACCGGAGATATCTACTGGACCAGCGTCGGCTGCCGGCTGTTCGACGCTGGAAGCTGCCGCTGCTCCGATTATACCAACCGGCTGGCGCGTGTTCCGGATTGCGTCGGGCTGACGCCGCAGAATGTGCGCACCATCAGCTGGCTGCCCAAGACCTGCGCTTACCGGTTGGTTGCCGAGGGCCGCGATCTCTATTGGTGGCACAGGCTGGTGTCGGGAAGCGACGAGACTGTGCACGAGGCCGGCATCTCGATGCGCGGCCGGGTCAGCGCCAGCGAGACGGAGCTTGCCGAGCCGGAGGATTATTTCGACCATATGCTTGCAGACGAGCCTTAGGATTTACTCCGGAATCGAGGACCCAGAACCGACAGCAAAACGGACGTTGCCTATCCGCCCATGCCGGTCCACCCTATGTAGGACCGCCGTCCATAGCACCGGTTCCGGAAGCGAGAGACTATCCCGGTTCTGCCGCATGAACCGGAGATGAACGGCCGGTTCGCAAAAAATTCAGACAGGCGGGTGCATTCTCCTCCCATCGGTTCGACGAAAACGGGTGGAAACCCTCAAACAAGGAGAGAAGACAATGTTCAACACCATCAAGACGGCGGCTCTTTCGGCTCTTGTCGGCCTTGGCACGCTTGCTGCCATCCCAGCCCATGCAGACAGTATCTATCTCGGCTTCGGCAACAACCAAGATCCGCGCGTCGGCGTCTATACCGGCGACGAAGATGATGGTTACTATCGCGAACACCGCCGTGAGCGCAACTGGCGCCGCTCCTGTTCGCCGGAGCGTGCCCTCGACAAGGCCGAACGTATGGGCCTGCGCCGCGCCCGCATCGTCGACATCAACCGCCGCACGGTCAAGGTCGCTGGCCGCCAGTACGGCGACCGCGTGGTGATCGTATTCGCCAACGAGCGCGGTTGTCCGATTATCTATCGCTAAGCCCGTCGAAGCTTTGCGGCCGGCGTCTTTCAGCCGGTAAAGTAGCGGAGCCTCTTTCCGCCAGGACGGAAAGGTGCGGCTCGAAAACCCCGGAGGATCGGTCCTCCGGGGTTTTTTATGCGCTGCGATCGACGATCACTTCAGTTCGAAAGTCACCGTCACCTGCGCGGTATAGGAATTCTCGCCGGCCTGCACGGGGACCGATGCGCCGGCCGCATCGAAAGCCTTGGCGTTGATTGGCATCGGCGGCGGTGCGAAATTCTGGTCGGTGATTTCCAGAACCCGGCCGATGCCGACGCCGGCCGCTTCGGCCAGCGTCTTGGCCTTGGCCATGGCATTGGCGACGGCCTTCTTGCGCGCTTCAGTGACGGCTGCCGCCGGATCGTCGTTGGAGAAGGAGATGCCGCCGCCCTGGTTGACGCCGAGCGACACCGCCTTGTCGAGAATGTCGCCGGTCTTGTCGATGTCGCGGATGCGCACCGAAAGCGTGTTGGTCACCTGATAGGCGACAAGTTCGGCCTCCTGGCTGCCGTCGGGCTTGTTGGTGTAGTTATAGCGCGGGTTGATCTGGATGCCCGCGGTCTGCAGGTCGCGCTCCTTGATGCCGGACGATTTCATTGCCGCGATCACCGCGGCCATGGCGTCGTTATTGGCATCGAGCGCGGCACGCGCCGTCTTGGCCTCGCGCATGACGCTGAGCGTCAGCAGAGCCAGATCGGGTGCTATCGCCGCCTCGCCTTCGCCGGTGACGACGATGCGCGGCGGCGGCGGCGAATCGGCGGCGCCGGCGATCGCCGGAAATGCGATTGCGGCGGCAATCGCCAGTGGCAAAATACGTCTGGTCATGAAATCTCCTCGATCTGCGATCCCAAGACTGCCGAGTGTCGAGCGGCTCCAATGGGGGACGTGCAATAGGTTATCAATATGGGCTGATTTGGGCGGTCTCGGCCAGCCCCCTCGGAAAGCCGCTCTGAAAGCCTTGTGCGGTTCAGGGAAAAACACTAATCCAACGCCGTGGGGCCTGTAGCTCAATGGTTAGAGCCGGCGGCTCATAACCGCTTGGTTGGGGGTTCGAGTCCCTCCGGGCCCACCATTCAGTCCTCCCGACTTGCCATTTTTTCGGCGGTCTCAGAATAGCGGCGACATTTCCGTGGGTTGGCACCGAGTAGTCGGCAACACTTGGCTGAGACGCCGCAGTGAGCGCCCAAAACACCTCACTTTTGGTCGTCCGTCTCTGTCGGGCGAATTCCGTAGCCAAGTGTTTGGCAAAGCGATGGTCGGCGTTGCGGTCAGATGCATTGGTGATGCTGTCAGAAGCCGAGGAGAGTGGCCTGGCTACCCCAGGCGTGCGGCAAATCCGAGACCCGTGAGAGCCTGTGCGCCGTCAGTTCGACAGGTTGATCACCCGCAACGATGCTGGCCGCAATTTTTGGAGCCAGGAAAGCGAAGGGCAGGAGGCGGCTCACCTCAGATGTATCGGTGCCGTTGAGCATGGCAATGTCGGTCAGGCTGCGGTTGGCTCCGTCCGTAAGTTGGCCTAGGTACAAGTGGGCTCGACGCAGAAGGTCGATCAAAGCGCCATCGGGTTCTCGGTTGCTGTTAGAGCCGTCCATTAGCATGATGCGTGTTTCGACGCCGCGCCGCTTCATACCGATTGGACATTCGATGGAAGTTACTTGGGCGCCATCGCTGGGTGGCAGAATCCGGTCGAGAAGCAATTCCGATAGCGAGCGGCGATCCAGTTCGATGGTCAATGATCCGGGCTTGAGGGTGATCTTGTGAACGATCTTTTGGAGCAGAGATCGCTTCGCGTCCGCAGTGTCTGACACCCAACACAGTCGCATCTCTTCGGCTCGCCGCATCGCGGAGTGGATTTCGCCAGCGTTGGCCCATTGCCGAATCCAATCAGACAGTTGGGCATGATCGCTGAGAATCCGATTAAGACGATGCTCAATAACTGATCCAACAGCCCGCGCAGGAAGACGCCACCCTTCTGAGCCTTTTCGGCGCTGGTCGACGAATTGCTTCGAGACATAGTAGCGGTAGCGAACACCTTCTTTGTTGGCATGAACCGATCGCAATTTCTCGCCGGCTTCATCAAAGAGCAGACCGGTGAGCAGATGAGGTTGCGTGAGATTGGAAGCGCTTCGCCGCCGCGGCGCCTGAGAGGCGAGAAGTGCCTGGGCCTCCTCGAACGTGGCCGACGTGACGATCGGCTCGTGCTCTCCATCGTAGACTTGATCCTTGTGCCTGATCTTGCCGATGTAGATCGGATTCGAAAGAAGGTGGTAGAGGTTGCCGCGACCAAACGGCATGGTAAAGGCAACTGATCCGTCTCTGCGTTGTCGCGACCGTGTCGAGAGCCCGTCACTCGCAACCTCGTCGACAAGATCCCGGACCGACTTCAGGGTGCGATAGCGGGCGAACAGGTGTCTGACCGTTTGCGCTTCAGTTTCATCAATCACAAGCTTGCGGTTTTTGACACGATAGCCGAGCGGCACCACGCCACCCATCCACATGCCTTTCTTCTTCGACGCGGCAATCTTGTCACGGATACGCTCGGCTGTGACCTCTCGCTCGAACTGAGCGAAGGACAAAAGTACGTTGAGTGTGAGCCTGCCCATTGAGGTCGTGGTGTTGAACTGCTGCGTCACCGAGACAAACGAGACGGAGCTGGCATCGAAGATCTCAACGATCTTGGAAAAATCCATCAGCGATCGGGTGAGGCGGTCGATCTTGTAAACAACCACCACATCCACTTTTTTATCCCGGATGTCCTGAAGGAGACGCTGCAGGGCAGGGCGCTCCATCGTGCCGCCCGAAATGCCGCCGTCATCGTAGTGGTCTGGCACCAGCTTCCAGCCAAGACCTACTTGCGAAGCGATGAAGGCCGCACAAGCTTCGCGCTGGGCATCGAGCGAATTGAATTCCTGCTCCAGGCCCTCTTCAGTCGACTTGCGAGTGTAGATTGCACAGGTGAGGCGAGGGGTCGCTGTCATAGTCCAAAGAACCTTGGGCCAGACCAATGGGCGCCGGTAATTCGGCGCGCGACAGCCGAAAGCGATCCGTACGTCTTGCTGTCCAGCACGAAGCCGTCGTCGACAACTTCGACGATGTGCATCCGGCCATTCCATTCCCGCATAAGGCGGGAGCCGACTTTTGGCGGAAAAGATCGTGGCGGCGACGTCAGTGCCTTATCCGATGACGCTGGCCGGACTGATGGAACTCCGTCCCGGCGATCCGGCCCAGTATTGCTCGGTTGGATACCATTCACATTGGTCCGACGCGCGTTGCCTGTCCCGAGTGTTTTCTTGACGGTCGAAGTCAAACCACCCAATCGCTTGGCCTGGAGATGCCAGGCAGCCGACCGCTCAAGCAACCCACGTTTAACCCCTTTGGGTGGCGGGCAGCCATGAGCCTTTGTCCAGGCTGGTGTGAGTTCATCACGCGTGAGATCGCCGAGCGCGGCGATCTCACTATCCAAATCGAGTCGCTTGCGCATCGAAGTCAACCGGCGGTCTTCGCCTCGACAATGCGATATCGCCGGAGTCCGTCCTTGCCGGTTTCGCTGAGCACTTCATGGCCAAGTTTCTTCTTGACGGTGCCGGAGAGGAAGCCCCGCACCGAGTGCGCCTGCCATCCCGTCGCATCCATCAGGGCCCGGATGGTAACGCCCTTGGCCGACTTCAGCTTCTTGAGGACGATGTCGGTTTTGGTAGGCGCCGCAGGAACATCGTCTTTGGCTTTCTTGACCATCAAAGAGACGGTCACACCGGACTTCTCGCGCAGCTTCCGGGTTGGGGTGCTGTTGTCGACGGTGGAAGCCGTCTCGGCGGCCTCGACGTTGTCGGCCTTGGAAGTGATGTTATTGAGGATAGCCATTTCAATTCTCCGTCAGTTCGAGGCTCGGACCATTCCGGCGCTTGTACTGATCGAAGCCCGCTAGTTTGGCGGGCTGGAGATTATGCAGGCTTTTCGTAGTCGGCTGTTCTCTGCCGTGCTGCACCAACCAATGCTTCGTTTCGGGATGAAGTCCAGTCGAAATTTTCCGAAGCAACAGCAGCTTCGCGTCCGAGGGCACCATCGAGTCATGGTTCGCCGAACCAATGCCAATTCAGGCGTCCGCCTTTTCTGGCGTTATCGATTGGCGGCGGCGAAATTGTCGCCTTGGTTTCGTCCCTCGATGGATTCACTGTGACCGCCCTCAGCGGAGAACTCGACGAAGGCGCTTTCGGAGCAAAAAATCGCGATTGCGTGGGTAGGAGAGATCCCGAAATTGAGACTCGTCAGGAAGAATATAGATAGAGCATCGCAGATGCGAGCGTTGAAGCCCGTAGTCCGAAATTGTGACGCCCTTGGCGGCCGAGAATCCATAAGACGAAGATTGCGTTTTTTTCAGGAACACATGTTGGCATTGCCTAAACCGCACGAATAATTCATTACTTCAAGATTTTTCTATGTCTACCGTGTATTCTACGTTAGATGCATTTGAATCAAGGGGGCGGCCCAACAAAATTACTGTGGATGACAAATAAATCATTTTTTTGGGAGGGACAGAGCATGCCAACTCGGATACAAGGCGCGCAGCCAACATGATCAAACCGATTCATCCATTTCCTGCTCGCATGGCGCCAGAAATCGCACTGGACGCCTTGTCGGGCCTGCCGGTAGGAAGCGTCATTCTCGATCCAATGATCGGCTCGGGGACCGTCTGCCGGCAGGCTTCGGATCTTGGCCACATTGCCCTCGGTTTCGACGTGGATCCTTTGGCGGTATTGATGACCCGTATTTGGACAACGCCAGTTGATGACAGACTGGTATTGGAGATGTCTACCGAGCTCTTTGCCCGGGCTAAGGAGCTCGATCGGGATGAAATCATTCTGGACTGGATGGACAGTGACCCGGAAACACTCGACTTTAGCAAATACTGGTTCGGCGAACGCCAGCGCGTCGAGCTTCGAAAGTTTTGTTACCTTCTTGAGGATTGGAAACGCTCCGCGACGGCTGAGGATGAGAAAAACTGCGTCGACTTGATGCGCCTCGCCCTAAGCCGCATCATCATCACCAAGGAATCTGGCGCCTCTCTTGCCCGGGACGTTTCGCATAGCCGCCCCCACAAGGTTACCGACGAAACCAGCTACAATGTCACCGACGGGTTCGCGAAATCTATCGGGCTGATACGTACGCGTCTTTCGGCAGCACCGCCCTCGGGGAACGTGCATGTGGGACTCGGCGATGCCCGGTGCATGGACAAACTGAAAGACGGCAGTGTCGACGCGGTGTTGACATCTCCACCCTACCTCAATGCGATCGATTATCTGCGCGGTCATCGATTGTCGCTCATATGGCTGGGCCACAAGCTTGGTGATCTGCGAACAATCAGGTCCAACGGTATAGGCACCGAGCGCAGCCCGGATAGCAAGGACGAGGCCGAAGCCTTTACCGACGTCAGGCGCTCCATCGGTGACATTGAAAGACTGCCGCCTCGCTTCCAGAATATGATCGACCGCTATGTTCAGGACATCCGGCGTCTGCTCGCGGAGATTTCCCGGGTATTACGGTCTGGGGGACAAGCAACCTTCATCGTAGGCAATTCGTGTTTACGCGGATGCTATATTGGGAATTCGGATGCTGTTGCCGCAGCTGCCGCCCAGGTAGGACTCTTGTTGGTGGCACAGTGCGAACGCGAATTACCGAACGCAAGCAGATATCTCCCGCTCACAAGTGACAAGCTGGCGAAGCGAATGAGGACCGAGGTCATCCAAACGTTTAGACGGGCTGCCTAGCTTCGTTTTGTTCCAACTGAATGTAATCATAGCTGAATTAATCCTTGCGTTCGCTTACGGCAGAGAGGAGCTGGTATGGACGGTGAGCAATTCGACCTTGAGGCAATCAAGAGCGCTGCGTCCCTAAAGAACCGCTACGAAAAGCAACTCGATGCAATGGAAAGCAAAGGGCTGCAGTCGGAATTTGTGAAGGAGGCTGTCGAAGGCTCTTTGAAGAATTTGGCGGGTGGTGGCAAAACTGCCTTTGTCATTTACGGCGACCCTCAGAGCGGGAAGACCGAGATGATGATCTGTCTGACTGCAAAGCTTCTGGATGATGGAAATAAGGTGGTTGTCCACCTGATGAACGACAGTGTGGATCTTCTTGCCCAAAACCTGGACCGTTTCAGCACATCCGGCTTATCGCCAGCTCCCATAAATTCGGTAGAGGCGATTAAGAAGGGCATCTTCGACCAGGAGGCCATCATCTTCTGTAAGAAGAATGGGCGCAATTTAGCAGCATTGCTGGAAGCAATCGATGACGCCCGTGAGAAGGGACAGAGCGTGGACTCGGTAGTCGTCATTGACGATGAAGCCGACTTCGCATCGCCTAACTCGAAAATCAACTCTGGCACGAAAACGCCAATCAACGAATACATTGATACATTGATCGGCAAGAGTGGCATCTACATTGGCGTTACTGCTACGCCTGCCCGCCTGAATCTCAACCACACCTTCGACAACAAGCCGGAGCATTGGGTGCGCTTCCCCGCCCATACTCACTACACCGGTCAAGACACGTTCTTTCCGCAGAACTTGGAAACTTCCGTCAATTTTCGTAGGGTATGGCTTGCAAATGGAGGAAGCGAGACCGAGGCGCGCAGCGCGATCATCCGCTTCTGCGTAACCGTGGCACAACTCAACCAGGGCGATACATCAGACAATTATTCAATGCTATTCCACACCAGCGGCAAGAAGGCCCAGCACGAAGTCGACACTGCCACAATCGAAAAGCTTATTCAGGATTTGCGTGGCCATGTTGGCCCCGTCTTCGTGGCCCTTGCAAAGGAAGCGTTCGACGTTGCGAAGCAACTTTATCCAGCTGATTCCGCCAACGCACTTGCGGCCTATGTCATCGGAAACATTTCAAAAACCCGACTTTTCGTGCTGAACAGCACCCGAGACAGGAACGCACTAACCGGTAGCGCAACCAAACCAAGCTCGCCATTTACTTTTTACGTGGGCGGCAACATCGTTTCGCGGGGTGTCACATTCGATAATCTATTGTCAATGTTCTTTACTCGCGACGTAGCCAATAAACTGCAGCAAGACACTTACATTCAGCGCGCTCGAATGTTTGGCGCTCGCAATAAGTATCTGGAACATTTCGAGCTTTCGATACCGCAGGCCCTCTATAATGATTGGCAGCGCTGTTTCGTCTTCCATCGCTTGTCCTTGAAATCGATCGAGAACAAGCTGGAAGCTCCAGCATGGGTTGGAGACAGGCGGATCGCCGTTGCCGCACCATCAAGTATAGACCAGACTACAGTCCAAGTTGAAACGGGTGAAATGTCATTTGCAATGTTTGCCTGGGACCAGGAATTGGATGTCATAGCGGCGGCGGGCCCCCATTCAATCGCGTCGCTGACCGCTATACAAAAAATCGTCGGGGAGGACGGGTTGCCCTCGTATTTGGTCGAATTTCTCCAGCAATATGACGGTCAGGGGAAGTTGGCTATCCACACCTCATACCAGATTCAGCGTTATAAGGGCGACGTGATGGACAGGATCGAGCGTCGGCAGGGCTTTCTAGGCAATAACCAGCTCGAACCCGTGAAATTTCCAGACGGAATGCATCATGTAAGAATTATTCGCAACTCTTCTGGAAAGGCGCGTGTGTTCTTCAAAATCAAGGACGCCACCTTCACCAAGCAAGTTGTATAAGGTCATGTTAACCAACTCGGCGATTTCATAATCATCGCCCGCAGACCTGCACATGAAGGCCGAGATTTGTTTCCTTCGCGCTATCGGAGGTCACGGCGAACAACTGCTCGAGGCCGTCGACGAAACGGGTATTTTTGCGGAATCGGTCGACGACGATTTACATCGCCGCGGCGGTCCGTCACTTCCATGCCTTATCAGTTTCAAGAATGGCCGCATTACTCACTTTGGCTCCCTATTTGTTGGGAACAAAGCGGCGGAGGGATCCACGAGTTAATGTACGAGATCTCCAGCGGCTAGACGAGGAGATCCGAACTGCCCATTTGGTGGAATTGATTTCGCCTCCCTTCCAACGGAGGGTCAGGGAGCAGCTCCGTAGTAGCGGTCTCATCGCGGGCGAAGCCGCAAACATTCTCACTGATGCAATTCGATCGTTGAATTCCAGTCTAGCTAAGCAGATCGAAAAATTTGCCCAGGATTGGGGCCGCATTAACGCATTATCGCGGCGGGCCGCCGGATTGAAGGCAGGCCCGCGCCGGGTCTCCCGGCGGAATCAAGAGCAGCACGGAGACGGAATGTGGCCACGGTGGGAATTCCCGTCGGACCCTATGTGGCTGGACCCATGGCCCAACGCCCGAACCTAGACAGGGAAAGCGCAAGACGAATTATGGAAGTGCGGTAACAAACCCGCGGATAAGAGCTGGATCAACCGTCGTCTCAAGGCCCATCCCGTCCCCGTGCTGCCCATCAACGGTAACAAAACCTGTGGTAAAGACATGGGGCGAATAAGTCCGCGTATCATCCTTGACCACGGTCATAAGAGGGTCGGAATGGACTGATCAGCGCCCAAGATCAGCCCGTTGAGTATTTTTCGGTAGTGATGCCGCACGGACTCAACGGCACTTCAAATAGGTAGACGGTACTCGAAAGCGAGTGCGCTTAAGCGGTCATCCTCAACTTGCCAGGGCGAGAACACCGCCAGCTCGCCCCCTTTCGGGCGGGTCTCTCCTTCCAAGAGCTTTATCCCATGTACCACCAACAGAGCGTTGCGCGGATGGCTGGTTCTATGAAGTGCGACCTCGTTTCGGGTCAGGAGTACACTGGTTAATCCTCCCGTGGTCCCCTTCACTTCAATAGCCCAGTCTTCGCCGCCACGTTGCGCGCGGAAATCACAGCTGTCAGTAGCCGACACGTTCTTGTAGGTGAAACCCTCGTCCCTCAGCCATCGCTCTGCAATTTGCATCGCGTGAAGTTCGACAAGCTTTCGCATTGGGGCGCTCATGCGTCCCTGACCCTTAGGGCGCTCCTTAACCGGTGAGGCTAACTTCTCGAGGTCATCATACAGCCCCAGCATTTCGGCGCTGATGCTACCGGGGGCGACACCAGACTCCTGCGCCTCGTAGAGCTTGGCCAATGGCCCCATAAAGCGCACGAAGTCGGTGAACAGGACATCGTCAGTCGGGATGCGTTCGTTCGGATAGAACTTGGAGGCGACTGTCGTTCGCTCATAGCCGCGGGCAAGATCGAACGTCCCAAGGTCTACACCGAGGCGGATGCCAGGATCCGCCTCGAACTCCGATCCAAGGACGCTCGCCGCCCAACTCATAAGCTCGGCAACCTCGGCGTCACTTCGATTTACAAAGCCTGTTCCAACGATCTGGGTAGAACCATGACTAAGACAAAGAGACACGCCCGATCCGTCGGGATGAAAGAGATAGACGACGTACCAGCCACTCGTAGCGGACGGAGACCGAGATTCAGAGAACCAACGCACCCATGGGATGCGAGACATCTGGCCTTGATTGTCTTTGCCCTCCGATCTGGCATCCGCGCCGTACTTGCCGAGTGCCGCCCTAAGCGCCGCACCACGGGACGCCAACTCTGCTGGGAGCGTCTTCCGGATGAGAACGCCGCGCCTGCCCATATCCGGCGTCTTACTCGCGCTGTACGTTGCCTGCAGCGCTATAACTTCTTGCAGTGTTTCTCGCACTCCGATCCCCTTCGGCTCAGTCGATCGCCGCTATTCACCATGAGAAACTGACGACCACATATGCTCAACGCCACGTCCCGCGATCAGGCATAGCGTGATCTGCGACGCCCCCAGTGAATTATTACGAGAGTCGAGATCGGCTCGCCACGAACTACAATGTCTTTTTGATCTTTTTCACAAAGATCTCAATATAGAGTCTTCGGCCGTTAACCTTATCTTGTTGATAGTTCGCTATGAGTGTCCCTCTGGTGGGCAGGCGATGGGCAAGCTGTATTTCGGCGACAATCTTGGCATCCTGCGCGACCATGTCGCGGATGAGAGCGTGGACCTCGTCTACCTGGACCCGCCCTTCAATTCAAAAGCCCAATACAACATCCTCTTTAGGTCTCCGGCAGGAATAGTTCCAGACGCCCAGCTCGAAGCCTTTTAGGACTCGTGGCGATGGGGAGAGTCGGCAGAATCTGCATATGCGGATGTCATTGGCTCGGGCAGTGGCGCCGCCCGCATTCTGGGCGCCCTTAGATCCTCTATGGGTGAGAACGACTTGATGGCCTACTTGGCCATGATGTCGGTTAGGCTGATCGAACTACACTGCGCTGAAGCCAACCGGATCAATGTATCTGCACTGCGACCCGACTGCGAGCCACTATCTGAAAACCTTGCTCGACGCCATCTTTGGGTTTCAGAGCTTCACCAACGAGATCATCTGGAAGCGCACTAGTTCCAAGAGCGATCATTCGCAGGGAGCCAAGCGCTTCCCCCGCGTACATGATACCATACTCTTTTTTCGCAAGACGCCCGCTTCGACGTTCCAGCCGGTGTTCACTCCACTGAGCGACGATTACGTCGACGCCAAGTATCCACACGTCGACGCGGACGGACGTCGCTACGGATTGTGGGACATGACTGGCCCTGGAGGTGCGGCGAAGGGCAATCCTTACTATGAGGTCATGGACGTCTCCCGGTTCTGGCGCTACTCGCGTGACCGCATGGAACGCATGGTTGCCGAAGGGCGCGTTGTGCAAAACCGGCCGGGGAGTGTGCCGCGCGAGAAGCGGTATCTGGACGACAGTTCGGGCGTCGCGATTGGCGACGTGTGGACTGACATCCACCCGATTAATTCGCAAGCCCGTGAGCGGCTCGGCTACCCGACACAGAAGCCGCTCTCGCTCCTAGAGCGGCTTATCCTGGCCGCGTCGAACGAAGGCGATGTCGTGCTTGATCCGTTCTGTGGATGTGGGACCACCGTCCATGCGGCTGAGAAGTTGGCCCGGAAATGGGTCGGGATCGACGTAACCCATCACGCCATCACAGTCATCGAGGAGAGGATCGCAGAAGAGTTTCCGAACCTCAAGATCGAAGTAGAGGGACGTCCTCGCGATGTAGTTGCAGCTCACGACCTTGCCCGGCGCGACAAGTACCAATTCCAGTGGTGGGCGAATTGGCTATTCGGCGTACAGCAATACCGCGAACGGAAAAAAGGGACCGACAAAGGGATCGACGGTGAAATCTTCTTCCTCAACGGACCGAGAGGAGTTGGCCGCGTCATCACATCCGTTAAGGGCGGCGGGACGATAGGGGTCCAGGCGGTGCGGGACCTTCGAGCTGTGATCGAGCGCGAGAAAGCGGAGATGGGCGTCCTTGTATCCCTAGGCCATCCTACCAGCCCGATGCGCGTCGAGGCGGCATCGGCGGGCTTTGTCCAAACTGCACATGGGTCGTTTCCACGCATCCAGCTGGCGCCCGTCTCCGAGTTGTTCTCGGGGATCAAGCCCCGCCTGCCAATGGCAGCGCCCCTAGACCAACTTCGCCCGCCAAAACCGGCCAAGGCGAAGAGGGGAGTGGACGACCACCAACTCCAGTTCGTCTACAGCTTCCAAGGCGGGAAGCAACTGGGCGAAGCCGGAGAGGTCGTCCACATTGACCCACGGCAACGGGTCAGCCGCATGTAGCAGCTTAGTGCGGGGTGAGCTGGGCCGTTGGCTATGTCTCCGATGACCTCTTTGAAAGCTAGCTTCAATGGCGTCGCAAGAAGGTGTTAAATTGGAGAAAGTCTGTTCGGGTCGCATCAGCTGTATGAGGAACGTCGGCTTCGGAGAACCTGATCGAATGTCCCTGGTGCGGTACAGTCCTTACAAGCGGATCCTGCAACGTTCGCTTTTGAGCCGAAGCATATATGCTGCAGATTCACTGAATCGTATCTTTTGGCTGCACCTTCGGGTATCTGCTGTTCTGTAGTCTAGCCAAACAGTTAGGGACCAGCATTATTGGAAAATCGTGATTGAATTGGGCTCAAATCGACAGTGATGCGTGTATTCATAATATTCGCGCCTGATTAAGAATCATTATATGTTGTCTTGAGCCTTGTTGCTGAGGCCGAAACTGCGGGCGTCGTGCGCGATCCGTCATCACGATTTGCATTATCAGGGAGGCATGACCACGGAACAGCTGACCAAACCGGAGCTTAAGGAGCTGGGGCATCGGATCGCCGTCGCCCAGGGAAATTTCTTCATCAAGGAGCTGCTCCGGAGCAGCGGCGCAATGATCGGGACGACGAAGGAGGATTTCGCGATCAATCTCGCTTCGGCCATCGATGACGACGTCATTACCCAGGAGGTGTTGGAAGCATGGCTCGCGGAGGTTGAGGGATGGGGCGACCAGCATCTCTACCTCGTCGAGCCGCCGCAAACCGAAGCTGCCGCGCTCGCCGGCGGCATCGCCGCAAGCCCGCACGCCGGCTCCCTGGGTGCGACCGCCAGCCTCGATTTTCCGGACATGCTCGAGCTAAAGCATATCGGTCTAGACGCCGTCGGCCTTTCAATGGTCTGGTACCAGCGCAAGGAAGGGTGGAATCGCTGGAGGCCAAAGGATTTCTTCTCGGATGAAGGGCTCGAGCGGTACCGGTTCGATGCCTATCGCCAGCGCTTTGACCGCAGCATCGTTCGATACGAATGGCGCTTCGGCGATCCTTATTGCGCAATCCTGATCCATCGCAACACCGAGATCGACCATGATGCCGTGTTCGCGGACATCTGCGCGGCGCTGGCGGCGATCGGCTGTTCCGATGTCCCCTTTACTCGGATACCGCTCAGCCAAGCGGTGAAGGTCGCAGCCACCAAAGATAAGGGCCTGCATTCGACGCGCTTCGAGCTCGACAGCGGCTATGTTGAGATGGCATCCACCTTGCCGGAAGGCGGCATTGAGTCGGTGGAGCCGGTTCGCGTCGTACTTCATGCAGTGGATGCAAGCCAGTTTGACAGGGCGCTGGGCATGCTTCATTTCGCTGCCGAGGAGCACGGGATGAGCCGACGCATTGCCGTCCAGGTCTATGGCGCCGAGGCAAGGCTCCGAATTTGGGCGCAATGCAAGCGAGCGGACGTGTTTCAAATCCTCAAGGTCCTCTGGGGCTATAACAGCGAGCCATGAGTGCGCCGAAAACGCTCGAGAGCCGCTGTAGGGCGGAAATCGCCCGGCGCCTGGAGCAGGGTGACGGTCTGGAATTCTCGCCGGCGCAATTCGCTCAGGCGATCGGCGTGCCCGCTGGGGACAAGGCACTGGAAGCCTTTTTCGACGAGGCCGTGGCGTCGGCCGCGGTTAGCAGGATCAAGGCCTGTCGTTGTCCGGTGTCCGAGTGCAGTAGGATGCTGAGCCCGGCCGGTGCGCCTTACGCAATCTGTCCTTATTGCCACACCGATTATCAGCAGGAAGGCAAGGAGGTCCTCGTCGAGTATTTCTACCGGCTTGAGGGCCAAACCAGCCGCGACATAAGATGGATGATTGTCATCCATGGCATGAACAGCCGCGCCAAATGGCAGGAGGAGTTCAGCTGGGAGATCGCCAATCGACTTCGCTACTCGGCGCCGGTGCTCATCTACAAATATGGCTGGGCGACGATCGACGTGCTGGCGAGATGGCTTCATCGAAGGCTGGCGAAGCGGCTCGGCGAGAGAATCAGGGTTGCGATAGAGCAGGCGATTGAAAGGCAACGTCCTCCGCGTCCGGACATCATCGCGCACAGCTTCGGCACGCATCTCCTTTCGCTGATCTTGGAGAATCCGGATTTTGAGGACCTAAAGTTCGGCCGCATTATCACTGCGGGGAGCATCGTACGCCCCGATTTCGATTGGGAGCGTCAGATCGCTAGCGGGCGGGTGGAAGCCGTCCTCAATCATGTCGCGGCGAAGGATAAAGCCGTGCCGTTCTCGCAATATGTCATTCCGGGCGCTGGACCTGGCGGAAGGGCCGGCTATGCCGCGAAGGCCATTCTCAACGTTCGAAATATGGATTTCGGCCACTCGGACTTCTTCGAGCCTGATAATCTTCGCTTGCTGATCGCAGATGGAGGCCTGTGGCATAGCTTCCTAACGCATCCGCTGTCGCATTTTAGCCCCAACGGGGCCTTTGCGCCCAATCGCGCCTGGAAACCTGCGCCGCTGCTGCTGCGTGGGTTGGCGCGAACCCTGGGATACACCCTCTTCTGCTTGATCGCGCCATTGTCATGGCTACGCCGCCGGCTTGATCCATAAACGCATGTCGTTTCATGAAATTTTGATCGTGCCTAGGTGCTGCGATTTGAGATCGTAGGTTTGCCATTGGCGCGATCCTGACATTCAGTCAGTGGATACGCCGGGGGAATGGCGGCCTTGACCCGAAATCAACCTTCGCACATCGAGCCCTGAATGGCTGCTTTGCGCCCAAAGTTTGCCGTAGGGGACCGCATTTGGGCTTCCTGAGAGCAGACGTCGTCTGCAGCTTCACTGGAGGTCAAGCAGGCAACTATTGGCAATAATGCGGGGAGAGCGCAGGATTGTCCAAAGGGCCTTCGCCTGCGACAGGACATTTGCGCGATGAATCAATTTGGTAGCGAACCAGTTCGTGATCCTGCGGACCTCGGCTTCGACAAGGCGCGGCTGGCGCGACTGAAGCGGTGGATGCAGCGATATGCCGACACCGGGCGCTGGCCGGGTGGTGCGGTGCTCATCGCGCGTCATGGAGAACTCGCCTTTTTCGACTGCGCCGGGCACGCCGACGTCGAAGCCAAGCGGCCTTGGCAGCGCGACCTCATCGCCCGCATCTACTCGATGACCAAACCTGTCACCGCCGTCGCGCTGATGATGCTGTACGAGGAGGCGCGCCTGCATCTCGACGATCCGGTCGACGCTTACCTGCCGGAATTCAAAAACAGGCAACTTCTGATACCGGGCGCAACGTCGCTGGACCAAACAGTGCCCATCAAAACGAAGATAACGATCCACCATCTGCTGACCCACACATCTGGCCTAAGCCTTTTTACGAACCCCCGACTGCTCGGTGAAGCTTATGCCAAGGAAAAACTCGGCCTCGCCCTTGCTTACGGTGGGCTCGACAAGATGGTGCGGAGGATCGCCGAGTTGCCATTGGAATGGGAGCCGGGCACGAAATGGCAATACAGCACCGGGTCCGATGTCATCGGCCGCATCGTGGAAGTCGTTTCCGGAATGACGCTCGACAAGTACTTCGCGACTCGCATCTTCGAGCCCCTCGGCATGACCGACACCGGCTTCTCTGTGCCGGGGTCTGAGATCAGCCGTTTTCCCCCGCTCTATGAGGCTATGGCTGGCGGAATGGCATTGCACGAAGCGCCGGAGGTTTCGGAGTGGCGGCAAGGCAAGGTTGATACGTTCTGCGGCGGAGGCGGGCTCGTTGGAACCATCGACGACTATTGGCGGTTCACCGAAATGCTGCGGGCTGGAGGTGAACTCAACGGCGAACGCATCCTCAGTCCCCGCACTTTGAGATTGGCGGCGTGCAATCACCTACCGGGAGATCTTGCCTCGATGGCAACCGAAGTTTGGGCCGAAACCCAGTTTGACGGCGTCGGGTTCGGTTTGTTGGGCTCCGTCGTCCTCGATCCGGCTAAGGCACAAATTTCGGCGCAAGTGGGCGACTATGGCTGGGGCGGGGCGGCAGGCACCTTCTTCTGGGTAAGCCCGGTCGACGACATGGTTGTCATTCTCTTCACGCAACTGCTGCCTTCAAGCGCCATTCCGGTGCGCAAAGAGCTGCGCGCACTCGTCCATGGTGCGTTGACAGGGGCCTGAGACTCGTCAACAGAAACTGCGCGAGCAACCTTGCGCTTAGCAAGCTGGGCCGGCTCGGCTTCGTCGTGCTCGATGAGCTCTTCGCCCAAGCCGGCGGGCAGTTGCTCTTCCATCTCATCAGCCGGCTTTACGAGCGGACCTCGCTTCCGGCATCGGTCATCTCACGACGATGCCCGCGCAACCTGAATGTCCGCTCTTGAGGAACCGCAGCCTGAAGCTGCCTATCCCCTTGCGGCCCCAAGGCTGCCGGGCGCAAGGCGCCTCATGTACAAACCCGCTCCGCGGGAGGGTCGCCTAGTTGTGGGGCTGCGGTAAATCATCGTCCGTGAGCAGGTAAAGGTTGCTATCAGACGATGAAGTTCCTTCAACGAGAGGAACTCCCCATGGCTACTCGCTTCAACGAAGGCCGACATGAGGGCGTCCCAGCGACGGGGCGCTCTGTTTTTATTCGCGCGACGTGCGCGCTATCCGCCCCGCTCCGCAGTGTCGCCTCTCGATCCCGCCGAGCCAAGATCCGCTCGCCTATACCCAAATGGTGGGAATGCGCTATGGATGCCGTCATGAGACAGTCACCTGGCAAACTTGGTACGGAAGCGCGCATCTACGCGAAAAATCTCGCTTACGAGATTGCTCGACGAGAGAGGATAGGCGCGCCTGCGCTCGATCCCGGCGGCAAGGCGACGACGTGGCGCGATGCGCAAGTAGCGTTGCGTCATGCGTTCATGGATGAAGGATCGCCGCCGCGACGGGTAAAGCTTCTTGATGCCGCTGCCACGCGTCTGGAGCGCCTCCCTCCCTCTGATCGTGGTTTTCGCATAGCGCTATTCTCGGAAGGCAGCCGGCAGGCATCGATATTCGATCTGCGCATGCTGGTGCATGGCAGCCATCCGCTTGAAGGGCTGGAGCACGAAAGCGGAGTAACTGCGCTATGCGCCACCTTGACAACGAAACGCAGCAAGCGCGACGCTTTTGATGTCGTCCCATCTGTTTACCTTTCCGATCACACCATCGGGCGCCTGCGCGAGCGTTCTGAGCAATGGAGTACCCCCGAGGCTGGGTTAGCTGCTCTGCATATCGCGACCGTTGCTGCCGATCTTGCGCGTGCTGACCATCGGTTGAGTTTCTTGAAGATGTCTTCGCTGTCCTGCGCGATCGATGGAGGTATCCTTACGGGAGCGATGCGACGCAGCCCCGTCGACGATGGGACCGTCCCTCTATGGGACGTCCGCACGCTGCTTGATGACGATTTCAAACTCGATCCGGCGACTGTTCAGCAGGCCAGTCAAGTCGCCGAGCTTGTCACTCGCGTCCTAGTAGGTGGCGAGAACTGGATGACGATCAGCCTTCAATCGAGGAATGGTGACGCTATCGATTTCGTTGAACCGCGCGAGGATCATGTCACGGCGACGCTGCGCGCTCGAGTGGGGGTCAAGAACTGACGCGCGGTGGGCGGCGAACGAAAGACCATCCTTGTTTTCCGGATGAGAATGCGCCACGTGCATCTGCATCCAAAGAGGCAGTGATATTCCGTTGTCAATCTTGGGCCGGAAGCAGGCGTTCTATGTGCCTCGCGACGAATGGCATCTGTGGACGCCCCTTCGGACGCAAGCGATTTTTTTGGCGGTAGGCACGATGTCGGATGCTGCCATCTGTCCGGCCTC
>NZ_JAMYKU010000048.1:0-24034 GCF_040317575.1 Mesorhizobium sp. M1423
CCCTCACCCGGATTGCCAACCGAATTGCGAAGGGCAATTCGGGGCAATCCGACCTCTCCCCGAGGGGAGAGGAGGTCGCCGGCGTTGACGCCAGCCTCTTCTCCCCAGCGGGGAGAAGGTGGCCGCGAAGCGGCCGGATGAGGGGGCCCCCCTATGCGATAGCCCTGCCGTTGGGGGGGAGATCGCTGCTTCGCCCATCAGCGCCCCCGCCCGCCTGCCTCCAGCTTCTGCTCGGCCGCAATCAGCATCTCGACAAACCTCGTCACCTTGGGCGGGCGGAAGCGGGCGGCGGGGTAGACTGTGTAGATGCCGCCGGAGGGCAGCCGCCACTCGGGCAGGATCTGCACCAGCCGCCCGGCGGCCAGCTCGTCCCGCACCAAAAAGTCTGGCAGCACCGAGAGGCCGGCGCCGGCGCGGACCGCCGCCAGCACTGCCGGCGTTGCGTCGATTGAAATCGTTGCCTGCATGCGCACGGCCTGCTGCTCGTCGCCGCGCGAAAATTGCCATAGCAGCGGTTCGCGCAGCGCCATGTTGGCGATGAAGGGCAGCCCGGCAAGGTCTTGCGGTTCGCCGGCGGTGAACCGGCCTTCAAACCCGGCGCCGCACACCATGAATTGTTGGAAGGTGCCGATGCGCCGCGCCTGCAGGCTGGAATCGGCCAGCCAGCCGACGCGGATGGCCACGTCGATGTGGCCGGAAACCAGGTCGATCGTCTCGTCGCCCAGCGTCAGCTCCACCCGGCAGGCGGGATAGCGCGCGCTGAAGGCGGCGACCACCGGCACCACCGCCGACGTGCCGTAGTCGTTGGACGCCGCGATGCGCAGCGTGCCGGTCGGCTCGGCGGCGGCCTGCGCGAGCTCGTCGAAGGCATCCTCGGCCTGCTGCAGAACCTGCAGGCAGCGGGCATGGAATGTCCGGCCGGCCTCGGTCGGATGGACGCGGCGCGTCGTGCGGATCAGCAGCGTCGTTCCGACATCGCGCTCCAGCCGCGCCACCTGCTGGCTGACGACCGCCTTGGTGATGCCCAGCCGCTCGGCGGCCCGCGTGAACGAGCCGGCATCGACCACCGCCGCGAAATAGGCCAGCCGGTTCAGGTTCATGCGTGGCTCATGGCAGATGCAGCCTCATTGTCAGGCGAAAGCATACATTACGTCTATTTTGTCGGCCTTCAATATGCATTCCGCTTTTGCCATCTTGCGGGCATCGAGGCCGCCGAATTCCGCATTCCCAGGAGACATCCATGTTCACACGGAGAAGCATCATGAAAACCACCCTCGCCGCCGGCGCTGCCGCGGTCTTTGCTCCCGCCGGGCTTGGCCATGCGGCAGGCGGCCTTTCCTGGAAGCATTTTCCCGCCGGGGAAAACGGCTTCTTTCGCGCCCCGGTGCTGGTCTCCGGGGCCACTGAGGCCGTGCTGATCGATGGCGGTTTCACTTACCCCGACGGCCGGGCAGTGGCCGAGGCGATCAAGGCGACGGGCAAGACGCTCACCACCATCTATGTCAGCCAGTCCGACCCGGACTATTATTTCGGCCTCAAGCCGATCAGGCAGGCGTTCCCGCAGGCACGGGTGATCGCCGCAGCCGAGACGGTGGCCGCCATCAACGGCAATGTCGACAAGAAGCTCGCCGTCTGGGGGCCGCAGCTCAAGGAGAATGGCCCGCAGGCGCTCGCCGACGTCGTCATCCCGGAAGCTTTCGACGGCAAGACGCTCAGCGTCGATGGCGAGAGCATAGAGATCGTCGCCGCGGAAGGCCTCGCCAACCGGCGCTATCTCTTCGTGCCGTCGCTGAATGCGGTGTTCGGCGGGGTGGTGATCTTTGCCGGCGTGCATGTCTGGACCGCCGACACGCCGACCAGGGAACTGCGCGCCGCCTGGCTGGCCAATCTCGAAAAGATCGCGGCGCGCAAGCCGGCGATCGTCGTGCCCGGGCACATGATGCCTGAGGCCGCTACGGACCTTTCAGGCGTCGAGCACACCAAGACCTATCTCATCGCCTTCGAGGAAGAACTGGCAAAAGCCAAGGACGCGGCCGCGCTGAAGAGCGCCATGGAAGCCCGCTTCCCCGGCCTCGGCATGGGCGTTGCGCTCGACATCGGCTCCAAGGTTGCCACCGGCGAGATGAAGTGGGGCTGAAATGGCCGCCAATCTCGACCCTCGAGGGGGAGATCGGAAGCTTCAGCCTCGGCGCTCGATCCTGCAATGCTGGTGATAGGCGAAAGCGCCGATGACAGCCAATCTCCCCCCTCGTGGGGGAGATGCCCGGCAGGGCAGAGGGGGGCGCGAATGAACGCCGGCCTTCGCGCCCAAACTTACCGCCCCTGCCCGCCTGATGTCGACACGCTCATGGGCCAGCGGGCGCTGACGCCAAGCGCTTGATTACGGTCATCCGCCGAGACGGTTGGTGCGCTTGCTGGCTTCGGCCTTGGCCCGCGCCTCGACCGCCCTTTCGATCTCGCGCTTCAGCTCGTCCTTGATCGCCACCGTCTCGGCCATCAGCGCCTCGACCTTCATGAAATCGAGCACGCGGTATTTCGACACCGCCGGCCGGATCAGGATGTCGGGCCGGCTCTGGTTCAGCTTACTGGCGATGATCGACTGCATCATCAGCTGCGTGGCGCCGAACATCAGGTCGACGGAGGTCGGGAATTTGCGCCCGGCCTCGGTCGGCGCGCCGACCACGTCGACGGCGATGATGATGTCGGCGTCGAGCTCGATCAGATCGAACGGCACGGGATTGTAGATGCCGCCGTCGATCAGCAGCCTGCCGTCGCGCATCACCGGGCGGAACACCGCCGGGATCGCCGCCGAAGCGGCCAGCGCCGAATGCAGCTCGCCTTCGTCGAGCACCGCGAGCTTGTGGCCATAAAAGTCCGTTGCCGTCACCTTCAGCGGTATTTTGAGTTCGGCGAAGGTCTCGGGGATGGCATCGGGCAGGAACGCCTTGAGGATGCGCTCGACATTGAACTGGCTAACCCGCAAGCCGCCCTGCAACGCTTCGGCAAAGGTGCCGGGCCGCGCCCGCCACATGCGCGTCGCCACTTCGGCGCGGCGGCCGAGGATCGAGCGCGTATAGTCGTGAATGTCCTTGCCGGTCATGCCCGAGGCCATGCCGGCGCCCATGATGGCGCCGATCGACGAGCCAGCGATTGCCGCCGGCCTTATGCCCAGTTCGTCCAGCACCTCGATGACGTGGATATGCGCCAGCCCACGCGCGCCGCCGCCGCCAAAGGCGATGCCGAAGCTAGGGCTCATCCCTTGTTGGCCGCGCCGAGCTTCGGCCCGACCACCATGACGGCCGGCTCGGCGGAGAGCAGCTTTTTCGCCGCTGCCTTGACCTGGTCCAGCGTCACCGCGTTTATCAGCGCGGCGCGGCGCTGCATGTAGTCGATGCCGAGCTTGCCGAGCTGGATCTCGACCAGCGTTGCGGCGATCGCGCCGGAGGAATTCAGATTGTTGATGGCATAGGCGCCGATCATGTATTTCTTGGTCGCCGCCAGCTCGGCTTCGGTCGGCCCCTCCTCGGCCATGCGCTTGACCACGTCGCGCACCACGGCCAGCGTCTCGGCCGCCCTGTCGGCGCGGGTCGAGGTGGTGATGGAAAGCGCCTCGGAATGCTGGTGGTCGACGAGGTCGGAGCTGACGCTATAGGCCAGGCCGCGCTTCTCGCGCACCTCGTCGAACAGCCGCGAGGTGAAAGTGCCGCCACCGAGGATCTCGTTCATCAGCACCGCGGCGAAGAAATCCGGCGCGTTCCGCTTCACGCCGGGATAGGCGAGTTGCAGCGAGGCCTGCGGCTGGTCGTAAACGACCTCGAGCTGCTGGCCAAGTTTCAGGTCGATGTCGGGAACGGGCGTAAGCGCCTGCTTTTCCGGCAGGCTGCCGAATACCAGGTCGAGCTTCTGCTTCAGCGTCTCGGCGTCGATGGCGCCGACCACCGCGACATGCAGACCGTCGCGGGCGAAATTCGCCTTGTGGAAAGCGCTGAGATCGGACGGCGTGATCGTCGCGATGCTTTGCCTGGTGCCCTGGTCCGGCCGCGCATAGGGATGCCTGCCGTAGATCGCGTCCAGCCATTTGCGCTGGGCGAGCGTATCGGGATCGCGCTCGTTGGCGATGATGCCGGACAGGATTTGCGCGCGGATGCGGTCGATCGGCACCTGGTCGAAGCGCGGCTGGTTGACCGCCACGCGCAGCAGGTCGAAGGCGCCGTCGCGCTGCTCGGCCAGCATGCGCATCGAGCCGTAGATTCCGTCGCGCTGCGCATCGAAGCTCATCTCGGCGCCGACATCGTCAAGCTTGATCTGGAAGGCCTCGCTGTCGAGGTTGCCGGCACCTTCGTCGAACAGACCGCTCATCAGGTTGGCGAGCCCTTCCTTACCGGGCGGATCCTGCGTCGCGCCGCCATCGAAGACGAAGCGGATGGCGACGATCGGCACCGAATAATCCTCCACCAGCCAGGCGGTGATGCCCTTCGACGAGGTCACCTCCTGGATGTTCATGGCAGCACGAGCCGAAAGCGCCGGCAGGACGAGGAAGACGAGGGAGAGGATGAGGGTCGCTAGAAGAGGGCCGGAGCGCGCGTGCTTCCCTTCTCCCCTTGTGGGAGAAGGTGGATCGGCGCGAAGTGCCGAGACGGTTGAGGGGTGTTGGACGGAGTGCCGTTGGTGCCAAGCTGGAACACCCCTCATCCGACCGAGCTTCGCTCGGCCACCTTCTCCCATAAGGGGAGAAGGGGAGGAGCCCAGGGGAGAAGGCAGAGCGGGACCGTGCTGGTTCATCATCAAATCAATTCCCAGCCTGGGTTTGCGGCAGAAGATAGCCGGTCGTTGCGTGGTCGAGATTGAGATAGCGGGCAGCGACCGCCTTGACCTGGTCGGCGGTGACCTTGCGGATGCGGTCGGGCCATTGCTGGACGTCCTGGACGTTGCCGCCGGTGGCGAGCGTCGAGCCGTAGATGTTGGCCATGTCCTCCTGCTTGTCGCGGGCAAAGATCATCGAGCGGACGAAACGGTCCTTGGATTTTTCCAGCTCATCGCTGGTGACGCCGTCTTTCGCGATGCGGGCGATCTCGGCGTCGACCGCGGCCTCGACGTCTGCAAGCTTGGCATCGCCGCGCGGCGCGCCATAGACGGTGAAATTGGTGTCGTCGAGCATGGTGCCCTGGAAGAAGGCGCCGGCCGCGGCGGCTATCCCTTGCCTGACGACAAGCTCCTGGTAGAGCCGGCTGCGGTTGCCGCCGCCGAGGATTTCGGACAGCACGTCGAGCGCTTCGGCTTCGCCGGGCTTTGCCGTGTGATAGGACGGAACCACCCACTGCGTCGTAAAGCTCGGCACGCTGACGCGCCCGTCGGTCAGCGTCACCGTGCGCCTGGTGTTCTGCTCGGGCTCGATCGGGCGGATCCGCGGCGGAAGATCCGGGCCGCGCGCGATCTTGCCATAGGTCTTTTCGGCCAGCGCCTTGACCGTTTCCGGCTCGACATCGCCGGCCACCACCAGCACGGCGTTATTGGGTGTATAATATTTGTTGTAGAAGGCCATCGCGTCGGTGCGGTTCAGCTTCTCCATCTCCTGCATCCAGCCGATGACCGGAATGCGGTAGGGCTGGTTCTGCCACAGCGTGGCGTCGATCTCTTCGTCGAGCACCGCCTGCGGATTGGAATCGATGCGCGAGCGGCGCTCCTCGAGAATGACGTCGCGCTCCGTCTTGATGACATCGTCGTTGAGGATGAGATTGCGCATGCGGTCAGCCTCGAAGCCCATCATCTCACCGAGCGCCTGCGGCACCACTGTCTCATGAAAAGCGGTGTAGTCGTAGGAGGTGAAGGCGTTGTCCGAGCCGCCGATGGCGGCAACGGCGCGGTCGAGCTCGCCGGCCGCATGGTTGCTGGTCGCCTTGAACATCAGATGCTCGAAGAAATGGGCGATGCCGGACTTGCCCGGCGGCTCGTCGGCGCTGCCGATCTTGTACCAGACCATATGGGTGACGATCGGGGCGCGGTGATCGGGGATGACAACGACCTCCATGCCGTTGTCGAGCAGGAAATCCGTCACCGCGCCGTCGTCGGGATTGTTGTCCGCCAGAGCCGGCGCGGCCATCACCAGGGCCAGTCCCAAGAGCGTTCCGCGCAGCCATTCAGCCTGAAATGTCATAGATGGCTCCGGTTTGGGGTGGAACGATAGGCGGGGTTGCTGGTCGAGGCAAAGCGAATTGTTCGTCATTTTGAAGGCGCTGCTTCCTCGCCAATTGCGGGGCCTCACCCAACCTCGATGAAGCGGATGACCGTCTCGCCATAGTTGCGCTCGTCGACAACCGAAAAGCCCGGCCCCGCCTCGAACGTCGCCGCCGCCGCTTCTTCGACGACGCAGAGCGCGCCGGGGGCGAGCCAGCCGCCGGCCTTGGCCGAGCGCAAAGCGCGTTCGCCAAGGCCTTTGCCATAGGGCGGATCAGCAAAGACGAGGCCGAATGCGGCAATGGTGCCCGCCTCGCCCAAGGCCGTCGCGTCGCGACGGAAGATCTTGGTGCGGCCGGTGAGGCCGAAAGCCTCGACATTGGTGCGGATCAGGCCGCGCCCTTCGGTGGATTCCTCGATGAAGACAGCATAGGCAGCGCCGCGCGACAGCGCTTCGAGGCCGAGCGCGCCGGTGCCGGCGAACAGGTCGAGCACGCGCGCGCCGTTCAGTTTTTCGGGAAAGCGATGCGCCAGCACGTTGAAGACCGCCTCACGCGTGCGGTCGGTCGTCGGGCGGATGGCAAAGGTGCGGGGCGTCGCCAGCGGACGCCCGCGAAGCTCACCGCCGACGATCCGCATTGCTTCCTTTCGGGCCGCCACGCGGCCGGTCGCCACCGCTATCCGAACGTTCGCCACGAGGCTTGCCGAACGGCTTTGCACCGCCGGGCTTGCCATAAGACGGCTTGAAAGCGGCCTTGCGCGCCTTGTTTTCCGCCGCCTTGGCGGCGTCTGCCTCCGCCCTGCCCTTGCCGATCGGCCGCGCTCCCGGCGCCATCCAGACATTGGCCTTGCGCTGGCCCGGCGGCTCGATCGGCCGCTGCTCGCGTTCGGATTTCTTGCCGCCGAAGCCGCCACGAGGCTTGTCGCCGCGGGGTTTGTCCCCGAAGTCGCTGCGCTCAGGTTTGGCGCCACGCTCGCCAAAGCTCCTCTCCGGTTTTGTCGACAGCTTGCCGAGTGCTTCATCACGGCTGCCTTCGCGGCGCTTGCGGTTCTTGATCAGGCCGCCCTCGCCGATCGGACGGCGTTCGCCGTCACGGGTGAATTTCGGCCGCTCGGGCTCCTCCTCCCGCTCACGCCTGACCGGCTTGTTGGAAAACGGCTTGGCGATATCGGCGTCGAAATTGGCGCCG
This sequence comes from Mesorhizobium sp. M1423, assembly GCF_040317575.1. Classification (NCBI taxonomy): domain Bacteria; kingdom Pseudomonadati; phylum Pseudomonadota; class Alphaproteobacteria; order Hyphomicrobiales; family Phyllobacteriaceae; genus Mesorhizobium; species Mesorhizobium sp. M1423. The sequence continues at coordinate 7,365 of NZ_JAMYKU010000048.1, forward strand.
GACTCTTCGACCAGGCGCTCGCCGAGCTGGTCGCGCAGCACGCGGCCCTTGATCTCCAACACATGGCCTTCCGGCAAATCGTCGAGCTGGAACGGCCCGTAGGAAATGCGGATAAGCCGCGTCACGTCGAGACCGAGCGAGCCCAGGATGTTCCTGACCTCACGGTTCTTGCCTTCCCGCAGGCCGAGCGTCAGCCAGGCATTCGAACCCTGCTCGCGGTCCAGCGTCGCCTCGATGGCGCCATAAAAGACACCGTCGACGGCAATGCCTTCGCGCAGGCCGGCGAGCGCGCTTTCCTCGACCTTGCCGTGCACGCGCACGCGGTAGCGCCGCAGCCAGCCGGTCGCCGGCAGTTCGAGCACGCGCGACAAGCCCCCATCATTGGTGAGCAGCAGCAGGCCTTCGGTGTTGATGTCGAGCCGGCCGATGGTCATCAGCCGCGGCAGCCCGGGGGGCAGCACGTCGAAGACGGTCTTGCGGCCTTCGGGATCGCGGTTGGTGGTGACCACGCCGGCCGGCTTGTGGAACAGGAACAGCCGCGTGCGCTCGATCGGCGGGATCTCCATGCCGTCGAGATGGATGATGTCGCCGGGCATCACGTTGAAGGCCGGCGAGGTCAGCGCCCTGCCATTGACCTTGACGCGGCCGGCTGCGATCAGTTCCTCGGCGTCACGGCGCGAGGCCAGGCCGGCACGCGCCAGCCGCTTGGCAATGCGTTCGCCGGCTTCTTCCGTTACCTCGACGCGACGCGGGCGCGGCTTGAAGCCGCCCTCCGATGCCGCCTGTGCCCTTTGTGCCCCTTGCGGCCGATCGCCGCCAAAATCACGCTTAGGACGATCCCCGAAGTCACGCTTGGGACGGTCGAAGCGCTTGTCGCCGTGCTCGCCTTCGGCAGCGGCCGGCCGGTCGCCGCGGGGCGCGTAGGGCTTGCGCGGACCTTCGCGCTTCTCATAAGGCTTGCCCTCCGGACGCGGCCCTTTGCTGAATGGCCTCTCGCTGCCTTTGAAGTCGCGCTTCGGCCGCTCGCCTTCGGCAGCTGCTGGCCGGTCGCCGCGCGGTGCATAAGGCTTGCGTGGACCTTCGCGCTTCTCATAAGGCTTGCCTTCCGGACGCGGCCCTTTGCTGAACGGCCGGTCGCCTTCGCGCTTCGGCTTGAAGTCACGCTTCGGCCGTTCGCCTTCGGCCGCCGCCGGCCGATCGCCGCGCGGTGCATAAGGCTTGCGTGGACCTTCGCGCTTCTCATAAGGCTTGCCTTCCGGACGCGGCCCTTTGCCGAACGGCCGGTCGCCTTCGCGCTTCGGCTTGAAGTCGCGTTTCGGCCGTTCGCCTTCGGCCGCCGCCGGCCGATCGCCGCGCGGAGTGTAGGGTTTTTTGACGCCGAAGGACGGCTTGCCACCCTTGCCGGGAGCGCCATCGCGACCACGCGGCCCCGCCGGTTTCGGGCCGGCCTTGCGCGGGAATTTCTTGTTTTTGTCGTCCATGTGGCCTTTGCTCGTTTGCGCGGGTAGTAACAGGATCGCGCTCTAGTGGCGAGGAGATAATCGGAATGGAAACCGCGTGAGGCGGCAGGATTTCATGGCGCTGGCGCTGAAAGAAGCCGAAGCCGCCGCCCTGCGTGGCGAGGTGCCGGTTGGCGCGGTCGTCGTCGGCGGCGATACGGTCGTTGCGAGTGCCGGCAACCGCACCCGCGAGTTCGCCGATCCGACCGCCCATGCCGAGATGCTGGCGATCCGCGAGGCCTGCCGCAAGCTTTCCAGCGAGCGGCTCAGCGGCCACGATCTCTATGTGACGCTGGAGCCGTGCACCATGTGCGCCGGCGCCATCTCTTTCGCCAGGCTGCGCCGGCTCTATTTCGGCGTCGCCGACGAGAAGGGCGGCGCAGTCGTCAATGGCGTTCGCTTCTTCACGTCACCGACCTGCCATCATGTGCCCGACATCTATCCTGGCATGGCCGAGAACGCTGCAGCAGCATTGCTGAAGGACTTTTTTCGCGAGCGACGCGGACCCTGATTTTCCTGGTTCGGCAGACGGACCGAATCCAAGTCAGCCAATCCAGTTCAGCCAATCCAGGCCAGAACGTCTCTGGCGCCGTCAGTCTACCAGGGCAGCCAGTCGAACATGCCGCTGCTCTTGCTCTTGGCGGCCGCCTCCCTTTTGAGGCGGCGTTCCTTCTTGTACTCGTCCTCGCCGAGGTCACCCTGCGGCGCAGTGTCGGCGGCAGCGCGGTATTGCACCGGCGGCTCGCTCAGATATCTGCGGGTGGTCGGGTCGCCCTGTTTGCCTTCAGCCCGGCGGCGCATGATTTCCGCGGCGCGGTCCTTGTCCGAATCGGCCGGAGTCCAGGCTGGCGGGTGGCTCGAGCCCGACTGCTTCAGCGCGGCCTTGACCGACGCCGGATCCGTCTGCACGTCATCGATGACCTGCGCCTGGTAGGCAGGGTCGTCCTGATGCAGGGTGGCATCGGCGCGCAGGCGGGCACGGCGCTGCTCCGGCGATTCGGGCCATTCGGCACTCGCCGTCTCGATGCTTTCCTGCGGCGGCGGCAAGACTTCCTTCTGCCCCGGCCCTGGCTTCACCAGCGTGGGGCGCGGCTTGTAGTCGATACTATCCTTGCGTTTGGGTGCGAAGGAAAAAGCCCCGGTGAGGTCGCCGGCAAGCTGCGCGCCCGCGGTCTTGTCGGTCCCGTAGGTGGGCGAGCCCATGCAGCCGGACAAGGCGAGGCTCGATACGACAAGCGGCGCCAGCAGCGCGACGCGCGCGTAAGTTCTCTCGGTCATGCCAAAAAGTCCCACTGTAGACAGCCTCTCGATTGCCGCCGGCCAAAGAAAGGTCCGGCCCCCATCGCCTATGCTCTTCCGACGGAATTCCGGCGACAATTTGTCGTCCGGAGTTTCGCGTGTTTACCTCAACCACTCGTTAAGGGCAACGCACGGGGGCCGATCGGCCGCCCGCCGTGGCAATTGTGCACCGCCTTAAAGGCGGCTCAAAGCCTTCAGCTCATGCAGGACAGCTGCGTCACGGGCCGAAACATCCGGGAATTCCGGATCTGAGCCGACATCGGCGGTGTAGCGCCAGGAGCGTGCGCATTTCACCAGGCCGCGGTCCTCCGCCTTCTCGACGACCACGGCGACGCCTTTGACGTCGTCGAGGGTAAAGCCGCCCGCCGGCGCCTTGCCGTGCGCGATAACCAGATCGCTGGTGATCGCCATCTCGGCCATGTCGACATCGGCGATCGCCGCTTCGAGTAGGGCATCGTCGAGAGTGACGACCGGCACCGCTTCCAGCGAAGAGCCGATGACCTTCTGCGCGCGGGCGATCTCCAGCGCGCCGGTGACGACACGGCGGACCTGCCGCACCTTGCGCCACTTCTCCGCCAGCGCCTCGTCCTTCCAGTCCGCCGGGATCTCCGGGAACTGGTCGAGATGCACCGAGACGGCATCCGGATGACGGTCGAGCCAAGCCTCTTCCATGGTGAAAGGCAGCATCGGCGCCAGCCATTTCACCAGGCAGTCGAAGAGATGGCGCACCACCTGCACGGAAGCCTTGCGCTTCACGCTGGAAGGCGCTTCGCAGTAGAGCGCATCCTTGCGGATATCGAAATAGAAGGCCGACAGTTCGACCACCATGAAGTCGAGCAGCGCGCGGGTGATGCGCTTGAATTCGAAGGCGTCGTAGCCCGAGCGTACGACTTCGTCGAGCTCGGCGAGCCGGTGCAGCATCAGCCGCTCCAGCTCCGGCATCTTGTCCAGCGCCACCTCCTCGCCATTGTCATGAGCAAGCGTGCCCAGCATCCAGCGGATGGTGTTGCGCAGCTTGCGGTAGGCGTCGATGTTGGTCTGCAGCACGTTCTTGCCGAGCCGCTGGTCTTCCCAATAATCGGTCGTCACCACCCACAGCCGCAAGATGTCGGCGCCGGACTGTTTGATGACGTCCTGCGGCACGACGGTGTTGCCGAGCGACTTCGACATTTTCCGCCCCTCCTCATCCATGGTGAAGCCATGGGTGACGACGGTGTCGTAGGGCGCCCTGCCCCTGGTGCCGCAGCTTTCGAGCAGCGAGGAGTGGAACCAGCCGCGGTGCTGGTCGGAGCCTTCGAGATAGACGTCGGCCGGCCATTTCAGGTCGGGCCGGTCTTCAAGCGTGAAGGCATGCGTCGAGCCCGAATCGAACCAGACATCGAGGATGTCCATCACCTGCCGCCAATTCGAGGCATCGTGATTGCCGAGGAAACGCTCCTTGGCGCCGGCGGCGAACCAGGCGTCGGCGCCTTCCTTCTCGAAGGCGTCCATGATGCGCTGGTTGACCGCCTCGTCGCGCAGGACATTGCCGTCGGCATCGGCAAAGACGGCGATCGGCACGCCCCAGGCGCGCTGGCGCGACAGCACCCAGTCGGGGCGCTCCTCGATCATGGCGCGGATGCGGTTCTGGCCGGCGGCGGGCACGAAGCGGGTATCGTCGATCGCCTTCAGCGCGCGGCTGCGCAGCGTCGTGCCGTCGCCAAGCTCCTTGTCCATATAGACGAACCATTGGGGCGTGTTGCGGAAGATGATCGGCTTTTTCGACCGCCAGGAATGCGGGTAAGAGTGCTTCAGCCGGCCGCGCGCGAACAGCGCGTCGCGCTTGATCAGCTCGTCGATGACAGCTTGGTTGGCATTGCCCTTCTTGCCATTGTCGTCGATGACGCGCGCCGCTCCACCCTCGCGGTCCGGACCGAAGCCCGGCGCGTCCTTGGTGAAGAAGCCGCCATCGTCGACCGTGAAGGGGATCGCAGTGTCGATGCCGCGCTGGCGAAGATCAGAGGCAGCATCCATCCAGGCGTCAAAGTCTTCCCGGCCGTGTCCCGGCGCGGTGTGGACGAATCCGGTGCCGGCGTCGTCGGTGACGTGATCGCCGGCGAGCATCGGCACGGGGAATTCGTAGCCGCCATTCAAACCTTTGAAGGGATGAGAAAGCGTAAGACTTCCAAGCTCTTCGGCGCCAACGCTGCGAAGACGATTCAGGGTGACCTTGGCCTTCGCGGCAGCGTCGTCTGCAAGTTTCTCGGCAAAGATCAGCTTTTCGCCGGGCTGGGGGCCAAAGGCGTTCTCGGCCGCCGTGACCTCGTAGAGACCATAGTTGATGCGCGGCGAGTAATTGACGGCGCGGTTGCCGGGGATGGTCCACGGCGTCGTGGTCCAGATGACGACGTTGGCATCAAGCAGATCGAGCGACGTCTGCGTCAGCTTGGGATCCAGGGCTGGCTGCCCATCATCGATGTTGATGACCTGGCGAGCGAGGCTGACGACCGGAAACTTCGCCCAGATCGTGTCCGACTCATAGTCCTGGTATTCGACCTCCGCCTCGGCCAGCGCGGTGCGCTCGACCACACTCCACATCACCGGCTTGGAGCCGCGATAGAGCTGGCCGGACATGGCGAATTTCAGCAGCTCGCCGGCGATGCGCGCCTCGGCGTGGAAAGCCATCGTCGTATAGGGATTGTCGAAGTCGCCGACGACGCCGAGGCGCTGGAATTCGGAACCCTGCACCTTGATCCAGTGCGCCGCAAACTCGCGGCATTCCTGCCGGAACTCGTTGACCGGCACCTCGTCCTTGTTCTTGCCCTTGGCGCGGTACTGCTCTTCGATCTTCCATTCGATCGGCAGGCCGTGGCAATCCCAACCGGGTACATAGTTCGAGTCATAGCCGCGCATCTGGAATGAGCGGGTGATGACGTCCTTGAGGATCTTGTTCAGCGCATGGCCGATATGAATGTTGCCATTGGCATAGGGCGGGCCGTCGTGCAGCACGTATTTTTCGCGGCCGGCTGCGTCTTCGCGCAGCTTGCGGTAAAGGTCCATATCCTGCCAGCGCTTGACCAGCAGCGGTTCCTTTTCCGGCAAACCGGCGCGCATCGGAAAATCCGTCTGCGGCAGGTAGAGCGTTTTGGAATAGTCGATCGTCTCGGCGGTCTCGGTATCAGTCATTCGTCTGCCATATGCGTTGCCCGTCGGCAAAAGAGCCCGGGCGTTGAACTATCATGATCTGGAAAAAGCGCGAGAGGCCGCGCGCAAGATTCCCGGCGGCTCCGGCGGCGGTCAAGCCGCCCGGAACACCGGGCCTGTAATTCGTATCGCAGTCGCGAGAAGGCGCGAAAAGCTCGTCATGGCTGGGCTTTTAACTGAGACAGGCGATGTTGAAAAGCCCGAACTCTGATGCTTCCGCTAGGAGCGTACACCAATTGCGCCTATGTTTGTCGGTAGATGGCGTCGAGAGACCAGCATCTTCGGTTTACATTTCACAGTTTAGCGCGCTGGAAGGACGGAATGTGACCCTGACGACTACCGAGTCCGCCTTGCGACTTGAACGCATTTCAACGATGGCGAATCGCGTTTTTGGCAACCATGAAAAGGCGCAACGCTGGCTGCGTAAGCGAAGTCGGGTTCTCAACGACGCGCCCATCGATCTCCTTCAGTCTGCAACAGGTGCCACGCTTGTGGAAGAGGAACTCAACCGGATCGGCTACGGCATAGTCGTCTGAGCCTTGCGGCTCTCCGTCGTGCACAACCCGCCCGCTCACATCGAGAAATCGAAGCGATAGGTCGTCGACACGCCGATCATGAACTGATCCCTGGAGCCGCGCTCCTTGACCAGGCTGGAATCGGCGGCCGGGCCCATCAGGCGGGAATATTCGCCGAACAGACTGGCCGTCATCGGCTCGGTCACCTTCCAGGTCACCGCGCCGCCCAGGCCCGCAGATTTCACCCCGCCGCCTGGATGATATTCGCTGAGCCCCGAGGCCAGTGACTCCTTGGCATCAACGCCATAATAGGCGTCGAAATAGTCCGATGAGGCGAATGAAACGCGCGGCCCGCCGGAAATCCTGACGTCGGGCGTCACATCGTAAAAGGCGTCGGCGGCGATGTCGGCGACAAAGCCGTTATGGGCGCGAATGCCGTGCCGCAATTCGGCGCGGGCACGCAGCCAATCCAAAGGATAGAATTCGAAGAAGCCGCCAGCCTCGCCGCCCCAGCGCACCGGGTCGAGACCCTTCAATTCGTCGGCGTCACCACCATCGCGGGAAAACAGGAACTTGCCTGTCAGGCCGGCGCGGACGCCGCCATCGTCGATCAATGCCAATGAGATATTGTCGTTGCGCGAGTTGAAGCGCGCCGCGGGACCAGCCTTGCCGAGCGAGATGATCGGCGAGGCGCTGAGCAGGTACTTCTTGCCGCCCTCGAAATTCGGCGCGACCATGCCGGTGGCGCCGACCGTCAGGTACCAGTCTCCGGACAGCCAGCCGAAGGTGCCCTCGCCGGCCTTGGCAACGCCGCAGGTGCCGAGCATGAATGCGGCCAAGACCGTCGGGATCGTCGGGACTGACCGCATCGTTACTCCATACGTCGAACGCATTGGCCGATACAACCAGCCTTCATCCAAGCCATGGCGCCATTTCGGTAAAGTTTGACTTAATATCCGTAACATTGGCGGCGTTGGCCCTGTTTTCCGCATAGCAACGAATCGTATTGGCGCACCAAGATCCCAGATCAAGACGTCTGGAATGCGCCAGCAGTTGCCTCGGCAAGGGTTATAAATACTCGTGGACAAACATGCCCGCGCTGTGAAGAGCGCGGCGACCGGCACTCAACCGCGCATTCCAAACCGGCCAAGCGTGAATCATATGCGGCCAAATTTCGAGACGTACTTTGACGTCAGTCGCGCCAGCGGCTTCCGCGAGCCGAGTTGCGTCCGACAACAGCGTCTCGGCCGAACCGACTTGTATAAGCATTGGGGGAAATCCGCTCAGATCGGCGAACAACGGCGAGATCAGGGGATCGCGCCGACCAACGCCATTGGGAACATAGGCGGTTGCCAGTTCCTCCAAATACGCCCCGTGGATGATGGGGTCGATTGCGTCCTTGGTTGATAGTGTCGCGCCGGACATCGAAAGGTCCGTCCAGGGCGAAACCAGCCAAAGACATCGCGGCAACGGCTCGCCTGCCGCGCGCAATATACTGACCAGGCACAGGGTGAGGTTGCCGCCCGCACTGTCTCCGCCAACCACGATGCGATCCGGCGCGATCCCTTGCCGCCTCAGAAAGCGCCATGCGGTGAGTGCGTCTTCATGTTGCGCAGGGAAAGGATGTTCCGGTGCGCGTCGATAGTCGATCGCGAGAGTGCGCATTCCCATTGCCCGACCTGCCTCTGTCACCATTCGACGATGACTTTTAGGAGAGCCGGAGCAGTAGCCACCACCGTGGAAAAACAGCAGAACCTTATCCCTGTCACTCCCAGGCGCCAGGGACCACTCTCCCTCGAGGCCATCGAAAACCACATCCTCGCATCGGATGTCCTCGGCAATCGGCCACACCGAACCAACCTCGTCGAGCCGTGCCCGGCGTTCGTCCCAGCGGACCGTTCGTGGCTTTGAGGTCAACAACCTGCGGACGGCGTTGATCTCCGTCAGATCGAGGTGTTCGTCCACGTCGCCCATTTTGCTTCCCTAGCCTCATCAAGCGTAGAAAACGGCGTACAGCAGCACGTCATCGATAAAGGGCCAATGCCAGCGCTGGGGATTTTTCGTTACACTTGCGTCATGGCGAATACACGAGACGGCGGGTCGCCCCTAAACCCACTCGTCATCTTTAGCACTCCCCTCGCATATGGTCGAATATTCCATCTGATATTTGGCCTCTTCGGGACAAAGCGGAAGTGTGGCAAGCGGATCGCTCGGGGCGTGGCGCTCGCAGCCTGCTCGCTGGACGGGCAAGGCGATCGGCGCTACCTTCCGGAACAAAGAAGCTAGGCAACCTTGAGGGAGAAGGGTGATGACACTGCACGGCGACGCCTTGAAAGACGCCATTGGCCAGACGCGGGCGAAGTGGGGATGGTTCGTCGCGCTTGGGGTGCTGCTGCTTGTCTTCGGCGGCATCGCTTTCGGCAATCTGTTCATCGCAACCGTCGCCTCCGTCTTTGTCGTGGGCTGGCTGATGCTGATGGCCGGCGTTGTCGAGATCATCCATGCCTTCGGCGTGAAGACATGGGGCCGCTTCTTCTATTGGCTGCTCAGCGGCCTCCTCTACGCCGTCGCCGGCTTCTTCGCCTTCGACAATCCGGTCCTCGCCTCGACGGTGCTAACCTTCCTCCTGGCAGTCGCACTCCTTGCTTCAGGCGTGCTCAGGGCCTGGGTCGGCTACAGCCACCGGCCGCAGCCGGGCTGGGGCTGGGTGGTCGCGGCCGGCATCATCAGCGCGCTGGCGGGACTGGTCATCGCCATGGGCTGGCCGGTCAACAGCGTGTGGGTGCTCGGCCTGTTCCTGGCCGTCGACCTGATTTTCCAAGGCTGGACCTTCATTGCCGTCGGCTTGGCGCTGAAAAAGTAGATTCAGAAAGCTATGGCCGCGTCGAGCCCGGAAAGCGGCCTGACGCCGGCGAGCAGTGCCTTCGCCTCAGCCTCATCGCGCTTCATCTGTGCGACCAGCGCATCAAGCCCGTCGAACTTCACCTCCGAACGCAGGTAGCCGAAAAAGGACACGGCACAAATCTCGCCGTAGAGGTCGCCGGAAAAGTCGAACACAAAAGTCTCCAGCAATGGTGCGCCATTGTCGTCGACCGTCGGCCGGCGGCCGAAGCTGGCGACGCCATCATGAAGCGAGCCGTCGGCGCGGCGGAAGCGGACAGCATAAATTCCTTCCTTCAGGGTGGCTTCCGGCGAAAGCCTCATGTTTGCGGTCGGAAAGCCGAGCGTCCGGCCGAGCTGCTGGCCGCCGATCACCTCCGCCTCGACGGTGAAGCGGTAGCCGAGCAGGCCGGCGGCCTCGGCCACATTGCCCTCGCACAGCAGCGTGCGAATGCGGCTCGACGACACCACCTCGGTGCTTTCGTCGCGAAACGCATCGACCAGCGTGACGCCGAAGCCGTGGCGCTCGCCGGCCGCCATCAGATAGGCCGGGCCGCCTTGGCGGTCCTTGCCGAAATGGAAATCGAAGCCGGTGACGGCGTGGCTTATGCCGAGGTTGCGCTCGAGCACGCCGGTGACGAAAGCCTCCGCCGACAAGGAGGCGAACTCGCGTGTGAACGGCTGCTCGACCAGCGCCGCAAAGCCCAGATGCGACAGCAGCCGCGCCTTCATCGGTGGCGGCGTCAGCACGAACAGCGGCATGTCCGGCCTGAACACTTTTCGCGGATGCGGCACGAAGGTCAGCACCAGGGCAGGTACGCCGCGACGCTCCGCTTCGGCGCGCGCGCGTTCGAGCACCGCCTGGTGGCCGCGGTGGACGCCGTCGAAATTGCCGATCGCCACCACGCCGCCGCGCAGATGGGCCGGCAGCGGTGCGGTTGCGGAAATGCGTTCGAACATTGCCGTCATGGCTTGAACCTATTGCAGTCTGGGCCTGAACTTATTGCAGTCTGGGAATCACCGCGACCGGCCTGTAGCCGTATTTTTCGAGAAAGGCCGCGAGCCTGGCCGGGTCTGGCTGCAGCGCTTCACCGTAATCGCGGGCATGGATGCCGCCCGATACGTAAAGCACGTCGAAGCCATTATCGGCCGCGCCCTTGATGTCGGTCATCATGCCGTCGCCGATGGCCAGAACTTGCGAACGCTCGACGGGGCGGCCGAGAATATCGGCGATCTCTTTCATGGCGACGTCATAGACCGGCGCATAAGGTTTCCCGGCGATCAGCGTGCGCCCGCCAAGCTGCGCGTATTCGCGGGCCAAAGCCCCTGCGCACCAGATCATGCGTTCGCCGCGCTCGACGACGATGTCGGGATTGGCGCAGATGAAGGGCAGGTTCCTGGCACGCAGCCGCCGCAGAAGATCGGCATAATCTTCCGGCTCCTCCACCTCGTCGTTGAACAGGCCGGTGCAGACCACGCCGGATGCTTCGAAGTCCTCGACGAGTTCGACGTCGAGACCATCATAGAGCGTGAAATCTCGATCGGCGCCTATATGGAAGATCTTTCGCGGCCCTTCGGCGATCAGGTCGCGGGTCACGTCGCCGGACGTCACGACACGATCGTAGGCGGCGGAAGGAACACCGATGGCGTTCATCTGCGCCACCACGTCGGCGCTGCGGCGCGGCGAATTGGTGATCAGCACGACAGGTATTTTCGCCGCGCGAGCAGTGATCAGCGCGGCAGCAGCCGCGGGGAAATGCCATTCGCCATTGTGTACCACGCCCCAGACATCGCACAGGATGGCTGAATAGGCTCCCGACAGGTCTGCGAGCGAACCGATGATGTCGGGCGAATCCGCCATGCCGTTGTCCCTGTACTATGATGCTTGCAAGCGCCGCGACCGACGGTCCGTAGCGGCCGGCCCGGATTAACCGAAGCGCTTCGCTCTGTCACCAGCTTTCGTTGTGCCCGCCAGATTGCCGCCCGCGGCGCCGGCGGGGAAGTGATGGCGAAAGCTTTTCTTTTCCAGCGCCTTATCCGCTTTTAGGGACTTTGCCGCGGAGAGCGCGGAGCGGCATTGCCGATTGCGGACGTGTGGTTAACGGGGATTGAAAAACCGTACCGACCTTGGACGTATTTTAGCAATCGGAAATTTAAAAATGCGTGGCATCGTCCGGGAAAAATAGGGCGGGGCGGGAATGCTGAAGGCAATAATCGGAAAATTCCGACACGACAGACGTGGCAACTACTCCTTAATGACTGCAATCACCATTGTGCCGCTGATGGCCGGTCTGGCGCTCAGTGTCGATTACGGGGAGTTGCTGCGCCAAAAGCACGAAACGCTGAACGCACTTGATGCGGCCGGCCTCGCCGCCGCCCAGCAGATCGTCGCCGGCGCCAGCGACGACGACGTCAAGGCCTACGCCAAAACATTTTTCGAAACCAATCTCGCACGCATCGACCCCGCGAACACAGCGCTGACCGTCACGCTGCCCAACAACAATGCCGGTGGCGGCACCTTGAAGCTCTGCGCCAGCCTCACCTTCCACCCCTATTTTCTCCCGGCCGCCAGCCTGCTGATTGGCGGCACGGCAAGCGACACGACCTTCACCGAATGTTCGGAACTCCGCCTCAAGAACACCCTCGAAGTCGCGCTTGTGCTGGATAATTCCGGCTCAATGACCGATCTCGGCTCCGGCACCGGCGAAAAGCGAATAGACCTGCTGAAGTCGGCCGCCAAGCAGCTTGTCGATACGCTGGCGCTTCAGGCGCAGCAGATGAAGCAGATCACCAAACCGGTGCAGTTCTCGCTCGTGCCGTTCGCGGCCTCGGTCAATGTCGGCCCTACCCACGACCAGGACGGCTGGATGGATCAGGACGGCATCTCCCCGATCCAGCATGAAGATTTCGACTGGACGACGATGAGTGCAGCCAACAATCCGGACAAATATGCCGAGAAGCTCAATGGCATCTGGTACAAGCGCGGCACCGGCTGGGGCGAGACCAAGGACCAGCCGCTGACGCGTTTCAGCCTCTACGCCGACATGACGGTCGAATCGGGCCGCGAAGAGGTACCCAATTCGAAGCAATATGTCTGCGACACATACAAGAAGAACGGCACCTGCCAGTACGGCCATTGGAGCGCACCGGAATATATTTATACGACGAGCCGCTATGCGAGCTGGCAGGGTTGCGTCGAGGCACGGCCATATCCCTACAATGTCGACGACACCACGCCCGACACAGCCGCGCCGGCCACGCTTTTCGTGCCGATGTTTGCCCCGGATGAGGCTGGCACTCTGTGGCTCGATTTCAACCGTGACGGCATCAACGACGTCATCAGCACGTCTTACAATTACGGCAACAACTGGTGGGCCGATTGGCCCTATGTCGCCGGTCCCACCGCTTCGCAGCGACAGTCTGACATGCGCAAATATTTCCTGGTAAAACCGTACGGTTCGCAATCCGCAGCCGCGGGCGATGGGCCGAATTCCTCCTGCACCACCAACCCGATCACGCCGTTGAAAGACGTCAGCCAGGACGCAGAGAAGCAGGAGATCAAGGATGCCATCGACGCCATGGCGCCGAACGGCAACACCAACGTGCCGGAGGGCATTGCCTGGGGCTGGCGAACGGTATCGAGCAACCCACCGTTCACCGATGGCCGGCCGAACAGCGAGAGGGGCAACGACAAGGTGGTCGTGGTGCTGACCGACGGAGCCAATACCTATAGCGCCGTCAGCGACGGCAGCTACGCCAACAACAGGTCGACCTACGCCGCCTACGGCTACACTGGCCTGACCTATCCGGGATCTGGAAGCGTGACCCGCCTGTTCATGAATACCAGCACCGATATTGGCAAGACCACCTATACCGGCGCCAACTACACGGCAGCACTCGACGAGCAGATGAAAACGCTCTGCGCCAATGCAAAGAATTCGAACATTCTGGTGATGACGGTGGCCCTCGACCTGTCGCCCACAGATACTGGCGACAAGAAGGCGATCGATGCGCTGAAGGCGTGTTCCTCGGATTCGCGCTTCCGCAAGGATCCGGCCGACCCGAGCAAGCCGGCCAAGTTGTTCTGGAATGCGACGGGCGCGACGCTGTCCGACAATTTTAAGGAAATCGCCAACGAATTGTCGAACCTGCGCATCGTCGGCTGAAGGCGATGGGATTAGCGACGTAAAGGCAGAGGGGCGCAGCGCGCTGGCGCAAAGGCTCCTGCCCTCATGCCCTTGCGGGTGGGGGAAGCATGTGGTGAATGTCCCCATCCGGAGATACGCTCTTGCCTGAACCCGCCAACCATCTCGCCTTCGCGCTGGTCTGCCTCGGCATGGTGCTGACGCCCGGCCCGAACATGATCTATCTGATTTCGCGCTCGCTGTCGCAAGGGCCGAAGGCCGGGCTGATCTCGCTGGGGGGCGTGGCGCTCGGTTTTTTATTCTACGTGCTGTCAGCGGCGTTCGGCATCACCGCGCTGCTGCTCGCCGTGCCCTTCGCCTATGACGTGCTGCGCCTTGCCGGCGCGCTCTATCTGCTGTGGCTTGCCTGGCAAGCGGTGAAGCCGGGCGGGCGCTCGCCCTTCCAGATCCGCGAACTGCCTAAGGACAGGCCGCGCAAGCTGTTCGCCATGGGCCTGATGACCAACCTGCTCAACCCGAAGGTGGCAGTGCTCTATCTGTCGCTGCTGCCGCAGTTCATCAGCCCCGGCAAGGGCCACGTGCTGTCGCAGCTTCTGGTGCTCGGTGCCACGCAGGTCGCCATCAGCCTGACCGTCAACGCCATCATCGCGGTGACGGCCGGCTCGATCGCCATCTTCCTCGCCGGGCGGCCGCTATGGCTGGTGATCCAGCGCTGGATGATGGGCACGGTGCTGACCGCGCTGGCCGTCAAGATGGCAACCGATGCGCAACGCTGATCGGGCCTACATCGGCCGTCTGACCTGCTGTGCCCGCTCCGGTTCGACCACCCTGCGGTAGAGATGCCAGGTCGCGTGGCCAAGGACGGGCATGACGACGGCAAGCCCGGCAAATAGCGGGATCGAGCCGATGACCAGGAGCACGGCGACCATTAGGCCCCACAGCGCCATCTGCAGCGGGTTTGTCATAACTGCGCGCGCCGACGTCTCGACTGCCGAGACCGCGCCGACATCGCGGTCGAGCAGCAGCGGAAAGGCGACGACAGTCGTCGCCAGCACGATCGCGGCGAAGGCGAACCCGGCCAGGTTGCCGAGCAGGATCAGTGTCCAGCCCTTGCTGGTCGTCAGCACCTCGCGAATAAAGCCGACGATAGAGGTCGGAGGCTGATTGCCGTACAGGCTGGTGTAGATCGATTGCGCGGTGAACAGCCAGAGCAGGAACAGTACCAGCAGCATGATGCCGATGACCGCAATCGCGGGCAGCGCCGGCGAGTGGCGCACGTCGAGCGCATGCCACCAGGATGTATCCATGCCGAACTCGCGCCGACGGCTGATTTCGTAAAGGCCGATAGCGGCGAACGGACCGACCAAAGCGAAGCCGGACATCAGCGGATAGATGAGCTGGATGGCATTCGAGCCCGACGTCCACTGCGTCAGGATCAGGCCGACCACCGGATAGATCAGGCACAGGAACACATAATGCGACGGCTTGGCCCAGAAATCCTCTACGCCGAGACGGAGCGCATCGATCAGATCCTCGGTGCTGATGCGGCGCACCGTGGGCTGTACATGCATTCCACGCGCGTCCGCCATGACATGAAAGCCAGCCATAACCTTTCTCCCGTGTGTCGGGGCGGTCACCGCCAGGATGGCCGCCCGCAGCTGCCACTTCAAGAACGGCGATATGATAGCCGATCTCGGCGCGCTTGTCGCCACCACCCGGCGCCAGGGCGCGCCGGGCGGCTGAACGAACAGATTAGGCCGCGAAGCGATCGATCACCTCGGCCAGCCGCACGTGACCGAGGCAAGCGCCTGACCCGGCCGGCTTTTCACCATCCTCGATGGCCTGCGCAAATCGCACGTCCGGATCGCTTTCGATCCGGCGGCGCAACGCCGCCAGCTTGGGATAAGCTGCGCCGTCGACCGCCTTGTGGAACTCCGCCCAGCGCGCCACGCCGATCAGCGTGGTATCGGCAAGCGTCAGCCGGTCGCCGACCAGGAAATCCGTGTCGAGGATCATCGCCTCGAGCTGGTCATGGCGGTTGGTAACGACCTTGCGGCCAAAGTCACGCAAGGTTGCCAGCAGCACCGGCTCGGCCGATTCCATTTCATATGCGGCCCAGAGCGGGGTGAAAGCGGCGGTGAAGCCGGTGTTCACGAAAGCCATCAGCTGGTGCATCCGGTCGGCTTCCGGCGAGCGAGGCTCAAAGCTGATACGACGTTGCGTATCGCGGGCTTCGAGCCAAGCGGCAATCGCCATGGTCTCGGTGAGCACCCTGCCTTCGTCGGTGATCAACACCGGCGTTTCCTGACGGCCGTTGATGCTGGCATAGGCGTCGTTCTTCATTTCAGTGAGCATGTCGACTCGACACAGGCGGTAGGGCTGTCCGACGCGTTCAAATGCAGCGACGAGCCCCATCGAACTTCCCAGCGGGAAGCCATAAAGGAGGATAGGTTCCATTTCTTTGTCTCTTCCATAATTTAGGGATTACGCTGCGCAGCGAAACTTGACCCTAAACGCTGGTCGCCCCATGTAAATTACGCACTATTCTGTAACCAGGTCCCCCCATGAAAGATGTCGTCTCACGCTGCCCGATCGAAGAGACCATGCGTGTGCTCAGCGGTCGCTGGCCCACCTTGCTGCTCTACTATCTCAAGGACGGCACCAAGCGCTTCAGCGATCTGAGGCGTGACAACCCGACCGTGTCGCACCGCATTCTGGCTCTCGAACTGCGCAAGCTGGAGGACGCCGGGATTGTGCGGCGAACGGCGCATGCCGGCTATCCGCTACGCGTGGATTACGACCTCACGACGCCCGGTCTCAAGCTTGTGCCGCTCATCGAGGCCTTGGGCAGATGGTGGGAACATACCGGGGACGACCGGGTCGGCCAGGCTCCACCGATGCCGGAAACGAGGCTAGACACAGCGGCCTAGCCGATCGTGAAAATCTGACGCTTGCTATCCGAGGCTGGACAACCGCTTTGGATAGGATCCGGCCGAATATCGGAATGCACGGACAGCGCCAGAAGCTGTCATTGCCGAGCAGATACTCTAACGTCGCGTTTGGGCCGATAATGTTGAAAAAGTCCGGGTTGCAGCAGTCCTGAAGCACTGATTCAATCTTCTTCAATCTTCGTTGTAAGAGGAGATTGA
>NZ_JAMYKU010000049.1:0-22589 GCF_040317575.1 Mesorhizobium sp. M1423
TCACTGCCATCGCGATTCCCTCAGACCGTCCACCTCAGAGAATCACAATCAGCGAATTACGCAACAGGCCCCTTGTGGGAGAAGGAAGAGGCGCTCAGGCCTATTCCCGCGAAATAAGCTCCTCGCCGCCGATGACCAGCCTGAGGCCGAGGTCGCCGGCGCGGCGGCGGGCGAGGAAGCGCGGGCGGCGCATGGTCGAGACGCGACCCTTGCGGCGGTCCTGCGCCGGCAGCGCCTTGATGGCGGCGCCGAGCGATTCTTCCAGCGTCCGAGCAATGCCGTCGGCCTCGATCAGCAGCATCGGCAGACGGTAGGCGTCGGCCCAGGCGCGCCAGTCGGCGGCGACGTCGTCTAGATCGTCGGCGACCAGCAGCGGCACCGACAGCATCGGGTCGTTGTGCAGAAGCTCAAGCGTCACTGTGACATTGCCATCCGGATCCTCCATCGCGCGCGCGGCGACGCCGCGAAACGCGTTGGCGGGCAGAGCGATGATCGCCGGCACGCCGCTGATCTCCAGCGTGCGGCGGATAACCGCGCCGCGCTGATCGATGGTGAAGGTAACGTCGCCATAGTCGTCGCGCGTGGCGTAGCTCACCACCTGCGGCAGGCGGAATGGGTCGAGGCGCATATTGCGCCCGGCCCAGACTGGCTTCAGTCCAGTGTTCATATCGTGCCTTTCCTGTTTCTCCTGAGAGCCGGTGTTTCCGGATCTCCGGGCCGGTTTTCCCAGCCTCGTTGTGGAGAAACATTAGCGCGAGCTTCTTATCCTCGCGCTTAAGAAAGTCGGTTAAATTTTGCTGATCCGAGGCGGATGGTTATCGGAATACGAACCGGCGCGGGCCGGCGAAAGGATCAGATAACCTTACCGGGATTCATGATGCCGGCGGGATCGAAAGCGGCCTTCACCCTGCGCATCAGCTCGATCGCCATCGGCGGCGCCGTCGCGATCAATTCGTCCCGCTTCAACTGGCCGATGCCGTGCTCGGCCGAGATCGAGCCATGAAACGAGCGCACGACGTCGTGCACGGCCTTGTTCATGACGTGGTAAAGGCCGAGAAACGCCTCGTCGTCACCGTCGACCGGCCGGAAAATGTTGTAGTGCAGATTGCCGTCGCCCATGTGGCCGAAGCAGACGACGCGTGCGCCGGGACTGACCGATTGCACGGCGCCGGCGGCCTTTTCGATGAAGGGCGGGATCGACGCCACCGGCACCGAGATGTCGTGCTTGATCGAGGCACCTTCGGGTCTCTGCGCCTCGGGCAGCACTTCGCGGAAATTCCAGAACGCATCGCCCTGGGCGATGCTTGACGCGATCACCGCATCGCCGACGATCCCTTGCTCGAGGCCTGCCTCCAGCACCTCTTCGATCAGCGCCCGTGCATCCTCGGCCGAGCGGCCCGACGAGATCTGCATCAGCACATACCACGGCCAATCGCCGGCCAGCGGCCGCACTACGCCTTGTGCGTGGGCAAGCGTGAAGTCGTGAGGCCTCTGGCCGATCAGCTCGAAGGCGGTGAGCGCTGCCCCTGCACGGTCCATCGCGAGGCTGAACAGCGACAGTGCCGCCTCCGGCGATGACAGGCCGGCAAACGCCACCTCGCGCCCCTTGGGCTTGGGGAAAAGCTTGAGCACGGCGGCGGTGATGATGCCGAGCGTACCCTCGGCGCCGACGAACAGGTCCTTCAGATCATAACCGGTATTGTCCTTCTTCAGCTTGCGCAGATCGTCGAACACTTCGCCGGTCGGCAGCACCACTTCGACGCCGAGGCAGAGTTCGCGCGCATTGCCGTAGGCAAGCACGCCGGTGCCACCGGCGTTGGAAGAGAGATTGCCGCCGATCTGGCAGGAGCCTTGCGCGGCAAGCGACAGCGGAAACAGCCGGTCGGCGGCATCGGCCGCTTCCTGCAGCGTCTGCAGGATGACGCCGGTTTCGACCGTCACCGTGTTGGACAGGGTATCGATCTCACGGATGCGCTTTAGCCGCGACAGCGACAGCACGATCTCGCGGCCGGACGCGTCCGGCACCTGGGCGCCGACCAGCCCGGTGTTGCCGCTTTGCGGTACAATCGGCGTGCCCGTCTCGCTCGCCAGCCGCATGATGCGGCTGACCTCCTCGACGGTCCCCGGCCTCAGCACCAGCGCCGTCCTGCCGTGCCAAAGTCCGCGCCGCTCGGCGAGGTAAGGCGTGATGTCCTGCTGGTCGCGCAGCGCATATTTGTCGCCGACGATTGTCACAAAGCGCGCGATGACGGCAGGATCGAGGTCGGGGGAAATGTCGTTCATGGGTGGAAACTATGGTGCTCAATCCATCTTGTCACGAGGGGCGATCTTGTCACGCGGGGCGGCGGCGCGCGAAAGCCTGTCGTTGATCGCCTCGCCCAGCCCTTCGAACGGTATCGGCTCGACGGCGATGGTTTTGGCGCCGCTGCCATCGAGATCCTGCAGATGAGCGAAGAGATTGCTTGCTGCCTCGCGCAGGTCGCCGGTCTCCGACAAATTGCGCAGTGCGGCTGCATCGCGCCAGCCCTCGGCACGGCGGCGGCCGAAGGCCAGCAAGGCTTCGCCTGTGGCGACCTTGCCGGCATTGAGCCGCACCGCCGCACCCGGAGCGTAATGCGAGGCGAGCATGCCGGGCGCCTCGATGCCCGAAGCGCCGCGCAGCAACTTTGTCCCGGCCACTGCTTCGATCTCTTCGGCGGCAATGCCGCCCGGTCGCAGCAGCCGCAGCTTTCCGGCTTCGACCTTGAGGATGGTCGATTCCAGCCCGACCGGCGTCGCGCCGCCATCGACCACAAGCTTGATCCTGGGACCGAGGTCGGCCGCCACTGCTTCCGCCGTCGTGGCGCTGATCCTGCCCGAGGAATTGGCGCTGGGCGCCGCAAGCGCGCGGCCGAACCTGGCGATCAGCTCGCCGCCAAAGCCTTTCGGCATGCGCAGCGCGATGGTGTCCAGCCCTGCGGTGACCAGCGGATGAATACCGTTGCCGGGCCGTTGCGGGAGAACCAGCGTCAGCGGTCCCGGCCAGAATGCCTGCGCCAATCTTTCCGACAGCGGATCGAACAGCGCGATGCGCTCGGCCATCGTCGGATCGGCTATATGGGCGATCAGCGGGTTGAAGCGCGGGCGACCCTTGGCTTCGAAGATACGAGCCACGGCAACGCCATTGGTCGCGTCGCCGGCCAGCCCATAGACGGTCTCGGTCGGTATGGCGACGACGTCGCCGCTTTCGAGCAGCGCCAACGCCCTTTCCATCGCCTCGCCGACGGCACGAATTTCAGCCACTGTCGTCACCTCACGGATGCGGGTGCCTAATACGGCGACGCCGGGCGAGCAAGCCCAGGCATTGGCGAATCGCAAATCGCTAAAATGCTATGTTTCCCCGCAAGCCGGCATCAACTGCCCTCGGCTAGGGTGCCGTCTTCCTGGGCAAGGGGAATTATCATGCTTTCGATGCGTGTTATTGGAGCGCTTGGTCTGGCGGTTGTGGCCGGCACGGCACAGGCCTCGTCGCTCGTTTTTGTCGGGCAAAAGACGGCGGCACCTTCGGTTGTAAGTACCAACGCGGTCGAGGGAGCGAAGACACCGTCGATCGTCGCGCTTGGCGAGAAGCTGGCCAACGTCAATGGAAACGTCACCGACGAAAAGGTCGCGGCGATCCCAAGCCAGCCGAGTCATGGCTTGACCGGAAGCCCGATGATCATTCGCGGCGGTATCGTCGGCGATGCCTTTGCAACGCCCGCGCCCAAAACCGCGCCGGTCACCGCTGCAGCGCCCGCCGCGGACGGCAAAGCCGATCCAAAGGTCGCCAGCAAAACCCCTGAGCCGGCGGCGCCGCAGCCTGCACCGCTAGCAGCTCCCGATCAGCCCAAATAGCGGCTGAAGCAGCGCCGGAAACCAGGGCCGCGCGAGAGCGCCGCGCTGGTTCACGGACTGAAGCGGAGCGCCTGAATCTCAGGCTGCTTCTTCTTCGTCCGTATCGTCGGCGTCGTCTGATTCTTCTTTGTCGTCAGCGTCTTTTTCGCCGGCACTTTCGGCCTTCACGCTGTCGTCGTCGTCTTCGTCGTCATCTTCATCTTCGTCTTCTTCTTCGTCGTCGGAGAGGGTAGCCGACTTATCGTCTTCAGCAGCTTCCTTGTCCGTGTCTTCGTCGTCGCCGTCCTCGTCGTCCGACAGATCGGCCTCGATCGCGGCGGTAGCGGCCTCGTCGAGCGTCGTTTCGGAGGTGGGTTCAAGCGTCTCGGTCTCTTCTGTCACTTCGATGTCGTGAGCGGAATTCATGGAAGCCTCCGTGGGTTGGGAACATGTCCCTTTTGCCACGTGGAGATCATCGGCATATGACTGTAAGCCGGCTCGAATGGCCGGCAGCGATGATTTTTTCGCGGATGTCAGCCGGCTATCTTGGAGAAATCCGCAACCCGGTCGGTCGCGGCGCGGATGCGGGCGAGCAATGCCAGGCGATTGGCGCGCACCGCCTGGTCCTCATCGTTTACGAGGACTTTCTCAAAGAATGAATCAACCGGCTCGCGCAACACGCTAAGCGCCAGCATGGCGGCGGAAAAATCTTCGTTTTGAATTGCTTCGCCGGCTTGCCTCTCGGCCTGATTCACCGCGGCAAACAGTCTTTTTTCGGCGTCCCCCCGGAACAGCGTCGGCTCAACACTGCTTGCAATCGCCGTCGCCTTCTTCTCTTCGGCAGCGACGATGTTGGCCGCACGCTTGGTGCCGGCAAGCAGGTTCCTGCCGTCGTCGGTATCGAGGAATGAGCCGAGCGCTTCGACACGGCGGACGATTTGCAGCAGGTCGTCGTTTTGGCCAATCTCCCCCCTTGTGGGGGAGATGCCCGGCAGGGCAGAGGGGGGCGCCTCGCGCCGAGAGGGCGGCGGGACAGCGCCCCCCTCTGTCGGCTGCGCCGACATCTCCCCCACGAGGGGGGAGATCGGGCGCGAACCCGCCGCCAGCACCGCGTCGATCAGGTCGTGCCGCGCACCCTGATCGCGGAGATAGACTTTGAGGCGATCGTGGAAGAAGGAGAGGAGATTGTTGATCTCTTGCTGCTGCCTTTCTCCGGAACGCTCAAAGGTGTTGTTTGAGATTGCGGAATCGCGCTCGATGACGAGATCGGTAAGCGAATCTCCTCCGAGTTGCTGCTCTAGCTCCGCGGCAATTTCGAACTGTCGGTCGAGTTTGGGATCGCGTATGTGATCTGCAATATCTTCGGACGCGATATTGGCCACAGATTTCAGGGACAACCTAATCCCGTTCTCAATCAGTATTCTCGTTACTCCCAGCGCCGCTCTTCTGAGCGCATAGGGGTCCTTCGATCCGGTCGGCTTTTCGTCTATCGCCCAGAACCCGACCAGCGTATCCAGCTTGTCGGCGAGCGCCACGGCGATCGATACCGGGTCGGTCGGCACGCGATCTGACGGTCCCTGCGGCTTGTAGTGTTCCTCGATGGCGGCGGCGACGGAAGGATGCTCGCCCTGCAGCAGCGCATATTTGCGGCCCATAAGGCCTTGCAACTCGGGGAACTCGCCAACCACTTCGGTGGTGAGATCGGCCTTGGCGAGGACGGCGGCGCGGCGGGCGAGCGCGGTAATCTCCCCCCTCGAGGGGGAGATGTCGCCGAAGGCGACAGAGGGGGTCGTCTCGCGTGGAGCGCCAACTTCCTCTTTCTTCGAAAGGCCAGATCGCGTCGTGCCAGCCGAAGCGACCCCCTCTGGCCTGCCCTCTTTGCCACCACTTGGCATCTCCCCCTCAAGGGGGGAGATCGACTGCGCCACGATCGGCGCCAGTTCTTCCGCCAACCTGGCGATCCGCTCCACCCGCTCGCCTTGCGTACCGAGCTTGGTATGAAACGTCACATTGAGATGGTCGAGGCGGGCCATGCGCTGGTCGAGCGGCTTGTTAAGGTCAAGCCCAAACTTTTCCGCCGATGCCTGCAACTGGTCGAGATCCGGCAGGTCGCCCTGGTCGGTCTTCCAGAAATAGAGCGCGTCGGACAGGCGGGCGCGCACCACTTTGCCGTTGCCGTGGGCGATCTCCTTGCCGCCATCCTTGGCCTCGATATTGGCGGTAAGGATGAAGCGGTTGGAAAGCTCGTCGCCCGCGCCATGCGGCCGCGTCACAAAACACTTCTGGTTGGCGCGGATGGTGAGCCTGATCACCTCGGCCGGAATGGCCAGAAAATCCTGCTCGAATTCGCCCATCAGCACGACGGGCCATTCGACCAGGCCCGACACTTCCTCCAGCAGCCCCTCGTCCTCGACGAGGTCGAGCCCGCTGGCGAAGGCGAGGTTCCTGGCATCGGCAAGAATGATCTCCTTGCGTCGGTCGGCATCGAGCACGACCTTGGCCGCTTCAAGCTTGGCGACGTAATCGTCAAAGCGGCGCACCGTGATGGCGCCCGGCGCATGAAAACGGTGGCCGTAGGTGACGTTGCCTGAGCGGATACCGTCGATCTCGAAATCGACCACCACCGGCTCCTCGGTTTCCGGGCCGAAGGTGCACAGGATCGATTGCAGCGGCCGCACCCAGCGCAGCGACCCGGGCTTGGCCGACGCCGGCCCCCAGCGCATCGATTTCGGCCAGGGGAAGTTGCGGATGATGCCCGGCACCAGCTCGGCGATGATCTGCTCCGCCGACCTGCCCGGCCTGGAAATATGGGCGACATAGAAGTCGCCCTTCTTCGGATCGGAATGGACATGCGCCTCGGCAATCGAGGCAAGGCCGGCCTTGCGCAGAAAACCTTGCACCGCCTGCTCGGGCGCCTTGGTCGAGGGGCCCTTGATCTCCTCGCTGATGTCCTTCGAGCGGGCGGTCAGGCCGCGGATGTCGAGCGCCAACCGACGCGGCGTCCAATATTCGCGCGCCGCCTCATAGGTCAGCCCGGCTTCGACCAGACCGTCGGTCAAAAGCTTCCTGAGATCGCCGGCCGCCTTGCGCTGCATGCGAGCGGGGATTTCTTCGGAACGAAGTTCTAGAAGCAGGTCAGGCATTGAAAGAGCTCACGCGACAAAAAACAGCCGCCGCTTCGCGGCGTCCTCCCCCATCGAGGCGGAGGTAAGCGGGGCATAGCAACTCGGTCGGCTGCTGTCACCCTTCCCAGCAAGATCGGGCCAGCACGATCAAGGCGTCCAGCGGCGATTTCCGAAAAAATTCAGCCTCCTGTCGGACACGCGCCGGTCCGCCCGTCCTTGGATCAAAGATTTCCATGAACCGAACGCAGCGCTGAAGCGACCAACGCTCAGGCAGAGAGCTATTGGCTGAACGACCATGAAAACGGCATCGACATTCCTGCAGATCCTCGCGCTCAGCGCCTGTTTTACAGCGCAGGTGCACGGTGCCTTCTCGATGCCCGGCGTCCGGCAGGCGCTGCGGACAATAGCCGGTGCAAGCGGCCAAGGCACGTTGCCAATCAGCGCCCCTGTCGAAATCGCCTGGAGCTAAGCCGCCATTCCACCCGCCTGCGTCAGCAGAAACGCCTCGCCGCAGGCCTTGGCCAGATTGCGAACCCGCAAGATGTAGCTCTGGCGCTCGGTGACGGAAATGACGCCGCGTGCATCGAGCAGGTTGAAGACGTGGCTGGCCTTGATGCACTGGTCGTAGGCGGGGAATACTATCCTGTGCATCGCCAGATTGTCGTTCGACGCCGGCGCGCCGGCTTGTAGCAGCGCCTTGCACTCGGCCTCGGCGTCTTCGAAATGCCTGAGCAGCATCACCGTGTTGGCGAATTCGAAATTGTGGCGCGAATATTCCTGCTCGGCCTGCAGGAAGACGTCGCCATAGGTCACCTTGTCGGCGCCTTCGCGGCCGTTGAAGTTGAGGTCGTAGACATTGTCGACGCCCTGCACATACATGGCCAGCCGTTCCAGCCCGTAAGTGAGCTCACCCGCCACCGGCGCGCATTCGATGCCGCAGACCTGCTGGAAATAGGTGAACTGCGACACCTCCATGCCGTCGCACCAGCACTCCCAGCCCAGTCCCCAGGCGCCCAGTGTCGGGCTTTCCCAGTCGTCCTCGACGAAGCGGATGTCGTGCAGCAGCGGATCGATGCCGATCGCGGCCAGCGAGCCGAGGTAAAGCTCCTGCAAATTGGGCGGATTGGGCTTCAGGATCACCTGGTATTGGTAATAATGCTGCAGCCGGTTCGGATTTTCGCCATAGCGGCCGTCCTTGGGGCGGCGCGAGGGCTGGACATAGGCCGCGTTCCAGCGTTTTGGGCCGAGCGCGCGCAATGTCGTTGCCGGATGAAAGGTACCGGCGCCGACTTCCATGTCGTAAGGCTGGAGGACGACGCAGCCATAGTCCGCCCAATAATTATGCAAGGTCAGGATCAGCCCCTGGAACGAGCGGCTGGGATGCGTGTGGGCAGGGATGTCAACGGTCACGGCGGCCTCCGGCGGGATGCGGCACCTCGTAGAGTGCCGCTCCGCGACCGTCAAGGCGATGGGGTCACCCCTTCGGGGCGGGCGCCGGCTCGGGCTTTACGTTCGGGGTTTCCTGCGCCGTGTTGGATTCGATCGGCGGCAGGCCCTTCATCAGCTTTTGCTGCAAGGCGGCAAGCACGTCCGGGTCCGGCTTCAGGTCGCGGGCCTGGTTCCACTGGAAGGTGGCTTCCAGCTTGCGGCCAACGCGCCAGTAGGCGTCGCCGAGGTGATCGTTGAGCACCGGATCCTCCGGCTTCAACGAAACGGCGCGTTCCATTTCGCGCACAGCGTCGTCGAACTGGCCAAGGCGATAATAGGCCCAGCCCAGCGAATCGACGATGTAGCCGTCGCTCGGCCTCAGGTCGACGGCCTTCTGGATCATCGCGAGGCCTTCCTTGAGGTTCATGTCCTTGTCGACCCAGGAATAGCCGAGATAGTTCAAAACCTGCGGCTGGTCGGGGTAGAGCTCCAGCGCCTTGCGGAAATTCGGCTCGGCCTTCGGCCATTCCTTCAGCCGCTCATAGGCGATGCCGCGCTGGTAGAAGATGTTCCAGTTGACGGCGGTCGGCGTCTTCAGCACCTCGACCGCCTTGTCATAAAGATTGGCGGCGGAGCGGAAATCCTCCTTCGAGGAATAGACCCCGCCGAGCGCCAGATAGGCGCGCATGTCGTCGGGATGCGCATCGACGATGGCCTTGAGGTGGGTGATCGCCTCGTCGTTGCGGTCGAGATCGGCAAGGTTGAGGCCGAGCTGCAGGTCCGAAAGCTCCTTCAGCGGCGAACCGGCGGGAATGCGGCGATAGAGCGCGATGGCGCCCTCGCCGTCCTTCAACTGCTCGGCAACGGCGGCAAGCTGAACGAGCGCCGCGTCATTGTCGGGCCGCAGCGCCAGCGCATATTGCAGATAAAGCCGCACGAACGGCTCGCCGCCGCCGCGGTTGAGCGCGGTGGCGAGATCGAGCAGGATTTCCGAGGCGCCGTCCGACGGGCCGGCAGCGAAGGGTTGGATCTTTTCGCCCTTGTTGATCTTGTCGCGAAGGGCTGCAATCTCGACCTTGCCGGGCGCAAATGTCTCGGCCTGGTCGAGCACCGACAGCGCCTTGGCCTTGTCGCCCTTACGGGCGAGGAAAGAGGCGTAGGCCTGCGCGTTGCGCATCCATGTTTCGGGGGCGGCACCACCGGCGGCCGTGTCCTGCAAGGTGGCGGTGTAGAGCGCATCCGCCCTGTCGGGCAGGCCGGAGGCGTCGGCAATCAAGGCACGGTGGAAGGACTTGAACAGGCCGAACCAGTCGGGGCCCTGCAGCTTGTCGATGGAAGCCATGGCCTCGCCGGCGTCACCCGCACCCTGCTTGGCCCAGCCGGTCATGACGCCCGAAATCAGCCGATCGAGATCGGATTCGAGCGAGAGCTTGAGCCAGTATTCGGCCTTGGAGAAATCCTTCTTGTGGAAGGAATCGATGGCCAGCGCCAGGCGCGAGAAGCGCTCGACATCGGGAACCGCCTTGAGCTTGTCGGCGTAGACCAGGGACTCATCGAAGCGCCCCTGTGCGATCAGCGACAGCATCAGGCTCTGCTGCAATCCCGTATCGTTCGGATCGAAGGCAAGCGCCTGCTTGTAGTAGGAGACGGCGCTGTCGAGGTCGTTGTCGCCTTCGGCAATCCGGGCGGCGAGATAGGCCCCCGAGAAGGATGTGATCCTGACCGGCTCGCTGGTCTGTTTGGCATGCGCCGGCAAAGCCGAGATCGCCATGCCCGTCGCGATTGCCAGCCCTGTCAGCCAGCGCGCATATCCTTGCCGCATCATATCCCTTTCAGCCAAACGCCATCTCCGCGTCAGCGGGATCGCCGTAGACTCGATCTTTACAGGTAAAGCATGGCCTTTTTGGGGTCGTGCTTCAACCCGGCCCGAATTCACAATCGGGTCAAGCAATTAATAAACCATGCCGAAAGGGCCTGAACTGCGACCCTTGACCGCGTGGCGTCCGCTTTGGCGCTGCCTGCGCGGCGCTATTTTCCCGATGCCGTAAGCGATCCATAAGCGCCAGCGGTTGAAAGCTTCCGCCATGCAACTTTGCGTGGCAGGATGAGATTTCAATTCTTGCTTCGCCAGCCATGGGGGCGCCGATGCTGGAAGTGCCGCGCGACGAAGAAGCCTTCGCCATCGTCGATCGTATCTACGAAGCAGCGTTCGCCGCCGAGCTGTGGCCGGGAGCGCTGGAAGCGACCAGTGCGATCACGCGCTCGGCAAGCGGCTCGATGTTCATGATCAGCGATCATTCCCCGCTTCGCGCCATCGGCGAGGCGCAGGCCGAGCCCTTGATCGACGCTTTCATGGCAGATTGGAAATTTCCCGAGAGCGTGCAGCGCATGTGCAGCACTCAGCCGGCGAGCTTCGTGCGGGTCGACGACTTCATGACGGGCGAGGAGATCGAGCGGGACCCGATCTATGCGTGGGCAAGAAAATTCGGCTTCGGATCGCCTGTCTGCACGTCGATATCCCTGCCGAGCGGAGAGCTTGTCCTGTTCGTCTTCCAGCGCTGGCTGAAGGACGGCAAATACGATCAGGCGGCAATCGACCTGCTGAACGGGCTCCGTCCGCATCTGGCGCGGGCCGGCCTTGTCGCCGGGCGGCTCGGTCTGGAGCGGGCCAGGACCGCCGTGTCCGTTCTGAGCGAAATCGGGCTGCCGGCGGCGGTCATGAGCGGATCGGGCCGCGTGCTGACGGCCAACCGCCTTCTGGAAGACATGGCGGACGTGTTCGTTGCCTTGGCCCATGGCGGCATGGCGCTTGCGCTTGAGAGCGGCTTCCAGGATCTTGGCGAGCAGGTCAGCGAAAACCGCTCGGAAGCCCGTGCCGGAACGGCGCTTGCCCTGGCGACGGCGGGACTGCGTTACGACGACAGGCCCGGAAAATTGTCGATGGCGGGCGGCTTTGGCCATTTCAAGGGCCAGTCGGGCCTGGCGCTCGGTTTCGGCTATAGCACAAGCCAGGATTTCCGCCTCAACGCCGCCGTATCGGCCTCGACAAACCGCGGCGATGTCGGCGTCAGCGTCGGCGCATCGTGGACACTGAACTGATGCAGCCGGCATGAGCTCGATGCTGCCGGGATCGATGCGGCCAAATTGCAGAATGTTGCTGGCAGCCTTCGTGCTGGCGACGGCCGTTCCGCAGCTAGTCCTGCCTGCCCTGGCGCAAACGTCGAAAACCCAGAAATCGGCCAAGCCGCAAGCGCCGAAGCCGGCCAATATCGACCGCAACGGCGTGCTGATCCTGGTGCGCACCTCGCTGCTGGCGCTCGACCAGGCCAACAAGACCGGCAATTACATGGTGCTGCGCGATCTTGGCGCGCCGGGCTTCCAGGCCAACAATGCGGCCAAGCTTGCCGAGATCTTCGCCGGCCACCGCAATGACGGCATCGACCTCGGCGGCGTCGCGGTGCTGGAGCCGGAACTGACGCTTTTGCCGCAGATCGAGCCGAACGGCATGCTGCATATGGCCGGTTTCTTTCCCTCGGTGCCGATGCAGGTCAATTTCGAGCTTCTGTTTGCGCCGGTCGAGCGGCAATGGAAGGTGTTCGGCATCTCGGTTGCGCTCGGCAAGGCCGGCCCCGAGGCACCGGCGACAGAGCCGGAACCGCCAAAGCCTGTCGCCACCGAAATACCCGACCCGCCGACGCCGAAGGTCAATCCCAGAAGGGCCGCCGAACAAGCCGGCAAGTGAGGCGCCAGGGCCCTGAAACTCAGGACGTTTGCGAAAGCCTTGCGTCGAGCGCCTGCATGGCGACGGTGACAAGATCGTGCAGCCGTTTTTTCGGCACGCCGTCGCGTGCCTGCACCGAAAGGCCGTGCATCAGCGTGGCGTAATAATCGCCCAACGCGTCGGCGTCGGTGGCCGGCTTCAATTCGCCATCGCGCACCGCCTCCCTCAATCGCTCGACGATCGACGCGGTACGCGCCAGCCGATGCTCCGCCAGCCATTGCAGCACAGCATCATTTTCGACGGCGCAATTGGTGGCGGCCGTCACCACCATGCAGCCCTGCGGCCGCCCCGGCCGCGTATAGATTTCGACGGCGTCGCGAAGCATGCGCTCGATGACGCGCCGGACGTTTGGTTCTTCCTGCAGCGCGCGCGTAGCGAAGCCGCCCTCATTGGCCTCGTAAAGCGCCACTGCTTCGCGAAACAGATCCTCCTTCGAGCCGAAGGCGGCATAGATGCGCGCCGATGCGAGGCCAAGCGCCGATACGAGATCGGCCATCGAGGTGCCCTCGTAGCCGCGCCTCCAAAAGGCGTCGCGGGCTTTCTCAAGCGCCTGGTCGCGGTCGAATTCCCTTGGCCTGCCTGCCATGGCGGTCTCCAATTTTTGTCGATCAACAAATAATCCGCTTGACTTCGGATTGCAAATCTCAATTCTTTGTCGATCACTAAATAATTGTCGACAAGGAGACCGGCATGAGTTCACTCGATCAAGGCGCGCCGCTTGGCGTCGTCGCGGCATGACGATAACCTTCCTCTACATGGCCACTTTCGGAGCGCTGCCCTACTTCCTCACCGTGCTGTTGCAGAACGTGCACGGCTTCACCGCCTTGCAGACGGGCCTCGCCTTTTTCGTGCCGTCGGTCGCCATCGCCACCGGCACGCAAGCCGGCGAGCGTCTGGCGACGCGCTTTTCGACGCGCAGCACGCTGGTCGGCGGCATGATCGTCGGCGCGGTCGGCACAGCATTGATGGTATCAGGCGCGACCGCGGAGAGCAGCTATCTGTCCCTCGTACCCGGCCTGATCGACTCCGGCGTCGGACAAGGCATCGTCTGGACCGCAATGTGGATTGCCGCCGCTTCCGGCGTCGCCCATGACCAGCAAGGCGTCGCCTTGGGGATGGCTTCGACGACACTCAATGTAGGCAACGCCATCGGCATGGCCGTGCTGATTGCGATTGCGAACAGCCAAATCGGCGAATTGTCCGGCAATGCCTTGAAAATTGCCGTCGCCGACCGCATCCAGGTCGCCTTCTGGCTTGCCGCAGCGGGCATCGTCGTCAGCCTGCTCGCAGCAATGGTGCTTCCGGCAAAGACGCGATGAGAACAGGCGCGGGCGCCGACGCCTCTCAGTTCACCCGGCTGATGCAGAAATCGATGACGTCGATCAGCGCCGATTTCTGCGGCGTCGCCTCGAGCGGCGCCAGTGCGTCGCGGGCGATCTCGCCGAAGTGGCGGGCGCGTCCGATGGTGTCGGCAATTGCGCCGTGGCGGAGCATCAGGCCGACGGCCTTCTCCAGTCCGGCATCGTCGGCGGCATTGTCCTCGATGGCGCGTTTCCAGAAGCTGCGCTCGGCCTTTGTGCCGCGCCGATAGGCGAGGATCACCGGCAGCGTCACCTTGCCCTCGCGGAAATCGTCGCCGACATTCTTGCCGAGGTCCTTGCTGGTGCCGCCGTAATCCAGCGCATCATCGATCAGTTGGAAGGCAAGGCCGAGATTCATGCCGTAGGAGCGGAGTGCTGCGCGATCATTGCGCGTCGCCTGGGCGATGACTGGGCCGACCTCGGCGGCGGCCGAAAACAGCGCCGCGGTCTTGGCCTTGATCACGGCGAAATGCTCATCCTCGGTGGTCTCGAGGTTTTTGGCGGCGGCGAGCTGCATCACCTCGCCTTCGGCGATGACCGAGGCCGCGCTCGACAGGATATCGAGCGCTTCCAGCGAGCCGACATCGACCATCATGCGGAAGGCCTGGCCGAGTAGGAAATCGCCGACCAAAACACTGGCCTGGTTGCCCCAGATCATGCGCGCCGTCTTCTTGCCGCGCCGCATGCCGCTTTCATCGACAACGTCGTCGTGGAGAAGTGTCGCGGTGTGCATGAATTCAACCGACGTGGCGAGCTTGACGTGGCCGTCACCGGAATAGCCGAACATCTGGGCGGCGGCGAGCGTCAGCATCGGCCGCAGCCGTTTGCCGCCGGACGAGATCAAATGGTTGGCAATCTCCGGGATCATCTCGACGTCGGAGCCGGCCTTCGACAGGATCAGCTCGTTGACGCGCCCTATGTCGGCGGCGGTCAGGTCGATAAGGTCCTTGATCGAGGCGGCTTCCCGCTTCCCGTTTTCAATGTTGAGAACGACACCCACGGCAAAACTCCCAACCTCGATATGCACGACGGCAACATGGTCCCTGGACAGACTCTAGGGCGGCAGCCACCGGTGCGGCAAGAGGCGAATTGGCGCGGCGGCTCTGGTACATGATCACGTCCACGTTTACATCAACGCCGCAAACTGCGAGTTTCATCCGATGATAGAGCTCATCCGCACCAACGACGCCGTCATCATTTCCTTTGTCGAATCGCTGATGCGCGATGCCGGCATCGGCTTTTTCGTCGCCGACCAGAACATGAGCGTGCTCGACGGCTCGATCGGCATCCTGCCCCGCCGTGTCATGGTGGATGCCGACAAGGCCGATGCGGCGCGGCGCATCCTGACGGATGCCGGCATCGCCAACGAGATCCGCCAAAAATAATGTCCGCGTCGCCCGCTGCCCTTGTCCCGGACATGCCGGCTCATACGGTCGATGCCTTCCATCGCGGTCGCTTCTGGCTGGTGCAGCCGAGAAAGGCAGGTCACCGCGCCGGCATGGATGCGATGATGCTGGCGGCTGCCGTGCCGTCCTCGTTCGCCGGGCGGCTAGCCGACTTTGGCGCAGGTGCCGGTGCCGCCGGCCTGGCGGTACTGTCGCGTTGCCCCGGTGCCGAGGCAGTGCTCGTCGAGCGTTCTCCGGAAATGGCGGCCTTCGCCACAACCACGCTCGCCCATCCCGGCAACGCGCATCTCAGCGACCGCGCCTCGGTGCTCGTCGCCGATGTCGCGCTGTCGGGCCGGGCGCGAACGGCCGCCGGCCTCGAGGACAACAGCTTCGATTTCGTCATCATGAACCCGCCGTTCAATGCCGCCGAGGATCGCGCGACGCCCGATCCGCTGAGAAAGGCCGCGCATGTCGCGGAGGACGGGCTGTTCGACAGCTGGATCCGCAGCGCGGCGGCGGTGGTCAGGCCGGGCGGCGGGCTGGCCGTCATTGCCCGGCCGGAACAGCTCGGCGCCATCCTCGATGCCATTGCCGGCCGCTTCGGCGATGCCGAGATGCTGGCCGTTCATCCTCGCCCCGAAGCGGCAGCGATCCGCATCGTCGTCCGGGCAGCACTCGGCGCACGCGGCAAGCTGTCGATCCGGCCGCCGCTGATGCTGCATGCCTATTCAGGCAATGGCCCCTCGGAACGGGCAGAGCTGATCAATAACGGGCTGGCGTCGCTGTTCGGAGACTGATCCATTTTGATTGCCGGGGTGACGGCATTGCCGTTGGCCGGCGAATTCCTACATGCCTCAAGCAAATCGACCGGAGACAGCCCCCTCGTGAAACGTCTTTTCAATCGCCTGCTGCCGAAATCCTGGCGCTCGAACGTCGTCACCATTCCGGTCATCCGGCTGCACGGCACCATCATGCCCGGCGGCGGCCAGTTCCGGCCGAGCCTGTCGCTGGCGTCGACTGCCGGCCTTCTCGAAAAGCTGTTTTCCTTCGACGCGCCGGCGGTCGCCATCTCGATCAATTCGCCAGGCGGCTCGCCGGTGCAGTCGCGGCTGATTTTCAGGCGCATCCGCGACCTGGCAACGGAGAAAAACAAGAAGGTCCTGGTCTTCGTCGAGGACGTGGCGGCATCGGGCGGCTACATGATCGCGGTCGCCGGCGACGAGATCTTTGCCGACCCGTCCTCCATCGTCGGCTCGATCGGCGTGGTGTCGGCCTCGTTCGGCTTTCCGGAGCTGTTGAAGAAGATCGGCGTCGAGCGCCGCGTCCACACTGCCGGCCAGAACAAGGCGGTGCTCGACCCGTTCAAACCGGAAAAGAAGGAAGACGTCGAGCGCCTGAAGGCGCTGCAGCTCGAGGTCCACGAGACCTTCATCGATCTCGTCAAGGATAGGCGCGGCAGCAAGCTCAAGGACGATCCCGACCTGTTCACCGGCCTGTTCTGGACGGCCAAGAAGGGGCTCGAGCTCGGGCTGGTCGATGCCCTCGGCGACATGCGCAGCGTGCTGAAAAGCCGTTTCGGGCCGAAGACCCAGCTCAAGCTGATCACCGCGCCGCGCGGCCTGTTCGGCCGCTTCGGCCTGTTCGGCTCGAGTTTTTCGGCGCCCGATATTGCCGCCGCCGCGGCAAGCGGCGTCATCGATGCGGCGGAAGAGCGCGCGCTGTGGGCGCGCTTCGGGCTTTGAAAAGCCGGTGAAAGCGTCTAGCATAAATCATCAACCGACCCGACCGGCCGTCTTGCCGGCCTTGCGAGGGAGAGTTTGACATGCCGCAGATCATTTTCTTCGCCGTCGTCGGCATTGCCGCCTATTTCGGCTACCGCTCCTTCGTCAGGGAAGCCGAGCGGGTGACCGCCAAGGTGCGGCGTACCGAAAAGCAAGCCGCCAACGGTACGATGGGAACGCTGGTCAAGGATCCGAAGACCGGCGAATACCGTCTGGCCAAGGATTGACCGTCGTCTCCCTCGCGGCCGAGCCAGTGGATTCCGAGACCAGCATCCGGGCATCGCATGCGCACGCCAAGATAAATCTCGCGCTGCACGTCACCGGCCGGCGCGCCGACGGTTATCACACGATCGAAAGCCTGGCTGTGTTCACGCGCTTCGGCGACCGCATCGAGACGGAACTTGCCGACAGCGACGGGTTTTCCGTGTCCGGCAAATACGCCTCCGCGGTACCGGCCGACGACAATAATCTGGTGGCGAAAGCGCGCGACGCGCTGCGTCGCGAGGCCGGTCCCCAGCATGCGCCGGCTGTCGCCATCAGGCTCGAAAAGAACCTGCCGGTCGCGTCCGGCGTCGGCGGCGGGTCAAGCGACGCGGCGGCTGTGCTGCGTGCTCTGGTCCAGGCCTGGAGGCTCGACATCGGCGATGCCGAACTGGCGCGGATCGGCCTGTCGCTTGGCGCCGACGTGCCGATGTGCCTCGCAGCCAAGCCGCTGATAGCCCGCGGCATCGGCGACGAGCTGACGCTCGTGCCGGGTTTCCCGGCGCTGGGTCTGGTGCTCGTCAATCCAGGAACTGCCGTCTCGACGGCCGACGTGTTCGAGGCGCTTGGCCGCCGCGACAATGCGGGACTGCCGCCGCTGCCGCGCAGCCTCGACTTCCACAGCATCCGCAACTGGCTGGAGATCACCCGCAACGATCTCGAGCCTGCGGCGCGTGCAATCCAGCCCGCCATCGGCAAGGCGCTTTCTGTGCTGAACAAGGCTGGAGCCGGTTTTGCCAGAATGTCTGGTTCCGGCGCCACCTGTTTCGGGCTGTTCGAGACCGGCAATGTGGCCAAGCGCGCGGCCGTCGATATCCGCAGCCGCCATCCCGACTGGTTTGTCGCCGCGACGCGAAGCATGACATCGGAGGCTGAGGCGCATGGCCAGGATTGACGAGAGCCGCCCCTTCGTTCCCGTACGCATCGCGGTACTGACCGTTTCAGATACGCGCAGCCTCGCCGACGACAAATCCGGGCAGACCCTGGCCGACCGCATCACCGAGGCCGGCCACATCCTCGCCGCTCGTGACATCGTCACCGACGACCGCGACAAGATCCGCGACAAGGTTTTGGGCTGGTCGAAGGACGATGCGATCGATGTCGTCATCACCACCGGCGGCACCGGCTTCACCGGCCGCGACGTGACGCCGGAGGCGCTGGAGCCGATCTTCGAAAAGCGCATGGACGGCTTTTCCGAAGTGTTCCACCGCATCTCCTACGACAAGATCGGCACTTCGACGATCCAGAGCCGGGCAACCGGCGGCGTCGTCAACGCCACCTTCGTCTTCGTGTTGCCGGGCTCGCCCGGCGCCTGCAAGGACGCCTGGGACGGCATTTTGAAGCCGCAGCTCGACTATCGGCACATGCCCTGCAACTTCGTCGAGATCATGCCGCGCCTGGACGAGCATTTGCGGCGCGGCTGAGACGGAGCGAGGTATCAGCCGGGCGATCCCGCCTCAGCGAATGACCGGCTCGCCGTGAAACCGCCGGCGCGACGGCGGCGAGACGCCGAAGCCGACTTCCATCATCAGTCGTGGCGTGCGCGTCGGCACGGTACCCATATGGAAGCCGAACGGATCCTCGACAAAGCCGAGACCGGCCTGCCCGGTCAGCGTGACCGGGCTCTGCTCGCCATAGACGCCCAGCACCTCTTCCGCCGAATGGCCGACCAGAAGCGTCAGCTGATGCTTCAGGATGCGGCGGTTGTGGGAGCCGCGGACATAGACATGCGGCCCGGTGTCGTTGTCGACCGGCACCAGGTAGAAAAAGAACTTCAGCATGCGCCAGTCGTCGAGGTCGAAATGGTATTTGCCGAGCGAAGCCATGTTCTTGTCGGCGTCCGAGACGCCACCGGTCGGAAAGCTCCACCAGACGCGGGTCGTGATCAGCTTGGCCTGACTGCCGAGATAGTGCGCTGCGATGTCGAGAAGCAGCGGATCGCGCTGCACGGCGACCGCAGCGTTGCAGTCGAGGACCCGCTCGAAATAATGGCCGCTGAGCAGCGGGCGGCCGAAATGCTTTTCTGCATCGGCGTGTTTTTCGGGCAGGAATTCCAGCCGGCGGTCGAAATTGCCGAAGCATGGCGTGTGCTCGGCGAAGCGGGCGATCTCCTCATGGATGGCGGCCGGCAGCATCAGGCCCGAATAGAGCCCCTCCGTCCGCAGCGCGCCGACGACGGCATCGCGATCGACGCCGGCGAACATCGTTTCACTGACATTGCGCGCCGGCCGAACCGGCTTCGCACCGCGCCAGTGCAGCCGCCGCGCCGGCATGGTGCGCGCCAGCATGAACATCGGCAGCCATGCCGGATTCTCGCGAAGGTCGGAAAGATAGGTCGGAATGCGGGCGGCGATGCGGCGCAGCGTACCGCCGTTGCGTGCGATCGCCTCGAGGCTTGCAGCGCCGGACTTGTCAGGGCTTGAAAGGGTCATCGGGGTCCTCAAATGTCGAGGGAACAGCATCGACGATAGTCGTCGTCGCCGCTCCGGCACACCCCAAACCCATTCGCCCGTATCGCTGGGAATGGTAACCCCCGGCCAGATTTTGTGCAATGCACAATAAACGACAACCCGCCAGAAAATTTGCTTGGGCGGCGTTTTCCTAGGCCGGGATGGTAAGCCGTCACTTCCGCGGCGCCACCCAGATCTCGGCGTGGAGCCTTCTTGTCGCCAGGCCGCGGGCGATCGCTTCGGCGCTGCGGGCGCTCTTAGACAGCGCGGCGGCCTGACGCTTGCTGATCACCAAGCCTTCGGCGAGAGCGCGATTTCCGGCAAAGACCCGCGACAGGAACGGCGCGCGGCTGCCGCGTGCCCGTGAAAATCGCGCCGCCATGGTTTGCCTGGCCGTATGGGCGACGACCTCGTCGATCCAGCCCTCCCCCAGCCGCGCTCCCGGTTCCAGCAAAAGCAGCCAGTCGCCCTTGGCCTGCCTGATGCCGGCGGCGATGCCGCCGCTGACATAGTGGCAGCCGGCATGTTCGGCGACGCGGTGCGTCTGATCGGTCGAGCCGGTGTCGCAGACGAGAACGTCACGCACCACGCCTTCGACCGCGGCGCCGATCAGCGAGGCGAGCGTGCGGGCGAGGCCCTCCTCGTCATTCAGGGTTTCGATCAGGACGCTGAGCATGTTTAGCCGAATAGCGGAAAGCGGTGGACAGCGCCAGTTTTTGCGGCACGCCGCGAGAAAGTTCTTGCTTTGTTCCACTCGGTGCGATAGGAATACATTCATGAGCAGAGCGATTCGACAGCGGGCGGACAGTCCCTGGGAAAGGGCCAAAATGGAACAGATCGTGCGTGCCGACATTGCCGCCTTCGGCGCTGGCAGGGCCGAGATGGCGAATGCGATGATCGAGCAGAGCGGCATGCGCGTCCGCCCAGACCGCAATCGCGGCAGGTCGGCGGGCATCAATCCGTCCGGCCGTTTCGAGCCGGTCAGCCGGCATGTGTTCGACGACGGCTGGAATTCGCTGGAGGAGCTGCCGCCCTTCAAGACCGAGGTACAGGTCGAGAAGCCGCGCACCATCATCACCCGCAACGAATCGCCCGACATCTCCTTCGACCGCTCGATCAATCCCTATCGCGGCTGCGAACATGGCTGCGTCTATTGCTTCGCGCGGCCGACGCACAGCTTCATGGGCCTGTCGCCGGGGCTGGATTTCGAATCGAAGCTGTTTGCCAAGCCGGATGCGGCGCGGCTGCTCGACAAGGAATTGTCCAGGGATAATTACCAGCCGCGCACCATCGCCATCGGCACCAACACCGATCCCTACCAGCCGATCGAGAAGCAATACCGGATCATGCGCGAGATCCTCGAAGTGCTGGAGGCGCGCGGGCATCCGGTCGGCATCGTCACCAAGTCAGCGCTGGTGACACGCGACATCGACATTCTGTCACGCATGGCCGAACGCGGGCTGGCCAAGGTGGCACTGTCGGTGACGACATTGGACAGGATGCTGGCCAGAACGATGGAGCCGCGCGCGTCGACGCCGACCAAGCGGCTGGAGGCGATCAGGCAGCTTTCGGACGCCGGCATTCCGGCCTCGGTGATGGTCGCGCCGATCATCCCCGGACTGACCGACTCGGAAATGGAGCGCATCCTCGATTCGGCGCAGGCAGCGGGCGCGCGTGAAGCGGGCTATGTGCTGCTGCGCCTGCCGCTGGAGGTCGCGCCGATCTTCAAGGACTGGCTGCTGCGCCACTATCCCGACCGCTATCGCCACGTCATGTCGCTGATCCGTTCGATGCGCGACGGCAAGGACTACGATTCGGAATGGGGCAAGCGCATGAAAGGCTCCGGCCCTTATGCCTGGCAGATCGGCCGCCGTTTCGAGATCGCCGCCAAACGGCTCGGCCTCAATGCCGAGCGGCGCTCGCTGAGGACCGACCGGTTCGTCCCCGCCGCCAAGGCAACCGAGCAGCTGATGCTGCTGTGACAAAGCGTCTCGCGCCAGCCGCTTGAAGCGGCCGCAGCAGGCGAAAAATCCCGTCCGGCCTGTCCTGTCCCCGGGCTTGCAGACGGTAGCCTCTCCTGGTCCGGTGCCCCGCCCGACCCGGAGGGGACTTGCGGAGAATCGGAGCCGATGCGAACCTCGCCGCACCATGGCTCGCCCGCGTTCCGATTCTCCGCTTCTCTTCGAAGCCGTCGAGAAACCCGACTTCTCGTTCGAGACGAAGGCGATGGCCGAAGGCCTGTGGCCGGTGGCGGGGATGGACGAGGCCGGCCGCGGCCCGCTCGCCGGGCCGGTGGTGGCTGCAGCGGTGGTGCTCGATCCCGCCAACATCCCCGACGGCCTCGATGATTCCAAGCGGCTGACGCATTTGCAGCGCGAGGCGCTGTTCCTGAAAATCCTCGGCTCCGCACTCGCCGTATCGATGGCCTCGGTCAGCGCCGAAGGCATCGATGCCTCCAACATCCTCAAGGCCAGCCTGGAGGCGATGCGCCGTGCAGTGGCCGGCCTGTCAATCCGGCCGAAGCTGGCGCTGGCCGACGGCCGCGACGTGCCGCCCGGCCTGCCCTGCGAGGGCAAAGCGCTGATCAAGGGCGACCAGCGCTCGCAGTCGATCGCTGCAGCCTCGATCGTCGCCAAGGTGTTGCGCGACCGCATGATGTGCGGCTGCGGCAGCCATCATGCGCGTTACGGCTTCGAGCTGCATATGGGCTACGCCACTGTGCGCCATCGCACGGCGATCGATGTGCACGGGCCAGTGGCACGGCTGCACCGCGCCTCCTTCGCGCCGTTCCGGTTCGGCGGCACCGAGATGCTGGAGGAAGAGGGCCTTTCGGGCCTGGATTGAGCGAAAGCGGCTAGGCGTAATCTCCCCCCTCGAGGGGGAGATGGCCGGCAGGCCAGAGGGGGTCGCCTCGCGTGAAGCGCCAACCTTCTCTTTCGTCCCACATGGCGTCGCGCGAGGACGTACTGACCCCCTCTGTCGCCTTCGGCGATATCTCCCCCTCGAGAGCAGGGGAATCGCATATGGCGATTTTGGGGTTGAGTTTAGGCTGAGAAAGGATTCTTTGGAGAGGCAGTTGAGCGAAGGAGCGACTGCCATTTCCTGCCTTGAGAGCTACTTTGGCGCGGTG
This sequence comes from Mesorhizobium sp. M1423, assembly GCF_040317575.1. Taxonomy (NCBI): domain Bacteria; kingdom Pseudomonadati; phylum Pseudomonadota; class Alphaproteobacteria; order Hyphomicrobiales; family Phyllobacteriaceae; genus Mesorhizobium; species Mesorhizobium sp. M1423. Next base: position 22,558 of record NZ_JAMYKU010000049.1, read on the forward strand.
CCTGATCCACGCGCGCCCAACGCCACGCACCG
>NZ_JAMYKU010000050.1:0-18956 GCF_040317575.1 Mesorhizobium sp. M1423
TTCGCGTCCATCGGCAGCATGTGAGCGCCTTTATGCTCAAGCACGGGCGTATCTATCCCGCAAGAAGGGCTGGACGATGCGCTATCTGCGCTGGCTCCAGGAGCAACCGTTCGATCACCCGGCGCATCAGATCACGCTTCAGGAAATGGTCGAAGCGGTGCGCGTCTCGAAAGAGCGGGTCGATCGGCTTGAGGGCGTGATTGAGGAGTTCGTTCCGGCCTGGTCGCTGGCGCCGATCGTGCGGGCGCTCCAGACCCTGAGGGGCGTAGACCTGATTGTTGCGGTGACCTTCGCCACCGAGATTGGCGACGTGCAGCGGTTCGAGAGCCCGCGCCAGCTCATGGGGTATCTCGGCCTCCCTGGAGAGCGATCGACCGGCGAGACAGTCAAACGGGGCGGCATCACCAAAGCTGGCAACGGCCGCGTTCGCCATATGCTGGTCGAGAGCGCATGGACCTACCGGCATCCGCCCAAACTCGGCAAGACGAAGCTGTACCGTCTGGAGCAGGCACCACCGAAGGTGCGGAGATCGCCTGGAAGGCCCAGACCCGGCTGACTGCCCGCTATCGAATGTTGAGTGGACGGGGCAAACGGACAACGGTGGTCCGCACGGCGATCGCCCGTGAACTGGCCGGCTTCATGTGGGCCGTTGCAAGGGAGGCGCAGGCGATCAGGTCGTAGACCGCTGCGATGGCTTTCATCTCGCGCATGGGCGGAGGCGGGGCCCGGCAGGGGAATGCCCGTCAGACGCTTTGTGGCCGGCAAATCGACCGACGCCCGCAGTAAGATAGGAACAGCCCCGGACGCACAATCGGGAATGCGGTAGCCAAACCCGCGCATCAGAGCTTGATCACCGACGTCCTTCAGTTCCGCCTCCATCCATGCGCGACCATCAGAATGATCAGCCTGTCCTCGGACCGGGTGATCTCCTGCGTTCCAAACCTTGACAGCGGACATCAGCGCTGTTCCGTCGGCACCTTTCGCGGATGATCGAGAGGAACGATGTTCGGGGCCTTTGAAGGCTACGACACATGACGATTTCAGAGTTTACGCTTAAATCCAGCGATCCTGAGCCCGCGCGGCGTTTCGAGGTGTTCACGGGTTCCGGTCGGCGGCGAGAATGGTTGCCGGAGGACAAGGCGCGGATCGTGGCGGAAGCTACGATGCCGGCGAGACCGTGAGCGCGGTGGCCCGGCGATATGCACTATCCCCGCAGCAGTTGTTCGCCTGGCGTCGAGCCGCTCGTCTCCCTTTGGCGGAAGCGCTAGCACCGGAGCCGCTGTTTGTTCCCGCGGTGGTCGCAGCGCCGATGTCGGAGCCGGCTGCAGAGCGTCCGCCGAAGCAGCGGAAGCGAAAGACGGCCCGGGATGCAGGCGTGATCGAGTTGGAGATCGACGGCGTCGCTATGCGCGTCGGCCCTGGCGCCGACGCCAGACGGTGGCGGCGGTGATCCGGCGCGCTGAAGGCAACGTCGTGATCGGGCCGACGGGTGCGGTCAAGGTCATGCTGGCGACGAGCCGGTCGACCTCCGCAATATGCGGAGCGCGGGATTATGCGGAGTCTTGGCCGGCGCGAAAGAGTATAATCGCATGGTATCAACACGTTGCTGTCAGTCCAACGGCCTTTTAAGTCAACATAATTAGGTCTTCCCTGAGACGCGCAATGTATCTCAAGGAGAAACAATATGGTCAACACGAAGAGGAAGTCACCGAAGCCAGGCCTAATGGATGCCGGCTCCTGGCTCCATTGATTGCAGAGTTTAGGGCCAGCCTCGAAGCCCTGGGCTATGGCCGGCTGACGATCGGGGGCTATACGGATTCCGCCCGGCACTTCGCAGCCTGGGTTCTCGACGCAGGTCTGCATCTGGGCGACGTCGGCAACGACACGGTCGGTCGCTTCGCCCGTCATCATTGTCAGTGCGCTGGGGTCGGCGATGGGACGGCGTGTCGAAAAAGTATGCGAGCGAGCGGGCAGGTTCATCGCGTTGCTCGTCGAGCGTCGGTTCATCGCGCCGGCGCCGAGCGTCGCGGCGGAGATCGTTCCTCCGCGACAGGGCGTTCGACACGGGGCAGATCGCTCATGTCGATGCGCGCGAAGGTCGCCATCGCCGGGTCGGCATCCAGCTCGCCGGATGGCCCGAAAACTACATGTTCATCGGCGTATGGCAAGGTACGGCGTCGAGGCTTCTGGTTTCCGTTTGCCTCTCCAGTTCCTCATAGGCGCTAGCCATGCCTGTCAGGCCGAGCTCGCGCAGCACATCGATAGTGGGATTGATCTGCATCGTTCGTTGTCTCCTCAATGAAAGTAACCGGGGCCGCGCCGATTGGCGTGCTCCATAACGTCGGCGGGTTCGTTGGAATGCCCTGCGCGCTTTTCCGTGGAGATGAGCGAGGCGATCGTCTTGCAGGTCAGGCCGCCGATCACGATCCCGCGCGCGAAACGGTCTCGGCGCGCTCGCAGCCGATGTCGCGATAAAGTCGCAGGATACCCAGACATGTTCTGAAGCCCTGCTCAGGATGCGGCCGGCTGGCGAGGATGGAGTTGATGAGCCCTTCGGTCTGCGGACCGATCGATGCGCCCCACTGCCGGGAGCGATCCGACGTCCATTCGGTATAGCGGTGGTGCGAGCTCGGCATGTGTGCGGGTCCGTTCCATAGCGCTTGCCGCCATATCGGCGCTGATGCACAGCGATGCGTTCGCCGCGACGGAAGATCTCGATCATCCGTGCTGTCGCCCGGATATAGACCTGTAGGCGGATGAGGCCGTGCGGCACGGAAAAGAAGAAGCTTTTGGAACTCGACATGATAATCCGTCGAGACCCGCGCAAAGCGCCATTCGGCGAACTCCTAATCCTGGGCGGGCAGGCTTGCGAGCGCCGCTCGGTCGACTGCCTCGAAGAGATGTCCGCGGCTGACGCCCAGCCGGCGCATGACATGATTGTTGATGCGCTCCAGCACCTCGGCGATCGCGGCATTGGCCTCAGCGAGCGAGAAGAATGTCTGTTTTTGCGCAGGCGCCGCAGAATGCAGCTTGGGCGAAACGCACGCCGTTCTCGACCTTGGCCACGAGCCAGCAGGACCCCGACGCCATAGTGAGGCGCCATTCTCCCCCAGCTGCGGTTGATCTCGGGATCGTATAAGCTTGCTCGGCTGACGCCGGGCTTCAGACTGTCCGGCACTATCGGGCGGGGCAGCCGTCGAAGAAGGCGAACATCCGCCCATGCGAACCGATCCAGTCCGGCAATGTCTCGGTCCAGGTCGCCTCGGCGAATGTGTCCCTTGAAGCGACGAGAGCGCCGAGGAACGATTCCGCCTCGAGGACTTTGCGGGTCTCGCGATCGACGATCGGCACCTCCTTGCCGGAATAGTCCACCAAGACCTTGTCGCCGGCAGCATACTACTGCCGCATCGTCGGCGAAAGGCGCTGCTCGAAGCCGCGGAACAGCTCACAGAAACGGAACAGCCATAACCACCGCCGCGATGGGACGCTGCGATATTCCTCCCAGAAGATCAGCAGCGTCACGCCGGGCTTGAGCTCGACGGAGAGTTCAGCCCAGCTCGGCTCTTCACGTCGGCCCTACTTGACGCCAGCACGGCCGAAAAGCCGATGCTCCAGAGCATCGTCCGTCAGTTCTCCTGGTGCGGCCAGATCAATCCAGCAGCCTTTGCCCGATCCAGGTTACCATGCACCGTATTTCGGGCGATCTCGAGCACCACCGCAATCTCGCTTACGCTTGTCCCGCCGGTAGAGAGCCGCAGCATCTGTCATATATGTCGCATGGTCAGCCTTCTCTTTGACGGCATGCAAATCCGCTCGTGAATACAGAGAAGCTTCATGCCAAGGTTGCTGACCCAAAGGCATCGACAGGACGGAAAAAGGTCCGGTAGTTGTCGAGTGCACCCCCAGACTGAGACACAGAAAATCGCGGACAGTCCCGTGTTAAGCTTGCGCGTGCGCCGCGGCAATCAACGTGAGAGCGCGTATTGCCGCACGTAACGGTGCTCCCAGAGATTCGAGCGTTGCCTCGTCTATTTTGCTCCGGCCTCCTTCGCGAGCGCCACTGCGCTTCAGTGTGGCCTGGTGATCTCCTGGAACGGCGGCTCCTTGTTCAAGGAGCCAAACAGCAACGCGTCTGCCTGCTCGCTGCGCCAGACCTTCGGCCGGCGCTGAAGTGATCGAAGCAGTTTGTCCGGGTGATCGCCCGCGATACTCCGCCTTGCAGTCGTCACAGAAGTTCACTGCCGTTCGTCATGGTATCATCAGGCGGTGAGTATTGCCCGATTGTGGGCATCGAAAGTTCACTATTTGGCGCTGCTGCCGCCGGTTCCGGGACGCGGCCCGGGGCTGGCGGCTTTCGCTCCGGGGTCGATACCGTTCCGGTCTTTGCGGGACGGGAACGGCGCTGGTGGTCCAACCCGGAGAACTTCCGGTGATATTGGATCTACACCGTCAGGGCCTGTCCATGACCGCGATCGCCCGACGAATGGGGCGCGATGCCGAAGTGATACATGAGGCCTGCTCACCCGAGCGAACGTTCCCGAAAGGCGGGAAAGCACAGGCCAACGACGGACGGGATCAGCCATACGTCACAGGGGTGGACCAGGTTGGATCGGCGTGCTTCTTCCAATAGAGATCCATCAATTGCCTGGTGATTGCGCCGACTTTACTATCCCCCACTGCGGATCGTCGATCTTGGTCACGGGCATGATCCCGCCAGCAGTAGAGGTGATAAAGACCTCGTCTGCCGCCTTGAGTTCCCGACGCGCGACATCACCGACACTAACGGGGAGGGCGAGCTCGTCGCAAAGGTCGATTCCGTCTGGCGCGTGATGCCGGGGAGGACACCGTAGGCCGGCGTGCGAAGTCGGCCATCCTTGACGGTGAAGACGTTGAAACCTGGGCCTTCGGCAATGTTATCGTTGGTATCGACGATGAGGGCCAGCTCCGCACCGCGGTCACAGGCATCAAACAGGCCCTTCACCAGATCGAGCCAATGGTAGTTCTTGATGGAAGGGTCAATGGATTTTGGAGTGATACGCACCGTGTCGCTGACCGCGATGTGAAGGCCACGCTCCAACTGTTCCTTGTTGGCCACCGACCCGAAGGGCACCGCGAAGGCAATGAAACGGTTTTCCGCCTCGCGCGGGTCGCGGCTGAAGGTCGGGACGCACCGCGCGTGCAGATCATCTCAACATAAGCGCACTTGTGGCCGGACAGAGCTACGCAGTTGGCAAGAATGCCCTCGATCTCTCCGCAGCTGTAAGGGAGCTTCGTACGTAGACGCCGCATACCTCGGAAGAACCGATCGAGGTGGAGATTGAGCCTGAAGAATCGGCCATCCCACACGTGAACCGTATCATAGGTGGCGTCCGAGTGCAGAAACCCCAATCCAGGACGGAGATCTTGGCTTCCGACATCGGCAAGTACTGCCCGTCCAGGAAAGCCACTCCGAGGGATAGGATCGACGATCCCGGTGATGCTGCTCGACGGTAGGTAGAGCCTTACGGATTCGGTCGGGACGAGTGTCATCTTTTCCTCCATGCCCCGCAAGACCAAGGATTAACCACCTAGTCAGCCTCGGAGCCCTCGCCGCAAGCGCTCGCAAGCTTGGCAAGTTCGTTGGCTCAAATAATTGTGAGGCCCTCGACCCTACCCCGGCCGCGCGCAGTGGCGTGCAGGTCGGCGCCCCTTAGATCCTGACAGCCACATCAGTTTAGCTGCATGGATTTGATCGCAGACTGCTCGCGTGGGATGTGATCAAAGTTGTCAGACGCGCGCAACGCGCGCTTCAAAAACCAGCAGGAAGTGATGGAAACGGATCAACCGAACAATGGCTATATCAAAAGCAAGGCTCGAATTTCACGCGGTCCAAAGGTAATCATGCTTTTGAATTTGCGTACGTTTTGGTTCGTGTAGAGCTTTGTCTTGACGAAAACGTCGAAAGCCTCCACCTCCTCAACCGCCACGACAAGTACGAAGTCCGCATCGCCCGTTACCATATAGCACTGTGTCACCTCCCGTGCCGCGCGCATGGCTCGCTTGAAATCGTCGACCAAATCCAGTCGCTCACGGTCGAGCTCTACTGTGACAACGACGGTGAGAGATTTGCCGAGCGCCCTTGGATCCACCAGGGAGATATCGGCAATTATGAATGCCATCGGCCCGCAACCGATTGACCCGGCGCATGCACGAAGCTGCCGAGGAACCAACAAGATCCGCGATCTCCGCAAACGACAAGCGGTTGTTCTTCTGGAGTGTGCCGAGAATCCGTCGATCGAGATCGTCTATCACGGTCCTGCTATTCAGACACAGCCATTTGCAATAGCCATTTGGATTGTTTATAGCAACAATGCCAAGGGCACGCGACCTAATCCTTTCATTTCGCGGCGATGCGCCCATTTCAGAGACGTGGCAGATTCGTCCAGAATCTTTCGTTGCTGCCGTTCTCTGGCGGGGACACCACAGGCTTCAGCCTGCCTGCCGTTTCTCATGCCCGTCTTCTTGCCGGCACCAAGCGCCCGTTGCGGCGATCGAAGTTGGACGGACCAAGTTCGTCAGAAGGGCTAACACGTTTCACTCCGAAGAGCTTTCTGGCGCATTTGTTTCAGCGATCCCTGTTAATTGGCGCCAAACTGGCACTCCCATGTAACATCTTCCCCAACGACGGTCACGATTCGGTTGCATTCAACATTGGGAATGATTGGCTCGAGCGCTGTCGTTGCCTGAGCACGCGCTCAGTTGCCAGGAGGACCGTGGTACGACCGGCAAATTTAGCAATGGCTGTTGCATGACAACTGAAGGACTCGCGTCTGACGTGCAAGCCCAGGAAGCGAAACGGTTTCGGCGATGCCAATGCCCCAATCGCCTCAACGCGTTCCAGCGCTGATTGCAATAAGATAAAGATCGGGGATGCTGAGATGCCGACGGAGATGGGTGTGAGCGATCCGAGGGACTTGGCGGCTCTCAGGTGGCGCTGCATCGGTCCGACCAGAGGCGGTCGCGTTGTGGCGGTCGCTGGCGACGCAAATGACGCAATGGTGTTCTATTTTGGCGCCTGCGCAGGCGGGGTGTGGAAGACGATCGACGGTGGCGTTTATTGGCGCTGCATATCCGACGGTTACTTCGCGAGCGCAAGTGTCGGTGCGTTGGAGGTTGCCCGCTCCGACTCCAACGTCATCTATGCCGGCATGGGCGAAACAACGATCCGGGGCGACGTCTCTTACGGCGACGGCGTTTACAGGTCGAGTGATGCAGGTCGCAGTTGGACCCATCTCGGTCTGAAAGAGACCAGGCATATCGGCAAGATTTGCATTCATCCACAGGATCCCGACCTTGTCTTTGTCGCGGCGCTTGGGGATGCGTTTGGGCCGAACGAAGAACGCGGCTTATTTCGCTCCAAGGACGGAGGTAAGAATTGGCAGAAAATCCTTTATCGCGGTCCCGACGCCGGCGCAGTCGACATCTCAATGGATCCCAACAATCCGCGCATCCTTTTTGCCACGACCTGGCAGACTCGGCGGAACTTCTGGAGCCTGAACAGCGGCGGGCCTGGAAGCGGACTGTTCCGGACGCTTGACGGGGGCGATAGCTGGGAGGAGTTGTCCGAACGGAACGGACTGCCAAATGGTCTGCTCGGGAAGCTCGGTGTTTCAGTCTCCGAAGCGCAATCCGGGAGAGTCTACGCGCTCATTGAGGCAGAAGGCGACAAGATTGGGCTTTATCGCACGGATGATTATGGTGACAATTGGATCCAGGTCTCGCAGAACCGCGATCTGATGCATCGGCCTTTCTACTACACCCATGTTTTCGCCGACCCTGGCCACGCCGAAACGGTTTATGTTAACAATTTACAAATGTGGAAGTCGACTGACGGTGGGTTGAGCTTCACAGAAGTGACGACCCCCCACGACGACAACCACGCTCTCTGGATCGACCCGGCTGATCCCAAGCGGATGATTCAGGGCAATGATGGCGGCGCCTGCGTAACCTTTAATGGTGGTAAGACCTGGTCGTCGATCTACAACCAAGCGACGGCGCAGTTCTATCGCATTGACGTCGATGACCAATACCCGTACCGCGTCTACGGGACCCAGCAGGACAATACCGCGATCTCGGTTCCAAGCGCTTCGGAGTGGGGTCTCATTCCATTGAGCGACTGCACCTATCCTGGCACCGGCGAGAGTGGATTCATCGCGGTCGACCCCAAAGATCCCGATATCGTGTATTGCGGCGCGGTCGGCTCAAGTCCCGGCAGCACATCATCTCTGCAACGTTACGACCATCGCACCCGTCAGATTCGCGTAGTCAACGTCTGGCCGGAATACACGGTCAGTATGGCGCCAAAGGACATGCGCTACCGCTTTGGCTGGACTTTTCCGATCTCTTTCTCACCCCACGATCTGAAGACGATTTACGCTGGCGGCAATCGCGTCTTCCGAAGCGTCAACGAAGGATCGAGTTGGACGGTGATCTCGCCCGATCTGAGCCTCAACGACCCGGCTCGACAGGACTATTCGGGGGGTGCCTTGACCCGCGACAACTCCGGCGTGGAGGTGCATGCGACATGCGCCTCGCTCGTGGAGTCTCGACACCGCAAGGGCGAGATCTGGGCGTCCACGGATGACGGTCTGGTTCAAGTGACAAGGGACGAGGGAGTTCAATGGAGCAACGTCACACCCGAGGGCATGCCCGCACTCGCCTATGTTGGGTGCCTCGAAATCTCCCCGCACGAAGCAGAAACCGTTTATGTCGCCGCGACGCGATACAAACTTTCCGATTACCGGCCCTATCTGTTCCGCACCAAGGACGGGGGCAAGAGCTGGCAATCGATCAACGGCGACTTCCCGGCTGACGAAATCACCCGTGTGTTGCGCGCCGATCCGGTGCGTCCAGGATTGCTTTTCGTCGGCACTGAAACCGGAGTTTTCTTCAGCCTGGATGACGGTGCCCATTGGTCGCGCATGGTCGGCGGCTTGCCCGTGGTCCCGATCTACGATCTCAAGATAAAGGGAAGCGATCTTATTGCCGGCACCCATGGCCGGTCCTTCTGGATTCTCGATGACATGACGCCGCTGCGTGAACTGGACTCAGATCAGAAAGATGTGAAGTTGATCAACCCACGCGCAACAGTTCGGACCAAGCTCGCGTGGGTCGCTGGGCAGGGTTTTTCCAAGGTCGGCATCTCGAAGGCTGGGATAGGGTATCAGACTTGGGGAATCGGCGCCGCGACAGAGGTCGTGGAGTTGGAGTGCGGACAGATCGGTCGCCGCTACCTCGACTGCGGTGAGAATCCGCCGGATGGGGCGATTGTCTACTACTGGTTGACCAGCGAAGCGGAACACCCGATCCAACTTACTTTCCAGGACGCGGCTGGAAGCGTCATCGCGAACTTCTCGAGCGATAATAAAGACTTGCCGCTTCACGCTAAGCCACCCACTAAGGCTGGGCTCAACCGCTTCGTGTGGGATCTCAGATACGTGGGACCAGCCAAGCTGGACCGGTCGCTGGAGACCCGAAAGTACAAGCCTCTCGCGCCCGACACCGAGGACCCAAGCGGCCCTGCTGTCGTTCCAGGTAGCTACAAAGTCCAGCTTCAAACTGGCGGCGCGGATCAAACGGTGAGCTTCTCCGTCGTCAAGGATCCCCGCATAACTACGACTGAGAAGGAGTTCACCGAGCAATCCGCGCTCTTGCAAGAGCTGTTCAGCACGCTTTCGGCACTCAACCAGACCCTCAATCACATTCGGCTAGTTAAGCGACTGATTACGGATGTGCAGAAGCGGCTCGGTGATAGCACGCCACTTGGGGAGCGTGCACAAGCATTGGCCGAACAGCTTGAAGCAATCGAAGGAGCACTGATCGACATCAAGCAGGAGACGCCGCGCGACCAAGAGCGTAACCCGCCTGGCTTAAAGGATAAGCTGGTCGATCTCATCAGCGTGGTGGCTGTCGCCGACGAGGCGCCGACACTCCCAGCCCGCCAGGTTGCCGACGAGATCATGTCGAAGGTCGAACAGGAGATCCAAAAGTTTGGCGTGCTTATGGACGATAGGGCCGCGGCGCTCAACATCGCCCTCAGGAGTGCCGGCGTCGAGCCCATAGGGTTCGGTAGGGCGTAGGACGCTGACGAAATGCCGATATCTTATTCATCTCAGGAAGGAGAAATACATGGATTTTATTGAGCAGATTTTCGGCGTAGCTCCAGATGGGGGCGACGGTACCACCGAATTGCTCTACATTGCAGTCGCGCTCGTGGTCGTAGCGATGGGGGTCGCTCGCCGGTGGTTCCGCCGACGCGCGAGCCCGGGGCGCCGGTAGCTGTCGTCTGGGATAGATGTCTTTACAGTATCGGCCTAACCAGCTTCGCACCGCCGGCGTCAAAAGTGTGGCGCTGAGCCAGGCGGATGTGCCGTTCTTACCAACAACGACAAATAGCTCTCGTCGACAGAGCGAACAAAGTCGGATTGTAAAACCACGCTCGAGACGGCTTCCTGTCCGTCTGGCAGAATTGATTTGAAAGGCAAACAGAGCATGACCAGCATTGAAACCTTCCGAGGGTTGCAGAACGAAGTGACTGAGTGGCGTCGGTATCTCCACGAAAATCCGGAGCTGGACTACCGGTTGGAGAACACTGCAAGGTTTGTGGCCGAAAAACTGGCTTCATTCGGCATCAATCACATCGAGACGGGCATCGCTGAAACCGGCATCGTGGCGCTCATTCAAGGCCAAGGGGGAGAAGGACCTACTATTGGTTTGAGGGCGGATATGGATGCGCTGCCCATCATTGAAGAAACCAATGCGCCGTGGTCGTCGAAGAACCCTGGAATTATGCACGCATGCGGTCATGACGGCCATACGGCTATGCTGCTGGGCGCTGCGAAATATCTAGCTTCTACACGTAACTTCAAAGGAACCGTCGCGCTTATTTTCCAGCCGGCGGAAGAGGTGGAATTGCCTTCGGGCGCTTTGAAAATGGTCCAAGAAGGTATCATGGATCGGTTCGGCATATCCGAAGTCTATGGAATGCACATTCATCCCGGGGTTAAGCTTGGTGGGTTTGGTATTCGTACCGGCGCTGCCATGGGTTCACAGGATGATTTTGACATAATTGTAAAGGGAAAAGGAGGGCATCCAGCAGACCCCCATCTTACTGTTGATCCGGTTGCGATAGCGGCACATATCATACTCGGTCTCCAATCGTTGATTTCTCGGCAGACTGATCCTCGAGAAACACTAACTTTGTCCGTGACCAAGCTGAGCGCTGCTGACGCTTATAATGTTATTCCCGATCATGTCGTGATTTCGGGCACTGTCAGAGCCTTGGGAGCAAGCCTGCAAGACTTCGCTGAAAAGCAGATTCCTGCCATCGCGACTGGAATAGCCCAAGGGTTTGGCGCGACAATTGAATTCAAATACATGCGCTCAGTGCCGGCAACCTTCAACTACGCGGAGCAAACCAAGCTAGCAGTCGCGGCAGCACGCGATCTCGTCGGAGACGTGTCGGTGAACGATGCCGTTCGGGTGGAAGTCGGCGCCGAGGACTTCTCCTATATGCTTGAGCAGCGGCCGGGAGCTTATATCTTCCTTGGCAATGGACCGAGCTCGGATTTTCATCATCCGAAATTTGATTTCAATGATGAAGCATTGCCTTACGGCATTGGGTGGTGGGTTAGTCTCGTGGAGACCATTCTGCCCTGCGGACCTGCAGCACAGCAATGATCGTGTCCCGCGAGGTGGTGTAACTGAACGGTAGCGAAGCCGCTCGCGAGCGGGCCCTCAACAGCGCCATAGCGAGCGAGCGGCGCAGCGGTGGTCATCGATGTTCTTCCGTTAGGGGCGGGTTGCTGATTCGAATGAAGCACCGATGACATTATGGACCTGCGCGCGCCCGTGGAGATGACCCCGATGCCGATCTCCTGCGCGAGATAATGATCGGCTTTCCGCTGAGCGGCTGATGGAGCTGGAGGTGGGCGCCGCGACCGGCGCCGCCTATGGCGAGAAGAACCCACTGCGGCTCGGCCAGCGCAACGGCTACCGCGACCGGGACTGGGGGACGCGGGCCGGCACGGTCGAGCTGCGAATCCCGAAGCTCAGGAAGGCAAGCTACTCCCGGGTTTCCTCGAACCGCGCCGCATGGCCGAGAAGGCGCTTACCGCCGCCATCCAGGAAGTTTATGTGCATGGCATCTCGACCCGGTCGGTTGACGACCGGGTCGTGGCCATGGGGATTAGCGGCATCTCCAAGAGCCAGGTCTCCGCGGCGGTGCGAGGAGATCGACGGCAAGGTGAAGGCCTTCCTCGAGCGGCCCATCGAGGGCGATTGGCCATACCTGCTCCGGCGCGCATCTTGATCTATGTGATCTTCGGCGAGCATGGTTCGCGCTGCTGCATGCACAACGGTGTGGCGGCAGTCACCCGCCAGCCAGCTGGTCCCGACATTATCTGGCGCGAGGGGCGAACTTTGCCCATGACGTCGCATGACCGCTTAAGCGGCGCAAAAAACGCCGCCGCCGCTAATAACCTCAACGACGGAACCGTAGCCTCCGCACGCCGAAATCCAGGTAGCTAGATGGGAGCTTTCAGAGGGTTGTCCATTCGGACCGGACCGAGGAGACTGGAGTTACCAGGCTTCAGCACTCACCGGAGGGTCCGAATGAACATCCACAAGAATGCCCGTCTCACGCCGCTGCGTCGAGAGGAGATGGCGCTGTCGGTCATTGAGGGGCGTCTTCCCAAGCCCATGCGGCGCGCGTCCACGGCGTGTCGGCCAAGATCGTGGCGCGCTGGGTCGAGCGCTACAAGGCCGAGGGCAGCAAAGGCATGATCGATCGTTCCTCGCGACCTGCCCGTATGCCACAGGCCACCGCCACGTCGATCGCCGAGTGTATCGTGGCGCTGCGGCGGCGGCGTTGGACCGGCAGTCACATCGCCATGGAGGTCGGCGTCTCGCCCGCTACCGTCAGCCGGGTTCTCAAGCGCGCCGGGCTGTCGCGGCTGAGTGATATCGAGCCGGCCGAACCGGTCCGCGCTACGAGCGCGAGCACCCCGGCGAGATGATCCATATCGACATCAAGAAGCTCGGCAGCGATCCGCAAAAGGGCAAGTCGCGCGGCGCCGGCTGGGAGTTCGTCCATGTCTGCATCGACGACGCCTCCCGCATCGCCTTCTCGCAAATCCTGCCCGACGAGAAAAAGGAAAGCGCCATCGCCTTCCTCAAGGCGGCGGTCGCCTATTACGCCAGCCTCGGCGTTGCGATAGCCCGCGTCATGACCGACAACGGCTCCTGCTACAAGTCGAAGGCCTTCGCCAAGGCCTGCCGCGATCTCGGCCTCAAGCATGTCACGACAAGGCCCTATACACCCAAGACCAACGGCAAGGCTGAGCGCTTCATCCAGACCGCGCTCAGGGAGTGGGCCTACGCCATTGCCTACCCGACCGTCCGACCCACCGCGCCGCCGAACTGCCGGTCTGGCTGCACAGATACAATTGGCATCGCCCCCACGGCAGCTTAAAGTCAAAACCACCCATCAGTCGCCTCGCCTTAACCGAGGACAACCTGTTGAGGCTCCACAGCTAGAGGGGACCAGTTGAAAGGTGAACAGGCATCCAGAGTTGAATGGTTGAATGGAGCCGTATGGCCGAACGATTACCGCGGATTTCCCGGCGTATTATTTGCGCCAAAGAGCAGCGAACTATAGGCCGAGGGCTGTCCAGCCATCCTCGACCCAAACGGTTCGCTAGCCGCTGCAGGATACATTCGTTCGTGGATTTGGCGCGCCAGGGAAATGGCGCGTTCATAATCGCCGTGCAAGTGCACACGCAACGCGGAAGAATCGAGCTCTGTCACGGCGGACCTTGATCCAATGGGGACGGAGGGAGTGTTCGTGCGCGCGACAAGCCGCAGGGCAAAATCGATGTCGCTTACAATGCATATGCCCAGGCCGTGGCTGTCCTCGACGCGGATCGCGTTGATCTCGTGTCGAGCAAGAAGCGCGCAAAGGTTGTCGCATTCTTGAAGGCTGGCGCACGATAACACCGGGGCGTCGCGAGCCACTGTCACGGAACAGGCATTTCCATGGTCTGTTACAAAAGTGCCCGCGACGGCTCCGTCGCTGGTGAGCGATTTGCAAACAATGGTGACCCCGTGCTTTTCGGCGTAGTCCACCGCCCTGTGGTGCAGTACCTTTGCGCCATGTCGCGACATCTGTAGGATCGTCCGATAGGCAATCTCCGGAATCAGTTGTGCTCCTGGGACAAGATAGGGGTCTGCTGTATAGATGCCCGGAACATCCGAGTAGATTTCGCAAGCGTGCTCCCCCAACATGGACGCGATTACGACTGCTGTCAGGTCAGAGCTGTTTCTGCCGAGCATCGTTAACCTGCCGGATTGGTCAATTGCCTGGGCGCCCGCAGCAATGACAACGTCATGCTCCTGAAACGCTGCAATAGTTGGCTTAGGATCTACGCTGTCGATTGACGCGCGACCGAAGTCTGAATTGGTACGTATCCCGAGGGAATAAGCGTTCAAGGACATTACGGGAATCCCCAACCGGCTGACGGCGGCCTCCAAGAGGCAGGTACTGAGCATCTCTCCGGTTGCGAGTGCCGCATCGAGGTTCGATGGTGATGCTTGCTTGTTGACGTCGAGCATGACTGCTTTCAGGTTGCCAGTGGTGCCCGACATCGCGCTCACCACGGCAACGATTTTGTTTTTGCCAGCCGCCACTCGGTCGGCTATGTGCGCAGCAACTCGACCGTAGTCTTTGGGATGCAGAAAAGAAGAGCCGCCGAATTTCAGAACCGTCACGCTCATGTTCCACCAATCGCGTTGTTAGCATTGCAGCTGTGCGAGGATGCCAGAGGGGTCGAACCCTCACTTCACTTGACAACCCGGGCCTGCTCTGAGACCGCCATTCTCGCCGCCTGATCCGCAGCGCACTGGTATCCATGCGCCCAATTCAGCTCCTGCGAAACCGGCAGGTCCCGCAGGTTGCCGCTATTTGCCAACGTTCGGAAATGGTGCGATCGACCAATCGATTAAATCGGCAGCACGCTGAAGGATCGCCTCAGTTCTAGCAGGGCAGGGTGAAGCGGCGATGACATGTCCGATATGGTCACGGTAATCGCCTTTCCTGACGATCGGCGTCTTAGATTCAACATAGAATTTGACATCGGCTACACCTGGTACGGCAGCCGCCCGACTGTCGCCGCCGATCCAATCGAGGATGCCATTGCGATCAGGAACCAGGAGCCGCGCGGCAGCGGTGTGCGAATGCTTTCTGCGTAAATCCCATTCTTCACCAATGGCAAGCTTGATGTGCTCGGTGATGAGATCGATACCGTAAGCCAGCTGAACCAGCTGAGGAATGGGCGTACCACCAAGACGCGGATTGACTTCAATGACGACTGGGCCACGCTTCGTCCACCGGAATTCAATGCAGGTTGGTCCCCAGCCAAGACCGAGAGCTCGAAGACAGCTCAGCGAAACATCGGCGATACGCTTATGCTCGTCATCAGTCAGCGGGGCCGAAAAGGTAAACTGATGAAAAACGAAATGCGGTGGGGGATGCAAGTCGGCGGCTTCAATCCCAATGACCTCATTCCCCATTATATGAGCAGTATATTGGGGGCCTTGTGCAAATTCTTCTACCAGTATCCTCGGCGAAGACGGCCAAATGTGGCTCCCGCTCAATAGATAGGTCGTATGCTCGGCCACCTCATCAACGTTGCGGCACAATCGGACGCCGACGCTGCCGCTGCCCACCGCTGGCTTAACTATCACCGGCAGTCCGATCTCCGCGGCAGCATCCTCTACCTCCCCTGCATTAGCAGCCAAACGAAAAGCAGGGATGGGAACGCCCGCCTCCGCGAGGAGCTGACGTTGAGTGTACTTGTCGCAGCACCGTTCAATCGAATCAGGGTTCGGTCCCGGTAGATCGAAATGCCGGCAGACCTTACCAGCCGTCACACAGGCCGACTCGTCGGCGCGCGAAAACCCGGCAATGCCAGCAATCTCATAGGTCGCGCTGAGTCGGGAACATTCGCGAATCAGCGATCCCAGGCTGTCTGTATCGACACTGATTGCCTCAATGCTTTCCGCTGCAAGATATTCGTACTGACCTGGATCGGCCGACAGGGTAATTGGATGAAGACCAAGACGTTGGGCCGCCTGGATGTATTGCAGACCCATAAGTTTATGACCTTCAACCAGAATGAATGCTCTTCTTGACACTGGCTGATGACTCCGATGTTCGCGCTGCACGGCGTCTGAGCGTCAAACGGCATCCAGGTGTTTATCCGGGCCTGACCTCAAACTTAGCGCTGAAAGATACCATCATCAGCGATCGGCAATCGCAAAGGTTTGTAAAATGTAGTTGAAGGATCTGTTGCGAGTTTTTGGTATCGACCATGTGGCACGGACCCTCTCGAAAAATATCGGAAAGGACGCCAGTTTTGACCGTCAATGATCATGCTTTCGCATGAGCCTATCAGGGCCTGCGGGATCTTGAAGAGGTGATGGCTGAGAGGTTGGTTCTTTGGCAATCCTGACTGCGGTGACCCGTGTGAATCAGTCCTGGTCGCATCCCCCAGGTGGTGTAGGTCGGTGTTTTGAGGCCGCTCCCGAGCGTGCCGCTAGTGGCGCCGTAGCGAGTAAGCCGCTTGCGATGGTCATCGACAGTTCGCCGGTAAGGTCGGATTGCTGACACCAACCTGATTCGAAGGAACCATCGATGATCGACGACATGATGAGCCTGCGCGCGCTCATGGAGAAGACTCCGGATCCGATCTCTTGCGCGAGATGATCAGCTTTGCCGCCGAGCGACTGAGGGAAGTTGGAGGTTGGGGCCGGCACCGGCACCGGCACCGCCTATGGCGAGAAGAACCCTCTGCGGCTGGCGCAGCACAACGGCTACCGCGAGCGGGACTGGGAGACGCGGGCCGGCACCGTCGAGCTGCGCATACCGAAGCTGCGCAACGGGAGCTACTTCCCGGGCTTTCTGGAGCCGCGGCGTATGGGGGAGAAGGCTCTCTACCGCCGTCATCCAGGAGGCCCACGTCCAGGGCATCTCGACACGCTCGGTCAACGACCTGGTCAAGGCGAGGGCTTGGGCGGCATTTCGAAGAGCCAGGTCAGCCGGCTGTGCGAAGAGATCGGCGGCAAGGTGAAGGCCTTCCTCGAACGACCCATCGGGCGCGACTGGCCATACCTGTGGACGCCACCCACCTGAAGATGCGTCGCGGCGGGCGCATCGTCTCGGTCGCCGTCATCATTGCCGTCGGCGTCAACGTGGACGGCCGGCGCGAGGTGCTGGGCATGGCGATCGGCACCTCGGAGGACGGAGTTTTTGCGCAAGCTGACCCGCCGCGGCCTCAGGGGCGTCAAGCTCGTCGTCTCTGACGCGCACGAGGGCCTCAAGGCTACCGTCACCAAGGTCCTGTCGGCGACATGGCAGCGCTGCCGCGTCCACCTCATGAGGAACGTGCTGGCCGCCGGCAAGAGCGGGCGCCGCGTCGCCTCAGCGACACCCGAGGCCGCGTCCGTACAATGGCGCGCTGTCGCCGACCAGATCCGGCCGAAGGTGCCGAAGCTGGAGACAACGACGCCGAGCCCGACGTGCTGGCCCTACATGACCTTCCCGAAGGAACATCGCGCCAAGCTGCACTCGACGTAAGATCAATTGAGAACGGGCGCGATCTCTTGTGCGGCACAGCGCGTCGAGGCGGGCTCTGGGATGCTCACGCACCTCGTCGAGCGAGGCAGAATGCTCTCTCGCCCGTCGGTCTTCCCTTGAAAATCCGCGAACCGGAGATTTGACGGTGCGCGAATACGAGTGCCTGCAATGGGTAGGACGTGGCAAGACGGCCTGGGAGATCGGCTGCATCCTTGGGATCACGCAGCGCACGGCCGCGTTTCATCTCGATAACGCCGGCAGGAAGCTCGGTGTAAGGACCAGTAACCAGTTGGTTGCGCATCTCGCCAGTTCGAAATCCTCGCATCGCTAACATTCTCGCCTGTGCAACTGCACAGGCAGCGCAAGCGTGAAGCTTCGCCTCCAATACCGGGGAGATTTTCCCCTGCGAGGAGGCCTTTGATGATCCTACTGATTGTACCAGACCTGCACGAGGACTTTGCCGACGACCTGCATGCAATGCATCGCCTGCGTTACCGCGTCTTCAAGGAGAGGCTTGACTGGGAGGTGCGAAGAAATGGCGTTACGAGATCGATTCCTTTGACGCGTTGAGGCCTCACTACCTGTTGCTGCGCGGTTTCGAGGACCGGGTAGAAGGTTGCGTGTGCCTTTTGCCGTCCACCGGCTCGACGATGCTTCGCGAGACATTCCCGTGCTGTTGGAGGGGAAGACGGCGCCTGAGCATCCGAACATATGGGAAAGCAGCCGCTTCGCGCTGACATTGCTTCGTCCCCGCCGAAGGGAGTGGGCGGCATTGCGACCGCACCTTCGAACTGTTCGCCGGCATGATCGAGTTTGGCCTCTCGCCCCAGCTCGGCCAAGTCGTAACCGTCACCGACTTGCGCATGGAGCGCATCGTTCGTCGTGCGGGCTGGCCGCTTGAGCGAGGCTACCTCCAAGTTTCAGCGTCGATGCTTCAGGTGGTGCCGCGAAACGGTAGCATTGGCGGCCCGGTGCTGTGGGCGCCGGTGCTTCGTCGGGTGGCATGATCACGCGATGACGGCGAGCAGGGAAGTACGGTGTGTCCATATCTGTCGCGCCAGATGCCGATCAGCACTGGCAGGATTACTCCTCCTATGACTGCGTCGCTCATTTGATCTTGCTTGGCTGGGCCTGAGAGTTCTTGATCGCTACTCGGCATTTCAGCGTGATCTGCTTGCTGCGCTATGTGGGCTCGATCGAATGTCGCGAGCCGCGGAATGCGATTGAGGACGATGCGCAGAATGCGTTGGTCGGGGCAGGATGTCGGCAGGTGCAGGCGGATTTG
>NZ_JAMYKU010000051.1:0-18680 GCF_040317575.1 Mesorhizobium sp. M1423
GGTGCGGCGTAGGGATGATTGCCAGACTGAGAAGGCCAAGTACCCGAGACTCTACCGGTAGATAGCTGTCAGGGGGCATTGGTTACGGTCTGGACTAATAAACAGGCGGATCTCCTGTGTCCCTGTGCCCCCTCGGCTACACCCTGAGGAGAACTTCAGGGGAGCCTAAGGGGTATGGCCATGGCCAGCGTCCTTGCGGACGAGGCAGCCCGGGGAGTGTTGAGCATGATGTTGAAGAGGAGGAGCTTGGTGTCCCCGTAGGAGAGACCAGCCCGGTTGGCGATGATGTGGACGCCCGTTCGGTTCGCGGCCATCAGGCAGCCAACTTGTAGACGTCGAGAAGCAGCCTTGAGTAGTAGGGATCGGCCTGTATGACAGCCCTGACAGCCTCTCCGAACGAACAGGTGGGCTTGCCTATGAGCCTCCCGTACAGGTGGCGTACGTCATTCATCTTCGTGCGCATCGACATGCCCACGCCACCCGCCCGTTTGGCCTCGCTGGCGGTGATGTACCCCTGCCTCCACCAGACCTCCAGTTTGGCATCATAGTCGAGGGTAGGTGAGTTCGGGAGGTCTGACCACTTGGCTCGGAAGTCCTTGCCGCTGGCGATGTGGGCTGCGTACATTCCTACAAGGTCAACGTTGCGGACGTCCACAGCGATCAGATTTCCTCCCCTCCTGTCCCCGCTCCTTGGGAACTTCAAGGTGCCAACCCGACCCTCTGGAAGGTTCGCCCTCAGCCATACGGCAACGCCGGGACGAAGGCCTCCTCCGATCTCGCTGCGGAGGTGTTTCGATAGGTCAACGACAGCCACCCATGGGTATGTCTCGTTCGGGCCGTTGTAGACAAAGCGGGGGCCGGCCTCTGTATGTGTGGTCATGAACGTTTGTTCTCCTTTTCCCCACACGATTTCCCACAACGGCGGGTTTCCCACACAATCCGTTGCACGAGTGGAGCGGTTTGTTTTGATGTGCAAAACCCCGGCGGAAACCGGGGAATTACAAGGCTTTGAGGGGTTAGTTGCGAGGGTGCAACGGACTAGAACGGGATTTTAAGTCCCTTGCGTCTACCAATTCCGCCACGTCCGCAGGCCAGTCCTTTTTCAGATGCCGGGCGGGGGCCGTCAAGCCGTCTTCTGCCGTAGAGAAATCTGGCACTGGAAGCTAGCGAGGGCCAATCACCCACGGAGATACAAACAAAATCGTTTCACCTGGAAATGTTTTAGCGGCAGCTTCCGAGGCTACCACGAATGCGCGTCCCCCGTTCGCAGGATGCGTTCGGGCGCTCTGCCCTGATAGACTCCAATTGGCAAGTGGATCAGCGCGCCGATACTCGACGCCGTCCTCTACGAACCCCTGGAGAGATTGTCATGCTCAAGCTTGCCTCTGCCCTGGCACTGCTGCTTGTTGGGACGGCGCCTCTGTTTGCTGATGAGATGCCGATGAACGCCGCAGACATCAAGTGGGGTCCTGCTCCTGCTGTCATTCCAGCCGGCGCGGAAATAGCTGTTGTCGCTGGAGATCCCTCAAAGGACGGCGCCTTTGTGCTGCGGTTGAAGACACCCGCCGGCTACAAAATTGCCGCACATAATCATCCCACCACGGAATACGTAACGGTGCTTTCCGGCAACTTCCATATTGGAATGGGCGATAAGCTCGACGAGGCGAAAGGTGTCGAACTGACTGCTGGCGGCTTCGGCGTCGCGCCGGCCGGAATGAATCACTTCGCCTGGACGACAAGCGATACGATTATTCAGGTTCATGGCGAGGGGCCATTCAAGATCACCTACGTCAACCCGGCAGACGACCCGAGCAAGAAGTGACAGTTCGGGATCGAATTGATTGAACCGGCTGAAGGCTCGAACGATGGAGTGCGTCAAACTCCGCGACCGTCGATTCAGTAAGATCCGCTAACGCGGCAAAAGCTGATTGGCCGCAACGGAATCGTCTGCTTGGGCCATTTTGCGATGAATGGCGCCAAAACAAAAAACCCGCCTCGGGAGGCGGGTCGTTGGAGCCAATTAGCACCATACCCAAATTAGTAGCATAGCTGCCGGCACAAAGCAAGAACAAAGTTGCTGCGGCCGACGCAAAATGCCCTTGGCGATTGGCGAAAGCCATGGCGCATCGATCTCCCTCCTTGTGGGGGAGATGGCAAGTTGTGGCAAAGAGGGTAGGCCAGAGGGGGTCGTCGCGCGTCGAGCGCCAGCCCGCTTTGTTCGCGGCAACGGTTCGCGTCAGGACGTCCCGACCCCCTCTGTCGCCTTCGGCGACATCACCCCCTTGAGAGAGGAGATCGGCAGTTTCGCCGTCGGCGCTTACTTCCTCGCTGGTCAAAATCCTCCCGGCTTGGCACAGTCGGGCAAAGAGGAGCCTGTTGATGCCGAAGACCGCCAATGCGACGAAACCAAAACCCTGGGCCGAGATGGCGACGCATCTGGTCGATGTGGCCATGGGCCGCAAGCCCGCCGATCTCGTCATCCGCAACGGGCGCTGGGTCAACGTTCATTCGGGCGAGATCATCGCCGGCACCGATGTCGCCATCGCTGGCGGCCGCTTCGCCTATTGCGGGCCGAATGCCGGCCATGCCATCGGCCAGGGCACCAAGGTGGTCGATGCCGGCGGCCGCTATCTGGTGCCGGGGCTTTGCGACGCGCATATGCATGTCGAGAGC
Source organism: Mesorhizobium sp. M1423 (assembly GCF_040317575.1). Lineage (NCBI taxonomy): Bacteria > Pseudomonadati > Pseudomonadota > Alphaproteobacteria > Hyphomicrobiales > Phyllobacteriaceae > Mesorhizobium > Mesorhizobium sp. M1423. Next base: position 2,674 of record NZ_JAMYKU010000051.1, read on the forward strand.
GGCATGGTGACGGTGACGGAATTTTGCCGCGCGGTGATCCCGCATGGCACCACCTCGATGTTCATCGATCCGCATGAGATCGCCAATGTGCTCGGCCTTCAGGGCGTGCGGCTGATGCATGACGAGGCGGTCGCCATGCCGGTCAACGTGCATGTGCAGATGCCGTCCTGCGTGCCGTCGGCGCCGGGGCTGGAGCATGCCGGCGCCGAGCTGACCGTCGCCGACGTTGCCGAGGCGATGACCTGGGAGAACATCATCGGGCTCGGCGAGGTGATGAATTTTCCGGGCGTCGCCGCCAACGATCCGGTGATGTCGGGCGAGATCGCGGCGACGGTGAGGGCCGGCAAGACGGTCGGCGGGCATTATGCCTCGCGCGATCTCGGCCTGCCGTTCCATGGCTATGTCGCCGGCGGCCCGGAGGACGACCACGAAGGCACGCGCGCCGAGGACGCCATCGCCCGCGTCCGCCAGGGCATGAAGGCGATGCTGCGGCTGGGCTCGGCCTGGTACGACGTGGCATCGCAGATCAAGGCGGTGACGGAGAGCGGGCTCGACCCGCGCAACTTCATCCTGTGCACCGACGACAGCCATTCCGGCACGCTGGTGCATGAAGGCCACATGGACCGGGTCGTGCGCCACGCCATCAGCCAGGGCTTGAAGCCGGTGACGGCGATCCAGATGGCGACGCTCAACACCGCCCAGCATTTCAAGCTGGAACGCGAGATCGGCTCGATCGCGCCTGGGCGGCTCGCCGATCTGCTGATCGTTTCTGACCTGGCCGAAATGACCATCGACGAGGTCTATGGCCGCGGCGTCAGGCTGGCCAAGGGAGGCAAGCTCGAAATCGACATTCCGGCCTACGACTATCCGCGGACGGCGAAGAACACCGTTAAGCTCGGCAAGAAGCTCAAGGCCGGCGATTTCGACATCGCCGCACCCATGGGCGCCAACGAGGTGCGGGTACGCGTCATCGGCGTCATCGAGAACCAGGCGCCGACGCGGGCGCTGGAGGCCGATCTTGCCGTCGAGGACGGGCTGGTCGCCATGGACCGCCGCAACGACGTTTGTCAGATCGCATTGGTCGAGCGTCACAAGGGCACCGGCGGCGTCACCAACGCCTTCGTCTCCGGCTTCGGCTATATCGGCGACTGCGCCATGGCCTCCAGCGTGGCGCACGATGCCCACCACATCATCGTCGTCGGCACCAACAAGCAGGATATGGCCCTGGCCGTGAACCGGCTGGGCGAGGTCGGCGGCGGCGTCGTGCTGTTTTCCAACGGCAAGGAGCTGGCGCTGGTCGAAATGCCGATCGCCGGGCTGATGTCGAACGAGCGGGCGGAAATCGTCGCCGCCAAGGCGGACAAACTCAGCGACGCCATGCGCCAGATGGGCTGCTCGCTCAACAACGCCTACATGCAGCACTCGCTGCTGGCGCTGGTCGTCATCCCCGAGCTCAGGATTTCCGACGTCGGCCTGATCGACGTGACGACGTTCCAGAAGGTTGATCTGTTCGTTTAGGGTTGCTGCGGTGTGGAAACCTTTTGATGCCGGCGGGACAGCGCCCCCCTCTGTCCTGCCGGACATCTCCCCCACGAGGGGGGAGATCGGCAGCTTCGCCGCCGGCTCGTTCAGCAACGTTGGCGATTGGCAAAAGCCGAGGTGGCGGCCAATCTCCCCCCAAGTGGGGGAGATGTCCGGCAGGACAGAGGGGGGCGCGAAGGATCGCTGCCGTGCGCTTTGTTCCGAACTGACGTCAACAGTGACCGCTCAGCGGCCGCTTCACCCGCCGGTGGCGATGGTCAGCACCTTGAACGGCGTGGTGATGACGATCTCGGCGACCGAGCCGACGGCCTTGCCGAGGCCCTGGCCGAGATTGTCGAGCTGGGCCGGCGCCGTCTCTTCGGAGGCCAGGCCGGCCGGGGCGCGCAGGCGGTCGCCGAGCAGCTGCACCAGGAACGGGTTGTCGGCGAATTTGGCGTGGTTCAGCCGGTCGCCGCCCTTGGTCTTGGTCAGGTCGACCACCGAGACGCCATAGCTGGCGAGGTCGGCCGCGTCGCCATAGTCGCCGACGCGTGGCTTGTCGCCGGAGATAAGGGTCGACAGCCTGAGCGCCCGGTCGTCGCCCGAAAGCAGCACGGCGAACGGCTTGTCTGGCTTGCCGTAGCGGATCATCTGCTTCTTGAACACGTCGACGTCGATGTCGGGGGAAGCCAGGATGACGTAGCCGAGCTTGCCGCCAAGGTCGCGGTCGCCGGTGATGGCAAGCTGGCGCAACGCTTCCATGGTCACCCAGGTCCCCATCGAATGGGCAATGATGTCGATGCTCTTGGCGCGGCTCTTGGCAAGCATGCGCAGCGTCGCTTCGAGATCGTCGCGCGCCGCATTGGCGCTTTCCTTGTCGTAGATGTAGCCGGTCGTTTTGCCGCTCGAGGCCCACGAAAACAGCACCGGCGTGCCGGGATATTTCGTGTCATGCGCGATCTGCGTCAGCCGGTAGATGCCGTCGTCGAAGCCGTTGTTGAAGCCATGCACGAAAACCAGCGCGCGGTCGCCGCGCATGGCGATGTCGGCGCCGACCGCCTTGGCGAATTGCGGCGCGCCTTCGTAGAAGGTGACGCCGGTCGCCGTGAAATCCTTCGCCGGATTGCTGTTGGCCGAGCCCTTGACCCGTTCGATGGCGCCGACCTGGTGGACCTTGGGAACGGTCACCTCGACGCTGGCAAAGCTGGTGGTCGGCGAGCGGTCTCCGTCGAACACCTGCCGGGGCTCTTTCGTCGCCTTTTGCCGGGTTGTGGCGACGAAGATCTTATGCGTCGCCGCGATATCGGCAGCAGGCACCGTGATCGTCGTCTTGTTGAGCAGATCGTGCGTGTTCTGGCCGGCGCAGCCTGCCAGCGCGAGCGCGAACGCAACGACGAGAAAGATCTTCGAAGGCACGGTCACGCGGGCTCCCGCAACGGGCGACGTCGAGCCGGAGACGTCTTGGCCTATTCGATAGAGGCAGAGGCCGGCACGGTCCAGTTCAAACTGTTCCGATGGTGCGGCAATGGTCAACAATCACTGCCGCGCAATGCAGCTATTGTCCGACCGAGGCGATGCGGTCGGTCACCTCGCGGTCGCTGGCAAACCCGTCATCCTCGCGCAGCTTCTGGCCGATCAACTGTACCAGTTCCGGGTTGTCGGCGAATTTGGTGTGATTGAAGCGGTCCGCGCCCTTGACGCTGGAGAGGTCGACGACCGACACGCCATAGCTGGCGAGGTCGGCGGCGTCCTTGTAGTCGCCGACCCGCGGCCGCGCGCCGGCGATCAGGCCGGACAGCCGCAGCGCCCGGTCGTCGTCGGAGAGCAGCAGGATGAACGGCTTGTTCGGCTTGCCGTAGCGGCGCATCTGGCTCTTGAACACGTCGACGTCGATGTCGGGCGAGGCCAGCACGACGTCGCCGAGCTTGCCGCCGAGATCGCGGTCGCCGGTGATGGCGAGCTGGCGCAGCGCCTCCATGGTGACCCAGGTCCCCAGCGAATGGGCGACGATGTCGATGCGCCGCGCGCCGGTCTGCGCCAGCATTCTCAGCGTCACTTCCAGCTGGTCGCGGGCAACGCTGGCGCTTTCCTTGTCGTAGACATAGTCGGTGGTCTTGGCGCCCGACGCCCAGGAAAACAGCACCGGCGTGCCGGGATAGCCGGAATCATGGGTGATCTGGGTGACGCGATAGACCGCGGCGTCGAAGCCGGTGTTGTAGCCGTGGACGAAGACCATGACGCGGCCGCCGCGCGCCGCGATGTCGGCGCTGAGCGCACTGGAGAATTTCGGCTGGGTGTCGTAGCCGACGACCTCGGAAGCCATGAAGTATTTGGCCGGATCGTCCGACTTGCCGCGCGAGCGCCGCTCGATCTGGCCTGTCTTGTGGATGCCGGGGACGGTGACGTTGACGCGGGCATAGTTCAGCGTCGCCGAGCGCTCGCCGTCGAAGACCTTGTTGGGATCGTCGGAGCGCTTGCGCGTGGTGGCGATGAAGATCGAGTGGTTGCCGGCGATTTCCGTCACCGGCACCGCCATCATGGCGCTGCCGAGCAGTTCCTCGGTTTGGCGGCCGCCGCAGCCGGCGAGCAGCGCGGCAAGGACAATGATGCAAATCGTCTTCAAGGGCACTTAAGCAATTCCACTCCGGCCTAACCAAAGGCCCATCCACCTCCGCCGCATCTCCCGGACAGCCGAAGTGCGGCGGAAGTAAGTCGCGGCCGCCGAAATGCGCTCAGCGTGTTTCGACGGCCATCGCACTGTTGCGCGAAAGCCAGAACGGCGGCAGGAAGGCCGGAATGTTGGAAAAGGGCAGCACTTCCGGCTTCAGCCTTATGCCGAGCACGTCGGTCATGAAGGCGCGGCGCGCCTCGATGCGGCGCCAGGCTTCGGGATGGCGCGCGGCGATCTCTTCGCGCAACGCCTCGTCGGCCAGCGCGATGCCGTCCTCGATGTTGGTGGTGAAGTAATCGGTGCCGGTCGCCGGGATGATGTCGACCTGCAAGGCCATGCCCGACTTCAATCTGATCTCAGAGCCGGAAAATACCGGCGAATGCATCCATTCGTCGATATGGATGAGATGGCCGGGATTGAGCGACACGCCAAAAAACGGATCGCCGATGCGGTCGTGCACCGCTTGCCACAACGCGCGGCCGGGAACGCCGATGCCGACCGTCTCGTACCAGTCGACGACGGCACAGAAATAGGGCGCGACCAGCTTCTCGACATAGTCCTGGATGCCCCTTGGAAGCTCGGCCGCGTCCTCGACCAGAAAACCGGCGCGGGCATTTAGCGAGCCCTGGATGCCGTACGCCACGGTGATCGGGTCGCCGCGCTTGATGATTTCGAGGCGCGGGCTTGGCAGGCCATAGGGCGCCCGCCTGCCGGCGGACAGCATCGGGTGACAGCATTGCGGCAGGCCGTTGATGCCCATCAGCCGCGCCGCCTGCAATTCGGTCATGCCGGGTTCGATGCCTTGCAGCACATTGCGCAGGCCTTGCGAGGAATAGGTCGCGGCGAATTCGAACGCGGCCAGCTGGTCGGCCTCGTTGATGGCGCGCAGGCCGTCGGCAGGGTTCATCAAAAGGTTAGCCGCGTTGGCAACCGCCCCTTTATCGCCGGCAAGCGTGCGCAGCGTGTCGGCGATGAAGGACGGCAGGTCGAGCGTCGTTTCGCCAAAACCGGCATCGCCGGGGCCGAACGGCTTCCAGCCAATGGCGCCGATGCGCTGGCGGGCCTTCAGGCCGCAATCGACGAGGATGTCGGCCAGCGCTTGCGAGCGGTCGCGCGGCTGCGCCGGCAGCGAAAACGTCTGGTAGAGCACGCGCTCGTACGGCCCGTCGCAGATCTCGGCATAGCCCCAGCCCTCATTGCCGACCAGCAGTTTCGGCGACTTGCCAGGAACGATGATCAGCAGCGTCTCCTCGAAGCGCGGATCGTAGCCGCAGAGATAGGCGACATTGGCGGCATGTTCGCGGTCGCCATAGACGACCAATGCATCGAACCCGCCGCGCGCGACCAGTGCCGCGATGCGGGCCTCATAGGTGGCGCGCGTAACCAGCGGCATCACCGTCGGCTCGCCGAACTCCGGCAGCGACACGGTTTTCCGGGCCACCGATGCGACAGGCATGAACAGACGCTCCTAACGGCCAACGAGGTTTTGGGAACACCCTTTCGGGTGACCGAACAATGGCTTCGCGAGGCCGGATATGCAATAGCGGGACCGAATTCGGCTAGCCTGTGGGGTGCTCTTGCCATGACCAGTTTCTCCTCTCGCGTCGCTGCCGCCGCTGCCGCGATCCGCGAGATCTTTCCGGAAACGCCGCTGCAGGAAAACGACTATCTGTCGAAGAAGACCGGCGCGCGGGTGCTGCTGAAGCGCGAGGACCTGACGCCGGTGCGCTCCTACAAGATCCGCGGCGCCTTCAACTTCTTCCGCAAGACGCTGGCCGCCGGCAACAATGCCGAGCTGTTTGTCTGCGCTTCGGCCGGCAATCATGCGCAGGGCTTTGCCTTCGTCTGCCGTCATTTCGGCAAAAAGGGCGTCGTCTTCATGCCGGTGACGACGCCGCAGCAGAAGATCGACAAGACGCGGCTGTTCGGCGGCGAATTCGTCGAGATCAGGCTGGTCGGCGATTTCTTCGACGACTGCTATCGCGCCGCACTCGAATTCACCGAAACTGCCGGCGCCCACATGGTGCCCCCGTTCGACCATAAGGACATCATCGAAGGACAAGCGACCGTCGCCTACGAGATATCAGGCCAGATGCCCGGGGCGCGCATGGCTGATATCGTCATGCTGCCCGTCGGCGGCGGTGGCCTGGCCGCCGGCGTCACCCATTATTTCGCCGACCAGCAGCGTGAAACACGCTTCGTCTTTTGCGAGCCGGCAGGCGCCCCGAGCCTGAGCGAGAGCCTCGCCACCGGAAAGCGGGTAAAGCTCGCCAAGGTCGACAATTTCGTCGACGGCGCGGCGGTGGCCGAGATCGGCCGCGAGCCGCTGCGCCACCTCAAGGAGTTTGCCGCCGACGCGGTGCGGCTGATTCCGGAAAACCGGCTCTGCGCGACCATGATCGAAATGCTCAATGTCGAAGGCGTCGTGCTCGAGCCGGCCGGCGCGCTGGCGATCGATGCGCTCAAGGATTTCTCCAGGAAGGAAATCAGGGGCAAGACCATTGTCGCCGTGGTGTCGGGCGGCAATTTCGATTTCGAGCGGCTGCCGGATGTAAAGGAACGGGCGCTGCGCTTCGAGGGCTTGAAGAAATACTTCATCATCCGCTTTCCGCAGCGGCCCGGCGCGTTGCGCGATTTCCTCGAATTGCTTGGCCCCGACGACGACATCGCCCGCTTCGAATATCTGAAGAAATCGGCGCGCAATTTCGGATCGGTGCTGATCGGCATCGAAACCAAGGACCGCCGCAATTTCGACCTGCTCAAGGCGAATTTCGACGCCGAGAGCGTCCACTACCAGGACATTACCGACAACGAGACGCTCGCCGGGTTCATCATATGAGCAGCAACGATCTTCCTCGCACTCAGGGAAAGGTTTTTGTCGCGCTGTTTTCCGGCATCAATGTCGGCGGCAATCGCATCGTCAAAATGGCGGAACTCAGGTCATTCTTCGAGCAGCTCGGCTTCTCCGATGTCGCCACCTATGTGCAGAGCGGCAACGCCGTCTTTCGGTCGCCAGATGGCGATGCGGCGATGCTGACCAAGCGGCTCGAAGCGGAATTCGAGAAGAAATGGGGATTCCACTCGCGCATCATGGTGCGCGATCTCGGCTGGCTCGAGCGGCTGGCGACGGACAATCCCTATCCGGAAGTCGCGGGCGAGCCGACCAAGCTGCACGCCTATGCGCTGGAGCGCCAGCCAACCGCCGAAGAGTTCGCCCGGCTGGCGGAAAAATGCACTGGGCCCGAACGCTTCGAGATCAAGGGCGACGTGCTTTACCTGCATGCGCCCGACGGGCTCGGCAAATCGGTCTTTGCCAATCTCATCCCGCGCGTCCTGAAGGTGCCCGGCACGGCGCGCAATTGGCGCACCGTGCTGATGCTGCTGGAGATGGCCAAGGCCGGCGGTTGATAGGTCGTCTAGGCGGCCGGAGCGCGTTTCCAGTCGAATGCCAGCTCTTCGCGGAAGGCGAAGCGCCTGATGTGGTCGGCGACGACCGCTTCCAGGCGCTCGAGCGAGGCGGCCTCGTCGGTTGTCACCGCGATATGCAGCGCTGCCGGGTCGGCATCGAGAACCGTGCGGCCGAGCGTCAGATCGATGCTGCCGTGGTTCGGGTCGAATTCGACGGGAAACTTGTGCGCCCAATGCTTGCACAGCTGCTGCAGATAGCGGCTGGCGTGTTCGGTGGCGACGTCGACATGGCTGGTCGGCATGAATGAATTCTCCCGGCGCCATTGGACTTGGCGAGCGCCTATTGCATGAATAGCGCCAGCCTTCGCGGACAGGCGCCACGCCGGTTAGATAGGCGCCTGCCGCGAAAACCAAAGGCCGCGGGACGTATCCGTCTGGCGACGTCCGCTCAAGATGGCGTGATCGGTTACCAGCTGCCGGTGTTCGGCATCGACGCCCAAGGCTCGGCCTTCGGCTTTGCCGGGCCTTTCTGCAACAGCTCGATCGAGATGCCGTCCGGCGATTTGACGAACGCCATGTTGCCATCGCGCGGCGGCCGGTTGATGGTGACGCCATTGTCCATCAGCTGCTGGCAGGTGGCGTAGATGTCGTCGACCTCATAGGCGAGATGGCCGAAATTGCGGCCGCCCTTGTAGTCTTCCGGGTCCCAATTATAGGTCAGCTCGACCAGCGGCGCTTTCTCGCTGATGCCGCTTTGCTCGTCTTGGGGCGCGGCGAGGAAGATCAGCGTGTAGCGGCCCTGCTCGTTTTCGTGGCGGCGCACTTCCTTGAGGCCAAGCTTGTTGCAGTAGAAATCGAGCGAAGCATCGATGTCGGCGACGCGGACCATGGTGTGCAGATAGCGCATGGATTTCCTCCGTATGTTGCGTTGCGGCGGAACATAAGGGCGGCCCGGCCAAAGGGCAATTGGCCACGCTTGCCGGCGCCGGCAAACGACAAATCCGCTATTCCTGTACGGAACCGTGAAAAAAGGCACGTCAGGTCTTGCACACACCGGAAGCCGCGGTGTTAATCTGGCGTCAAGAATCAGTTGCGGTGTTTCTTGAAAAAAGGGGGCGTTCTTATGGGGGAAAAGGCCTCTTTCATGGGGCGGGACGGGGCCGGTAACGATGCGTTGAAGCGGGATGAGAGCGCCGATACGGCCGATCTCGTCGAAATCGCCGGCGCCATCAAATGGTTTGACGTGGCCAAGGGCTACGGTTTCATCCTTCCCGATGATGGTTCTTCGGGCGACATCCTCCTCCATGTGACGTGCCTTCGAAAGGACGGTTTTCAGACCGCCCTGGAAGGCGCCCGTGTCGTCTGCCTGGTCAAGCAGGGCGAGCGCGGGCTGCAGGCTTTCCGCGTGCTCTCGATGGATGTCACCACAGCGGTGCATCCGGCAGAGCTGCAGGAGCAGCGCACCCATGTCGCAGTGACGCCGGAAAGCGGCCTCGAACGGGCGCTGGTGAAATGGTTCAATCGCACCAAGGGGTTCGGCTTTCTGACCCGGGGCGAGGGCACCGAGGACATTTTCGTCCACATGGAGACGCTGCGCCGCTACGGCATCACCGAACTCCGTCCGGGCCAGGTGGTGCTGGTCCGCTTCGGACGCGGCGACAAAGGCCTTATGGCTGCCGAAATTCACCCCGATATGGGTACCTTGCCGGTCTCGCATTAGTTCCGGCCGAGGATTTCATATGGCTCACAGGAACCGGCTGACGGCGGGCGCGCTCTACGCCGGGATTTTCCTCATCGTCGCCACAAGCGCCTTCTTCTATTTTCAGCAATCGAGTTCGGCCGACGGCAAGGCGATGATCCTTCCCGTCGACCCGGCGCCGCTGGTCGCGGTGACGAAGGCGGGCGAGCGTTCTTTCTCCGTCGAAATCGCTGACACGCCCGCCGAGCGCGAGGCCGGCCTGATGTTCCGCCGCCACATGGCCGACAATCACGGAATGCTGTTCGTCTTCGGTGCGCCGCAGGATGTGAGTTTCTGGATGAAGAACACGCCGCTGCGGCTCGACCTGATCTTCGTCGGCCAGGACGGCCGGATCCGGGCGATCAAGCAAGGCGAGCCGCAGTCGGAGGCGATCATCTCGCCGGACGAACCGGTGCGCTTCGTGCTCGAGCTCAAGGCAGGAACCGCCGCCAAAAAGGGCATCAAGGACGGCGACCTGCTGCGCCATCCGGCCATCGGCACGGCGGCGGGGCCAGCCATGCCGCCGCCCGACAAGGGCGATGCGCCGAATGTCGATTCCGACTGAACGGGCAGGATCTTCGGCCGATGCAGTTCTTCTCCCATGACGGTTTCGAGCTTGCTTTCCTTGACCGCCAGCCAGCATCGGGGCAGGGCGATCCCGTGCTGATGATCCACGGCTTTGCCTCGAGCCACTACGTCAACTGGGTGTCGCCCGGCTGGTTCAAGACGCTGAACGATGCCGGCTACCGTGCGATCGCCTTCGACAATCGCGGCCATGGCTCGTCGTCGAAAAGCTATGACGAAGCAGACTACACGCCGGCAAAAATGGCGTCCGACGCGGCAGCGCTTTTGAACCATCTCGGCATCGAACGCGCCCATGTCATGGGTTATTCGATGGGCGCGCGCATATCGGCCTTCCTGGCGCTCTCCGAGCCGGACAAGGTGGCGACGCTGGTCTTCGGCGGTCTCGGCATCGGCATGGTCGACGGCGTCGGCGACTGGGATCCGATAGCCGACGCCCTCTTGGCCGAGGATCCCGCAGGCACCAGCGACCCGCGCGGCCGCTCGTTCCGCGCCTTCGCCGACCAGACCCGCAGCGATCGCCGGGCGCTCGCCGCCTGCATCGCCACGTCGCGCGAATTGCTGAGCGAGGCCGACATTGCCCGCATTGCCCAGCCGACCTTGATTGCGGTGGGAACCAAGGACGACATCGGCGGCTCGCCGGATGAACTCGCTGCCTTGATGCCGAACGCCAGGGCATTTCATATCGAAGGCCGCGACCACATGCTGGCGGTAGGCGACAAATCCTTCAAGCAGCGTGTGCTGGAGTTTTATGCAGAGCATCCACTTTGATGGATGGCTCCCAAAAGCGGCCATAGGGCCTGAAGCTAGGTTCTTAGCGGTTTTGCAACGATACAGCAGTAAATAAGCGCGACTTGTGGATCGGTTCAAACCCGCCACGCGCTGAACGAGGGCAGGGGGGTACGATGGCACAATGGGGAAGAAGCGACGCCGCTTTGCCGGGCGTCGTTGCGAAAAGCAGGTTCGGCGAATGGTCCGTTGTTCTAGCGGTGGCCGCATTGGCGACAGGGGCGATTGCGATCACCGCGTTGATAGCAATGCCGAGCGACGCCTCCCCATTGCTCCAGAACAGTGCGACGGGCTTCTTCGCTGCGGTATTTTTTCTGGCCGGCCCCTTGGCACATCTTATCGGCGTGGTCTTCGGGTTGATGGCCGTGGGTCGCCCAAACGACAATCGTGTGCTCGGCCTGGCTGGCATCGTCGTCAATGGCGCGTCGCTTGCGGCCGGGGGGTTCATGCTGTGGGCAATGGCATCGACTTTTGGCGCATTCACCTGATCTCGGCAAACCTCCGGCAGGCAAGCGGCCGACGCGACCCCTCAGCTTCAAATCTGCGCGAGTTGCCATGGTCGATCTTCTCGTCACCTATCTGGAGATGACCGAGCCGCCGTCCGGCGGCGGCTTTGCCGCACCCGCACCGGGCGCGGCAGTGGTGCGCGAAACGCTTGGCCTCGCTGATTACATCAGCCTCTACCGCGCTGTTGGCGAGCCTGTGCAATGGGATCAGCGGCTGCGCATGCCCTTGGGCGACCTCGAGCGCCTTCTCGCCAGCCCGTCGACGCATATCCATGTCCTGCGCGTCGATGGCGAAGCCGCCGGCCTGTGCGAATTCACGGGCGTCGGCCAGCCGGTTGTCGAATTGGCCCATTTCGGGGTCGTTCCGGCTCTTCAGGGCCGCAAGCTTGGCCCGTACCTGCTCGACCGGGCGCTGCGCGCCGTCTGGTCGCATGAACCCGAAAGGGTTTGGCTCCACACCGATACCCACGATCATCCGGGCGCGCGATCTGTCTACGGGCGAGCCGGTTTCAAGGCCTATGCGCAGCGCATGGAGACGTTTCCGGATTAGGATTTGTCTGGGCTGAGGTTATCGCCAAGCGCCCTGAGCGAGCGCGCCATGTTTTGCCGGGCCTGGGTTTCGAAGCGCCGGCGGAATTCCTCGCTATGGAAGATATGCGGACGCGCGAGGAAGCCCTTTAGGACAGCGGCACGGCCGGCCCGCCACATCGGCTCATCGACCCACTGATATTCGCGGCGAACCGCCTGTTCGTAAGCGTCGAACACGTCAGGCGCAGCACCCAGGATCGCCAGGTCCATGTCGAGGAACAGCGCCGCGTCACGAACGGAATGCTGATCGCCAAGGGACGGCAATTCGTGGCCGGCGGTGGCAGTGATCATCGCCGCGATGCGACGGATGCGTTGTGCATCGGCGCGGCCGGCGAGCTTTGTCTCGGCAAGTGCGGCACTCCTCGCCTCATTGTCCTTGGCGCGGCCGTCGTAGATCGCGTCGTGGAACCAGATCGCCGCTTCGACTGCTTCAGGATCATGCAGCAATGCCTTGTAATCGTTGGCTAGCGCCAGCATCGCCTCGATGTGGCCAAGGTCGTGGTAGTGGCGATCCGCGGCGTCATACAGCGCGGAAAGCTCGCGCTTCAGGGTCTCGTCCATCAAGGTTGCGTTTTCCATGGCAGCTTGAAATTCCGCCAACCAAATCCATTTGACGAAGCACTAAGGAAAATTGAGTTCACCCGTGCTATGATCTGGCTTATAGGTGCGGCCGGAGAATAGGCAAGCCGCCAAGCCGAGACATTGGATGGCCTGAGACATTGGATGGCCGGAGACATCAGATGAACAGCGTTACGATTTCCCGTCCCACCAGGGTGCAGCCGGTAGATCCGATCTGGCGTTCGATCCGCGATGAAGCAATGGAAGCGGTCAACCGCGATCCGCTGCTGGCGGCGTTCCTCTATTCGACCATCCTCAATCAGGAAAACCTGGAAGAAGCGGTTATCCACCGGCTGGCCGAGCGCCTCGCCCACCAGGACATCGGCTCCGACCTCATCCGCCAGACATTCAAGGCGATGGCGGCCGACGACAAGGACTGGTCGACGACGGTGCGCGTCGACATCCAGGCCTATTACGACCGCGATCCGGCCTGCGACCGCTTCATCATGCCGGTACTCTACTTCAAGGGTTTTCATGCCATCCAGACGCACCGGCTGGCGCATTGGCTGTGGAACCAGGGCCGCCAGGATTTCGCGCTGTATTTGCAGAGCCGATCGTCCTCGGTGTTCCAGACCGACATCAATCCGGCCGCCCGCATCGGCAAGGGCATCTTCCTCGACCACGCCACCGGCCTCGTCGTCGGCCAGACTGCGGTGATCGAGGACGACGTGTCGATCCTGCACGGCGTCACGCTGGGCGGCACCGGCAAGGCCGGTGGCGACCGCCATCCCAAGATCCGCTACGGCGTGCTGATCGGCGCCGGCGCCAAGATCCTCGGCAACATCGAGATCGGCCATTGCTCGAAGATCGCGGCCGGCTCGGTGGTGCTGTCGCCGGTGCCGCACAACAAGACGGTTGCCGGCGTGCCGGCCCGCGTCGTCGGCGAGACCGGCTGCGACCAGCCTTCGCGGCAGATGGACCAGCTGTTGCCGTCGCAGACGATGGACCACGTCGTCAGCTTCGACATCTGAGTGCTCGGGCAGGGGGCTGAATTCCTGCCCCCTATGCCGGCTTGCCTTTACATGGCCATTGTCGACGTGCCAGAAGCGCGCTCACCAATGCATGTCGCCCAAAAGTGCCCAGCGGTTTTGGGATAGCGACATGCATGAAGCAAGATTTAAAGCGCGTCGCATCGATCTCTTCAGACGCGACGCACTTGAGCAAGCGACGATCGGAGAAGACTGTTGAAGCCGGACGAAATCAGAAAGCTGGACGCCTATTTCAAGCGCACCTTCCAGAACCCCAAACTCGAAGTGAAGGCGCGGCCGCGCAAGGAAGATTCGGCCGAGGTCTATGTCGGCGACGAGTTCCTCGGCATCGTCTTCAAGGACGAGGACGACGGCGACTATAATTTCTCGATGGCGATCCTCGACATCGATCTGGCCTGAGCCGGGAGTTTGGTGCTGGCCGGACCTGCTTGTTGCAGGCGGGACCGCCTGATGGCGGAGCGCAGACGTCGGAGACTGGCTGGAGCATCCCTCCCTTCGTCATCCCAGGGCGGAGCAAGGAGCGAAGCGACGCGGCGCAGACCCTGGGATCCATGCCGTTACCTCGCGGCAGTGCTCCACTCTGACCAGAATCGAATGCTTCTTGGCACCGGCTGGGCGTCCTCTACCAACCAGTCCCGCGAAACAGTTCGAACCACTCTGGATTGGTCTTCTCGATCAGCTCGATCTTCCACCGGCGTGGCCAGCGCTTCAGCGACTTCTCGCGCTGGATGGCGTCGCGAATGTCGAAATGTTCCTCGTAACAGACCAGACGCTGTACGCCGTAGCGGCTGGTGAAGCGCGAGCCTTCGCCAGATTTGTGCTCCGGCATGCGGCGGCCGAGGTCGTTGGTGACACCGATGTAGATCGTGCCGCGCTTCTGGCTTGCAGTCATGTAGGCGTAGCCGGTCATGGTTGAAGGGTAGTAGGCATTGTTGCGGATGCAAGCACCGTTCTGAGCCGCTGCATTCTTCGACTGGCGTAACGGCATGGATCCTAGGGTCTCCGCGACGTCGCTTCGCTCCTGCTCCGCCCTAGGATGACGAAGGCGTGGTGGGCCCACAGCTAATCGCAAACCCTGGAGATTGGTAGCCCGATTGGCCGGGGCTCCAGCCCTCAGCCCTTCAGGGTCGGTCAAAGGATCAAGCCCTATCGCCCTGCCTTCAGCACACGCGTTGCCTCGCCAGAAATCGCTGCTTCGAGCGCCTGCCAGTCGCCCAGGAATTCCCGGGGGAAGCGGTAGGTGAGATTGAGATTGTCGCCGACCAGAATGTCGCGTTCGCAGGGCGCCAGCGACTCGTCCGCGCTCGGGCCGCTCAGGCAGCGGGCAACGAACGGATCCTTGCCGGGGCGGTTTGCGACCGCCAGCACTTCGTTGAGATAGCCTGATTTTTCGCTGAAAGCGTAAAGTGTGGTGCCGCCAGGGCCGGGCGTACCCGGCTTGGCGATCAGCGCGCTGTAGATCGGCGCAAAGCGGCCGCTCATGTCGCGCGACATCATCTGCGGCTCGAACGACAGGAAGACGATGTCCTTGCTGGGTCCGGTGTGGTTGAAGTCGTTGCGGGCAACCTCGCTGTAGCCGTCCATCTCGGGATAGCGCAAATAGAGGTCGAGCCGCGAGGCGATGCCGTCGCGCCGGGCCTGGGCAAAGCGGATGACATTGGCCGGCACGGCGATGATGTTGTTGCCGATGACGACCTTGTGGACCGTGGTGTCGTCGGTGTATCCGGCCATGGCGATCGAGCGGCCTAACCATCTGCCGCCAAGGCTGATCGCCACCGAAAGCAGCGCCAGCGTCGCGAACGCATAAAACACCCGCTTCATCAGCGTCGAATCGACGACGCTGAGTTGCGGGCCCTCTGTGCCGGCTGCCTGCTTCATCGCGACCCTCGTTTACCGTCCCATCGGGTGTACCTGAGCGGCACATCTCGGCGCGGCACGGCTCTTGCTTCGCAAGCTTTTGCGAGCGACTGTGCGATTTCATGGTAAACGGAGGGTAAAGATGGGGCCGGTCGAACAAATCATATTCAGTTTTATGGCTGGGCTGACGGCTTGCGGCCTGGCCGGTTCGGCGATGGAGCTGGTCGCCGGCCGTAGGCTTGCCTTCGTCCAGCCCTATGTATCGTCGAAGCACATGCTGCGCTCGCTCGCGGCGACGGCCTGCGCCGGGCCGCTGATGTTAGCCAACGAGGCGCTGGACGCCTGGCGCGAGCGTCGCATCTCGGTGCTGAGGCTGATCTCCTGCGGCTGTACGGCGACCATCTGGGCGCTGGCGCTGGGCATGGTGGTGATCGCCATTGCGTCCTGGGCGGCTTCGCTTCTAGGGTCTGGCAGCTTGTCGGTGTGAGACGATCTGGAGACAGCAATGCCGATCTACGCGATTGACGGAAAAGCGCCCACCTTCGAGGACGCCGACAGCAATTGGATCGCGCCCGACGCCACGCTGATCGGCAATATCAGGATCGGCCGCAACGCCGGCTTCTGGTTCGGCGTGGGGGAGCCCCCCCCCCCCCACACGCAACGAAAAAGCGCCCCCCCCCCAAACCAGCCCGAAAAAAAAAAAAACACCCCCCCACCCCAAGACCAACACACACCGCCAA
>NZ_JAMYKU010000052.1:0-18253 GCF_040317575.1 Mesorhizobium sp. M1423
TCTGCTTCACTGCCATCGCGATTCCCTCAGACCGTCCACCTCAGAGAATCACAATCAGCGAATTACGCAACAGGCCCGCAAGGGGGGAGATCGGCAGCTTCGCCGGCGCCGCCTGCTCCGAAACGCCCTTCCCCGATCGCCAAACCCCTCAGAACTCTATCCCTTGCTGCGCCTTCACGCCGGCGGAGAAGTGGTGCTTGGTCACGCCCATCTCGGTGACCAGATCGGCTGCCTCGACCAATACCGGCTTGGCATTGCGGCCGGTGACGACGACATGCAGGCCCTCGCGACGCGCCTTCAGCGCTGCGACCACCTTTTCGAGGTCGAGATAATCGTAGCGCAACGCGATGTTGAGTTCGTCGAGCACCACGAGGCTGATCGACGGCTCGGCCATCAGCTCGAGCGCCTTGGCCCAGGCGGCCTCAGCGGCCGCGATGTCGCGCTTCAGGTCCTGCGTTTCCCAGGTAAAGCCCTCGCCCATGGCGTGCCAGACGACGCGGTCGCCGAAGCAGGCAAAAGCATCCTTCTCGCCGGTGTGCCATTTGCCTTTGATGAACTGGACGACGCCGACGCGCTTGCCGTAGCCGAGCATTCTGAGCGCCAGCCCGAAGGCGGCCGTGGTCTTGCCCTTGCCCGGACCGGTGTTGACGATCAACAGCCCTTTCTCGACCGTCTTGGCTGCAACCTCGGCGTCCTGCACCGCCTTGCGCTTGGCCATCTTCGCGCGGTGGCGTTCCTCGTCCTTGGGATCGATGTGGTCGGTATCAGCCATGTCATTTCACCCTGAGCGGCAGCCCCGCCACCATCAAAAGCACGGTGTCAGCGACGGCGGCAACGTCCTGGTTCAACCGGCCGGCCGCGTCGCGAAACCGTCTTGCCAGCGCATTCTCCGGCACGATGCCCTGGCCGACCTCGTTGGACACCACGAACCAGGGTCCACGCGGCCGCGACAGCACATCTGCCAGCCTTCGGCATTCGGCCTCGACATCATGTTCGGCCAGCATATGGTTGGTCAGCCACAGCGTCAGGCAATCGATCAGCACCGGCTGGCCGTCAGGCAGTGCCTCGATCGCGCCGGCAAGGTCGAGCGGCGCCTCGATGGTCGTCCAGCCGGCGCTGCGGCGCGAGCGGTGCAGCGCGATCCGTTCGCGCATCTCCTCGTCATAGGCTTGCGCCGTCGCGATATAGCTCCATGGCGCCGGACAGGCACTCACCAGCCTCTCGGCATGCACGCTCTTGCCGGAGCGCGCACCGCCGATGATCAGGGTCAGCGCCCCGGCAGCGCGGTCAGGCAAAGCTGTCGCGCAGGCTGGTCGCCGTGCCGGTGAAGCGGCCGCGCACCACGCCGACGACCGCGCCGAGCACCAGCCAGAACACCAGATTGGTCAGCGTCACCGCCACCACGAACTGATGATGCAGGCCTTCCGGGATTGTCGTCTCGAAGCTGTCGGGCTGCGGCGCGCCGACAATATGCGGCGCCACCATCAACGCCACCGCAAGGACCGCCAGCGGCAGCGATCTGCGGAACGCAAGCAGGCCGAGACCGGCCGCGGTCGCCACCACCGTTGCCCACCACCAGATCTGGCGTTGGACAAGGTCGGCCGCCGGCATCGCTGGCAGTTCCGGCGGCAGGCCGAGGCCGGGCGCCAGCGTGAACACGGCAAAGCCGGCAAGCCCCCAGAACAGGCCCTGGCGCCAATTGCCGATGCCGCCGGCGAATTCCGAAACCGCAACCAGGATCAGTGCGAAGCCGATGCCGGTGACGATATTGGCAACGACGCTGAAGGCAAAGCGTTCGAAACCGTCGGCCGGCGCCCAGCCTTCGTCCTCAGCCGGAGCCATTGCTTCAGCCGGTGCCGGCGCGGCGCTGCTCATAGCCATCGTGCCCGTGGCGGCCGGTGCCGCAGGTGCGGCGGCATGGTCATGGCCGCCGCCGGCCTGTTCGTAGACTTCCGCCTTCAGGATCAGCGGCACCGTGGCATAGGCCTGCATGCAGGCGAGAACGACGCCGGCCACGAGCCCTGCGATCGCCGCGATGAACACGACGTTGCGAAACATTGTCATGATGTCAGCCCCTTGTCAGTGGCAGGGAAAGCCCATCGAATGGCGATAGTCGTGCGCGGCATTGTGGACCGCATCGATGTGCGAGAAGCCGACAAAGCCCATGACGAAAATGCCGAGGAATGCAGCAAGCGCCAGCTGCATGAAACGCGACTGCGAGGAGACGGAAGCGCCGAGCGAGACGGAAGCGGTATTCATGTCTTGTCCTTTCGCCCTCCACCCGAGGGCATAGAAGTCAGTTTCCTGTCGCCGGCAGGTCTCCTGGCTCGCGGATCAGCGCCCTTCCCCACCTTCCCGAAGAACATCTTCAGTGGCATATGGAGAGGACTACCGCACACAGTTGCGGGGGCAGCCACGGCATTGGGCAAGAATTTCGCCCGCACCGCATTCCCTCTTGGTTCCAAACGGAACCGACGACATCAGCGACTATAGGCAGAATCGCCGCGCCCGGCAAACCAAATTCCGCCGGATCGTGTGGCGAATGCGCCGCCTCGCCAAGCCCGCCGGCCGGCGCCGCAATTGACAATTCTCACAGCCGGGTGTCGGCTGGCGGATGGGGAGGAAGCCGGCATGCAACCCAGCCCGAATGAGCGCGGTCCCTATAACGGCCTGACGCGGGCCGAGTCGACGCTGCCGTCATCGGCCTATTGGGACATCGCAGGCTATCAGCGCGATCTCGAGGCCATCTGGTATCGCAACTGGCTGCTGGTCTGCCGCGAGGCCGACCTTGCCCAGCCGCTGGCATTCAGGACGTTTCGCATAGGCACGCAGGAGATCGTCGTGCTGCGCGACGAGACCGGCGAATTGCGCGCCTTCCACAACACCTGCCGGCATCGCGGCTCGCAGCTTTGCCAGCAGAGCGAAGGACGGCTGAAGGCGCGGCTCATCACCTGCCCCTACCACGCCTGGTCCTATTCGCTGCGCGGCGATCTGGTGCGCGTGCCATCGAAATCGCTGCCGGATGGTTTCGACAAGGCCGATCATCCGCTCTACCGCGTAGCACTGTCGGTGTGGAGCGGTTTCGTTTTCGTCAACCTCGCGGAAGACGCTGCCGGTTCGGCTGAAACATCCTTCGATCCGGCATCAGGCAACCTCGCCAACTGGCCGCTGGAAACGCTGCTGAGCGGCCATGTGCTGCGCAAGGTTATGAACTGCAACTGGAAGATATTTTGGGACAACTTCAACGAGTGCCTGCACTGCCCCGGCGTCCACAAGGACCTGTCGCGGCTGGTGCCGATCTATGGCCGCGGCCTGATGGGCCGGCACGACGACCCCGAATGGGCGCGCCACGCCGACAATGACGCGCCGGAATTTGCCGGCGGCTTGCGGGCCGGGGCCGAAACCTGGTCGCGCGACGGGCGCGTCCACGGCTCGGTCTTTTCGAGCCTGACGCCGGCCGAGCGTGCTGCCGGGCAGACCTATGCCACCAGCCTGCCGTCGATGTTCGTCGTCGGCCATGTCGACTATGTCAGGACCATGCGGCTGGTGCCGCTTGGGCCGGAGCAGACCGAACTCACCGCCGAATGGCTTTTTTCGCCCGAAGCGCTCGCCGATCCGACAGCGGATATCGACAACATCGTCGCCTTCGGTACCCAGGTGCTTGAGGAAGACGCTGATATCTGCGAGGTCAACCAGAAGGGCTTGCGCTCGATGCGCCACAAGGCCGGCGTGCTGATGCCCGAGGAATATGACTTGCACCGCTTCCACAACTGGGTGCGCGAGCGGCATGCGGCAATTGAACATCAAAGCGATTTGGGCAGATAGCGCCAGGTGACGAAACCGCAGGCGGCGGCCAGAACACCGAGCGTCGCGAAAACCGCGCCCAGGCCAAAGAACGCCAGCACCACCGAATAGACCAGCGGCGGCGTCAGCTCGGAAAAGTCGAGATAGGTGCGGTAGACCGCCGCCATCTGTGCCCGCTCATACGAGCGCACCGAGCGCATGAATGCGGTCGAGCCCAGCGCATCGAGCGCGATGGTGAAGAAGGCACCGCAAAGCAGCAACGCGCCGGTGACGAGCGGCGCGGCCTCGCCGACGGCGCCGGCCGCCAGCAGCGTCGCCGACATGGCGAAATAGGCAAACGTCATGGTGCGCCGGCCGCCGAAACGCTTTCCCGCCCTGCCCCAAAAGATGGCCATGAACAAAAGCGCATTGCCGGCCGAAACCAAGAGGCCACCGGCGAGCGCGCCCTCGCCGGTGATCACCATGAACAGCGGCCCATAGACAAAGAACGTCGTCCAGAAGCAGGAACGGCCGAAGGCGATCAGCCAGGCCAGCCTCAGCCTTGGCTGCGCGACGAAGCGGCCGATATTGGCCAGCGGATTGACCGGCCGGGTCTTGCCCGGGCGGATCGACGGGTTGTCGCCAAGCCGGTAAGTCCAGAACAGCGCCAGCAGGGCCATGGCGAAGACGGCCACCGCGCCATGCGCGGCATAGATGCCGAAACGCGTGTAGAGGAAAATGCCGAGCGTCGGCCCGGCGGTCCAGGCAAGCATCGACCACGCCATGCGCAGCGACTCGGCCTGCATGAAATCGGTCTTGCGGATATGGTCCATGATGTAGAGGTTGAGCGTGATCGCCAGCGCGCTGGCGCCGATGACGCGGCAGAGCATGCCGACCGTTTGGCCGGCAAGCGTATGAGTGACGAAGAACAGCGAGCCGACGGCCAGCAGGCAGGCACCGGCGGTATAGACCCAGCGCCGGGCAAAGCGCCGGATCAGCATCGGCATGAACAGCGTCGCCGAGAGGCCGAGCATTGCCACGACCGTGTAGAGGATCGAGACGATCTGCTCGTTGTGCAGGATCTCATAGGCCTGGATCGGGATGACGCTGGAGACGGTGGCGCGCGCGAACGATTCGACCGCATAAAGCGAGGCGAAGGTGCGTGCATCCGCCGGCCGCAAGGCCGCAAGCCAGATAGGATGGCGCACATGGGTAGCCATTGCTTTCCCCGAAGCAGAATCGCCCAAAGCAGGGTTTGGAGCACAAATCTGCCGCGGCGATTCCTGGCCGGGTAACAGGAAACCGACGCCTTCACGGCAAAAAGCGAAGCCGGCCAAAGGCTTTCCGGCTCTGGCCTAAAGCGAGTTCTAATGCTGACCCGCGCCAACGCGACGCGAGGACTGCTTCTTTTGACGGTGGCAACCGTGATAGTCGTCTTGCCGGGGCTGAACCAAGACAGCGAGACCGATGAGCATCGCCACGCCGACCACCGCCGTTCAGGATCAACCGAAGGCGAAGCGCATCGCCGCCATCGACATCGCACGCGGCATCGCTTTGCTTGCCATGGCGAGCTATCATTTCACCTGGGATCTCGAATTTTTCGGCTACACCGATCCCGGCCTCACCGCCTTCGGCTGGTGGAAAATCTACGCGCGCTGCATCGCCTCGAGCTTCCTGTTCCTGGTCGGCGTCAGCCTCTATCTCGCCCATGGCAAGAAAATCCGCTGGACAGGCTTCTGGAAGCGCTTCGCCATGGTTGCCGGGGCGGCTCTCGCAATATCGCTGGTCACCCGAATCGCCACGCCCGACGGCTTCATTTTTTTCGGCATATTGCACGAGATCGCGCTCGCCAGCCTGCTCGGCCTGGCGTTCCTGCGGCTGCCGGCGCTGCTGACGCTGCTTGTCGCGGCGTTTGTCATCGCGGCGCCCTTCTACCTCAGATCCGAGGCCTTCGATCATCCGGCTTTGTGGTGGGTCGGTCTATCGGCGACCAATCCGCACTCCAACGACTATGTTCCGCTGCTGCCCTGGTTCGGCGCCGTGCTTGCCGGCATCGCGGTTACCAAACTCGCCGCCACCTCCGGCGTGCTGACCCGGCTGTCGGCCATGACGCCAGGCCGCTGGGCAAACCCGCTGGTCTTCATCGGCCGGCACAGCCTTGCCTTTTATCTGATCCATCAGCCGCTGCTGATCGGCTCGGTCTGGCTGTTTTCGCAATTCATGCCGGCGCGGGTCGAAAGCAGGGAGGTGAACTTTCTGAAATCCTGCCAAATATCCTGCGAGCAGGCGCGCGACACCGAGTTCTGCTCCAGCTATTGTGCCTGCATGCTGGACACTCTCCAGGGCGAAGCCTCGCTTGACCGGCTCTACAGCAACGACCAGTCCCCGGAGTGGAAGGCGCATATTGGCGAGCTCGCCGGCACCTGTACCGCCCAAACCGAGGCGGCGGAACCGAGAACGCGCTAATCGAGGGAGGACAGCAATGAGCGACAGTCACCCGAAACCCGTGCAGCAAAATCCTGGGCAGCCGAAGCTGGGGCACATCCCATGGCCGCCGCTGATCTATATCGCCGCCATCATCGTCAGCGTCGCGCTACGGTTTCTCTATCCACTGCCGTGGATCGGCGATCTTCTCGGCGACATCCTGTTCGCCGCCGGGCTTGTGGGGCTGTTGGCGGTCGCCGCGCTCTGGTTCACCGCGATCCGCATCATGATCCGCGCCAAAACGACGCTCAACCCGAACGGCGTGCCGGACCATCTGGTGACCACCGGACCCTTCGCCGTCAGCCGCAACCCGATCTACCTCGCCAACACATTGCTACTGGTCAGCCTCGCCTTTGTCTCGGGGATCGCCTGGTTCCTGCCGCTGGCGGTCATCGCGGCGTTCCTGACGCAGAAGCTGACGATCGAGAGCGAGGAGAAGGTGCTGACGGCCAAATTCGGCAAGAAGTACCGGGACTACGCCAAAAGGGTGCGGCGCTGGATTTGAGCCGGGGCTGACACCGCGCTTACGTGGTGACGCCGAGTTCAACCAGCCGCTCGACGCAGGATTCCTCGGCCTGGTCGAGCTCGGCCAGGGTCTCCTCGAGGTCGCGGCGTTTCTGGCGAAGATCCTCGCGCTTTTCCTCGATGCGCTTGATCATCAGCTTGAGTTGGCCGACCTCGCCGGGCGGCTCCCTGTACATCTGGATGATTTCGCGGATCTCGTTGATCGAGAAGCCGAGCCTCTTGCCGCGCATGATCTGGCGGATGAGATGCCGGTCCGACGGACGGAACAGCCGGGTGCGGCCGCGCCTTACCGGCTGCACCAGCCCTTCGTCCTCGTAGAAGCGCAACGTCCGCGTCGACACGTCGAATTCGCGGGTCAGCTCCGTGATCGAATAATATTCCCGCATCGCCACTCCAATGCCCCGGCCACGCCGCGAGTTCCAACTGGCCGGCGCCGCCGGCATCCAGGCGCGTACCAGAATCGGCGGACAAGGCACCTTCCAAAGCCTCGCACGGCATTTACGTAAAAGTCAATTGAGGTGCCGTTCAGCCTACGCCGAACCACCATGTGGCAAGCCCGAGAAAGGCAAAGAAACCGACGACATCGGTGACCGTAGTGACGAAAACCGCCGAAGCCACAGCCGGATCGATCTTGAAGCGGTCGAGCAGCAGCGGGATCAGGATGCCCGCCAGAGCCGCCACGAACATGTTGATGATCATCGCCGCCGCGATGATGCCGCCGAGATTGCGATCGTGGAACCAGGCAGCCGCGACGATGCCGATCAGGATGGCGAAGATGATGCCGTTGATGAAGCCCACCCCGATTTCGCGGCGGATGATGCGGCCGGCATTGTAGATGTCGAGGTCCCTCGTCGCCAGCGCCCGCACCGTGACGGTCATGGTCTGCGAGCCGGCATTGCCGCCCATGCCGGCGACGATCGGCATCAGCACCGCCAACGCCACGATATGCTCGATGGTGCGGTCGAACAGGCCGATCACCGAAGCCGCGAGGAAGGCCGTCAAAAGGTTGACCAGCAGCCACGGCACACGCGAGCGCGAAGTCGAAAGGATGCTGTCCGAGAGTTCTTCGTCGCCGACGCCGCCCATGCGCAGCAGATCTTCCTCGGCCTCCTGCTGGATGACGTCGACGACGTCGTCGATGGTCAGCACGCCGACCAGCCGCTCGTTCTCGTCGACGACGGCGGCGGACAGAAGATCGTATTGTTCGAATTCGCGTGCCGCCTCCTCCTGGTCCATGGTGGCCGGGATGGCATGCCTGGTCTCATGCATGACTTCTTCGACCTTGACCGAGCGCTTGGTGCGCAGGATCTGGTCGAGGTCGATGGCGCCGAGCAGCTTGAAGCTCGGATCGATGACGAAGATCTGGCTGAAACGATCGGGAAGGTTGTTGTCCTCGCGCATGTAGTCGATGGTCTGGCCGATCGTCCAGAATGGCGGCACCGCGACGAACTCCGTCTGCATGCGGCGGCCGGCGGTCTCTTCGGGATAGTCGAGCGAGCGCCGCAGCCTGATCCGCTCGGTGAACGGCAGTTGCGACAGGATCTCGTCCTGGTCCTCCTGGTCGAGGTCCTCGAGGATGTAGACGGCATCGTCGGAATCGAGCTCCTGCACCGCCTGGGCGATCTGCGCATTGGGCAGATTGTCGACGATGTCACGGCGGATCGCCTCGTCGACCTCGGTCAGCGCGGAGAAATCGAAATCCTTGCCCAGCAATTCGACCAGGGCGCGGCGCTGTTCCGGGTGCAGCGCCTCGAGCAGGTGGCCGAGTTCCGACTGGTGCAGATCGTCGACTTCGCGCTTCAGCGTCAGCGTATCGCGATCGGCGATCGCGGCACCGATCTGAGCCAGAAACGACGACAGGATGACGCCGTCCTCGTCATAGATGTCGGCGCGGCGCTCCTCGGCGGCCCTGGTGCCGGTCATGTGTTCGTCCTGGCCTTCCACCAGCGCCTCCCGCCATCGGATTTCCGGATAAGGTGCCAGTCAGGTCTAGACCATGATCCTGAAAAGTGGAAACCGGTTTTCCGAAAAGATCATGGTCAAACACAAAGATGGAGCGGCGGCGCGATTGGCTTGAGAATCGGCCTCTCCGTGCGCAACGGACGGATATCAGACGACCTTGCGAGCTGCTGGTTGCCCAAGATTGATAATTCAAGATTGATAATTAGAGCATTCTAATTTAGCATCTCTATAATTACCGGTAATAAAGGGAGGGTGTTTATGGGGAAGTATCTGTTTACCAGTCTTGCGCTGGTTTTTTCGGGAATACTTTTGAACCCGATTGCCGCCGATGCAAAGGCCTTCAAATCTTTTCAGGGCAAGGAATGCAAGCCTGACTACAAACGGCTTTGCCCAATGACACCGATCGGCAAATGCGACCTTCAGAGCATGATCGAGCAGTTGTCACCCGCCTGCAAGGCTTTCGTCGAGAAGCACCGGTAATCCAGCTCTGCCATCGCCGCCGACCAACCGCCGGGTAGTCCGCGACAACGCCAGGTGTGGTGTGCCCCGGTCGGGGAATCGGTCGCCCAACAACATTAGTCCCGGTGGTCGGGCAGAACGGCATATGCTGCACCGGGAATGAGGCGAGGCCGACGCTGCGACGGCCTCGCTGGATATCGGGCTTAGAGGCCTGCCGATCAGGCAGCGTAGCGTTTGGCCTCAGCCGCGTAGGCGCCAAGGACACCACTCCAGCCACGCTCCGATTCGAAGGCCTGGCGCGCTGCTTCTGCGGTCTCGCCCATGTTCTCCAGAAGCCGGTGCTCGAGTTCCACCCGCGTCGAATTCTCGCCGAGCGCGACAAAGCGGATGTCGACCTCGGTCAGCAATGCCGGATCGTAGCGCCAGTCGGCCCCGATACGCCAGGCGAGCGTCAGCCTCGACGGCGGATCCCAGGCGAGAACCTCGCCCCAATCGCCTTGTGACCCATCCTCGCCGATCTCGTACCAGCGGCCGCCGGCTTTCGGTTCGATCACCGCGGTCGTCAGGGCGGATTTGCCGATTGAGTGCGAAGCCGGCCACCACCGTCCGAACCCTGTCGTGAACACATCGAATGCCTTGTCGAGCGGCACCTCCACGGTCACCGACTTCCTGACCGGTGCGGGCTTGATCATAGTCGTCATTTCCTCTTCTCCTTGCTGTTGTCGACTTCCCGTTTGAAGGCGTCGAGCGCATCGCCCCACATGCGATCGAGCCAGGCGCGCATCTCGCCGAGCCCATGCGGGTCGAGATGATAGATATTGCTGGCGCCCTTGGGCTCGGCACGGACCAGTCGGGCTTCCTTCAGCACTTTGAGGTGCTGCGATACCGCCGGCTGCGAGACCGGAAGCACCCGCGTCAGATCGATGACCGAGCGCGGCCGATCGGCGATGAGCTCGAACACCTTGCGGCGTGTCGGATCGGCCAAGGCCACCATTCCTGCGTAATCATAAACCATGACTTATGATAAGCTAAAACTTATGATAGGTCAACCGAGGGAGTGGCGGGCCCGTGTTTAAGCACCGGCCGGTTCGACCCCGAGGCTCCGGGCAATTCCTTCGCGCGGGGCATGGACAGCAATGCGGATGCAAGATTGCTCAGGGAATCAATCCACCGCATGCGAGCCGGCAGGTGTCGACCACCGGGGAAAAGTAAACCTGACGGCAAGGTTTTTACCTTATCGGTGTATATGTCTCTCCGGCGAAACATTAAGAACGGGTAAATTGGCTTGGCCCTAACTACGGAAGCCTCTCGCCACAGGCCCTCAGCCATATGGCAATTGCGCCTCTCCTTGTTTATGGCAATGTACGTGTTAGGTGCATCTGCACTATATCCAGAAGTATTCCGTACATCAGCCCTAATCTATTCTCACAAGTTTCTTATTGGCATGCCGGTCTTGTTTATCGGTGGCGTCTGTTGTGCCGCGCTCATCCATGGCCGACGGCAACCGGTTCGCTACGCCCTGGATTTGGTTCAAGGGCGCTGGCGCGGCTGTCTGTTGGTGCTGCTGTTCTTCTTTGCCAGCTTGACCGCGTTCTCCACCTACAAGATCGCCATCCCGTCCGTCGTCCCATACTATGCCGACCACTGGTTAGCCGACGCTGATGAATGGTTGCACGGGATGCCGCCGTGGGAGATCGCCCATAAGCTCGACAGCAACGGGTGGTCGCTCGTCGTCTTCAACAGCTATGAAGTCATTTGGTTCTACCAGTGGTTCGGCACCATCCTTTTCGTGGCGCTCTGGTCGGACGAGATTGCGCGCATCCGCTATCTCAGCGCGGCAGCGCTGACGTTGTGCATCCTCGGAACTGTCTTGGCTTTGGCGCTGGCATCGGTCGGGCCGGTTTACTACCACCAGTTTGTTGGCGTGGATCGCTTCCACGGATTGAATGCCGCCTTGGACAGACTGGACCATAATTACATGGTGCGGGAACCCGCAGCATATCTCCTGATGGCTTACCGGAGTGGCCGGCCAAGCCTTGGCGGCGGCATCTCGGCCATGCCAAGCATGCATGTCGCCTTTGCCGCACTGAACGCCTATTTGCTGTCCTCGATCAATCTCTGGCTGGGCGCTCTGGGTTGGGCGTTTGCAGCCCTGATCCTGTACGGATCGGTGTACACTGGATGGCACTATGCCCTGGACGGCTACGTATCGATCGCTGCTGTATCTGTGATCTGGTGGGCAACCGGACGCCTGGTGCGCGAATAATTATCCACGCAAACCGCATATATGGCTACGCGCCGATGGCGTTTTCGCATCGGCCAAACTCGCGATCGCAGTCAGGCAAAAAAGCCTCGCGCCTGACAAAGACGCTCTTTGCCGTGCTCGAACTCAACGGGGCGCTTTCGAATTAAATGGTGCGGTCGAGATGCAACGCCGCACCGCCTCGAATGTTGATTTTAAAGGATTTTTGGTAGAATTCCGTAGCGATTTGTATCACAGTTGTATCTCAGTCCGTATCGCACGATGCGGACCCGGCACCAGCTAAGTAGCCCTTCTTACGAAGGCCGAAACGACATTCAGCGCTCTCGTGCTTGCATCAAGAGCTGTTCTCGCCAGCCAACTTCCAGTGTCGCGTTTGAGGCCGGGAACAGACCGGCAGCTTTCCGTACGGTTGGGGCCACAAAGCCGACCTGGTAGTGTGCTGAGAGTTCTGCAAAATTCGCTGGGAGGGGGCGGTCATGGCAGGCTGGTGATGTTCAACGTCACCTGATTCCCGCGAGGAACGCCACCATGACCCAGACAGAAAGTAAGACCGCCAGCGCCGCCGTCAAAGACATTCTGCTTTCGAACCCAGAGGGTCTGCACGAAGTGATCCGTGCGGTGATGCAGGAGGTGCTCGAGGCCGAGATGGAAGAGGCGCTGGGTGCGTCAAAAAGCGAGCGCACACCGGAGCGGCTCGGCTATCGCTCGGGTTATTATGGCCGCACCTTTGTCACCCGTGTCGGCAAGCTTGAGCTGCGGGTTCCGCAGGACCGGGCCGGCCGCTTCTCCACCGAGCTGTTCGAGCGCTACCAGCGTTCCGAGCGGGCCTTGGTGGCGACGCTTGCGGAGATGTATGTGCAGGGCGTGTCGACCAGGAAGGTCAAAGCGATCACGGAAGAGTTGTGCGGTCATGCCTTCTCGGCCTCGTCGACCTCAGCCATCAACAAGCCACTGGGCGAGAGCCTGAACGCCTCTGCCGAGCGCCCGCTTCAAGAGTCTTTTGCCTACCGCAAACGCTTGGCTAGGAAGGAGCACAAGAACTGTCGAAAGCATCCGATCGAAAAGGCAGCGGAGATTTAGAAGGCACGAATTTACGATACCGCCGTTCCCCCTCACTCCCACTCGATTGTTTTCAGCCCAGCTAGGTCATTGATCTAGCTGGGTTTTTCTTGCTTGCGGCACCGAAAGGCGACGTATGGTCCGTCAAAAAGTTACGCTTTTGATTTTAAAAGGAAAATCGCCGCAAGAAATTATTTTGAGGTTTCGCCAACTATCGGGGCCAATCGGGCGATTTTTCCAGCCTCCCCTTTCGACGGCGCGCCCAAGCCGACTCGAAAAGTACCGTCACCGCTACCTGTCAGATCAAGACAGAGATTGCCGGCGCTATTCAGCCGCCTCGGCATAGTGTGCCGGCACATAGTTGAGAATGGGGCCGAGCCAGCGCTCGACATCGGCGATTGGCATCGCCTTACGGCGCGCATAATCCTCGACCTGGTCGCGTTCGATCTTGGCGACGCCGAAATAATAGCTTTCGGGATGGGCGAGATAAATGCCCGACACGGAAGGGCCCGGCCACATCGCATAGCTTTCGGTCAGGCTGACGCCCGCATTGCGCTCGCCGTCGAGCAACCGGAACAGCGTTGCCTTTTCGGTATGGTCGGGCTGCGCCGGATAGCCGGGCGCCGGGCGGATGCCGCGATAGGACTCACCGATCAAATCGTCCGGTGCCAATGCCTCGTCAGTTGCGTAGCCCCAGAATTCCTTGCGCACCTTCTCGTGCATACGCTCGGCGAACGCCTCGGCGAAACGGTCGGCCAGCGCCTTGACCATGATCGAGGAATAATCGTCATTGGCCCGTTCGAATCGCTTTGATATCGCCACCTCTTCGATGCCGGCGGTGACGATGAAGCCACCGATATAATCGGGCTTGCCACTCTCGCTGGGTGCGACGAAATCCGACAGCGCGACATTGGCCTTGCCGTCTCGCTTGGTCAGTTGCTGGCGCAAGGTGAAGAACGTCGCCAGTTCCTGCGATCGCGCCTCGTCGGTGAACAGCCTGATATCGTCGCCGACGGCATTGGCCGGCCAGAAACCGATGACGCCACGTGGCGCAAACCACTTTTCGGCGATGATCTTCTTCAGCATCGCCTGCGCATCCTCGAACAACTGGCGCGCGGCTGGCCCCTGCGCCTCATCCTCGATGATCCTAGGATAACGGCCCTTCAGCTCCCAGGTCTGGAAGAATGGCGTCCAGTCGATGTAGCGCGCAAGCTCCGTCAAGTCCCAGTTGTCGAACACTTTTACGCCGGTGAAGGACGGTTTTGGCGGCTCATAGGCCGACCAGTCGATCCGGTGCGCATTGGCCCTCGCCCTGGGCAGCGGCAGTCGCTGCTTGTCGGCTTCGGAGCGGGCATGCGCGTCGGTGACCTTCTTGTACTCGGCCCGCACGGTCTCGACATAACCGCCCTTGGTCTCGTTTGACAAAAGCGACGACACCACGCCGACGGCGCGGCTGGCGTCGGTGACGTAGACCGTCTGGCCCCTGGAATAGCGTGGGTGGATCTTCACCGCCGTGTGCACGCGGCTGGTCGTCGCGCCGCCGATCAGCAGCGGAATGTCGAAGCCTTCGCGCTCCATCTCGGAGGCCATATGCACCATCTCATCAAGCGACGGCGTGATCAGGCCGGACAGGCCGATAATGTCGACACTTTGCTCACGCGCCGTCTGCAGGATCTTGGCCGCAGGCACCATGACGCCGAGATCGATGATCTCATAATTGTTGCAGGCGAGAACGACGCCGACGATGTTCTTGCCGATGTCGTGGACATCGCCCTTGACCGTCGCCATCAGGATTTTTCCGGCCATCTGGCGCTCGTCATTGTCGATGCCATTGGCGGCGTTGGCCAGCTTCTCGGCCTCCATGTGCGGCAGCAGCCCGGCCACTGCCTGCTTCATCACCCGCGCCGACTTCACCACTTGCGGCAAGAACATCTTGCCCGCGCCGAACAGGTCGCCGACGACATTCATGCCGGCCATCAACGGGCCTTCGATGACGTGCAGCGGCCGCTCGGACGCCAGCCGTGCTTCCTCGGTGTCGGCGTCGATGAATTCGGTGATGCCGTTGACCAGCGCATGGGAAATCCGCTGCTCGACCGGCTGGTCTCGCCAGGCGAGATCGCGCTCCCGCGCTTCCTTGCCCGCCGTGCCCTTGAAGCGTTCGGCGATCTCCAGCATGCGCTCCGTGGCGGTGCCGCCGACCCTAGGCACGCGGTTGAGCACGACATCCTCGCAGGCCTCGCGCAGCGCGGGCTCGATCGTATCGTAGACGGCGAGCTGGCCGGCATTGACGATACCCATATCCATGCCGCGCTGGATGGCGTGATAGAGGAACACTGCATGCATGGCCTCGCGCACCGGCTCGTTGCCGCGAAACGAGAAGGACAGGTTCGACACGCCGCCGGAAATATGGACATGCGGCAGCGTCGAGGTGATCTCGCCGGTGGCTTCGATGAAGTCGACGCCGTAATTGTCGTGCTCTTCGATGCCGGTGGCAACCGCGAAGACGTTGGGATCGAAGACGATATCCTCAGGCGGGAAACCGGCTTGCTCGGTGAGCAGCTTGTAGGCACGGGTGCAGATCTGGACCTTGCGCGCCTTGGTGTCGGCCTGCCCGGCCTCGTCGAAGGCCATGACGACCACGGCCGCGCCATAGGCGCGCACCAGCTTGGCATGATGCAGGAACGCTTCCTCGCCTTCCTTCATCGAGATGGAATTGACCAGCGGCTTGCCCTGCACGCATTTCAGGCCGGCCTCGATGATCTCCCATTTCGAACTGTCGACCATGACGGGCAGACGGGCGATATCCGGCTCGGCGGCGATCAGGTTGAGGTACTCGACCATCGCCTTCTTGGAATCGATCAGGCCCTCGTCCATGTTGATGTCGATGATCTGCGCGCCATTGGCGACCTGGTCGCGCGCCACGTCGAGCGCGGTCACATAGTCGCCCGCCGTGATCAGCTTCCTGAACTTGGCCGACCCGGTGACATTCGTGCGCTCGCCGACATTGACGAAGGGAATCTCGTCGGTCAGCGTGAACGGCTCCAGGCCCGACAGGCGCATCTTGCGTTCGATCTCGGGAATGGCGCGCGGCGGATACTTTTTGACCGCCTCGGCGATGGCGCGGATATGATCGGGTGTCGAGCCGCAGCAGCCGCCGACGACATTGACCAGCCCTTCCCGCGCAAAATCCTCGACCTGCGCGGCCATGAATTCCGGGCTCTCGTCATACCTGCCGAATTCATTGGGCAGGCCGGCATTCGGATAGGCGCAGGTGAACGTATCGGCGACACCGGATATCTCGGCCAGATGCGCGCGCATGGCGTTGGCGCCGAGCGCGCAATTCAGGCCGATGGTGAAGGGGCTGGCATGGCGCACCGAATGCCAGAAGGCGGTCGGCGTCTGCCCGGACAGCGTGCGGCCGGACAGGTCGGTGATGGTGCCGGAGATCATCACCGGCAGGTACACGCCCTTCTCGATGAAGATCTCGTTGCAGGCGAAGATCGCCGCCTTGGCGTTCAGCGTGTCGAAGATCGTCTCGATCAGGATGATGTCGGCGCCGCCGTCGATCAGGCCACGCAGCTGCTCGCCATAGGCAAGGCGCAGGTCGTCGAACGTCACGGCGCGATAGCCGGGATTGTTCACGTCTGGCGACATCGAGGCGGTACGGTTGGTCGGCCCGAGCGCGCCGGCGACGAAACGGCGCTTGCCGTCCTCCTGCTCGGCACGAACAGCGGCGCGGCGTACCAGTCGCGCGCCATCGCGGTTCAACGCGTAGACCGCATCCTCCATGCCGTAATCGGCCTGGGCGATTGAGGTCGAGGAGAAGGTGTTGGTTTCAAGGATATCCGCGCCGGCGATGGCGTACTGATAGTGGATCTCCTCGATCGCCCCAGGCTGCGTCAGGATCAGCAGATCGTTGTTGCCCTGCTGGTGGCAGGCACAGCCGGCGAAGGCCTCACCCCGGAAATGGTCCTCGTCAAACCCCAGGCCCTGGATCTGCGTGCCCATGGCGCCGTCAAGGATGAGGATGCGTTCGTGCACCGCTGCGGTCAGCGCAGCAAGCACTTCGGAACCGTCGGGCTTTGCTGCGGCGGGGCCGAACAGGTCATCCAGCGATGAGGAACTTTGCGACATTTTTCATCCTCAAGACCGCAGTCGCACTCAAGTCACATAAAGACATCTTTATGTCAACATACGCCGTCTGGCTCTGTTTGTCACGCTTGTTGCCCACGCATCGGTTTCGCCGGCCTGAGGCTGGTGACGCCGCTGGCCGGCAGCATCCATCTGCGCCCGTCGCTGTATAACTAGTCAATGGGGCTTTGCCATGAAATATCATCCAGGCCGACGGGGTCCGAAGCAGAAGCCTGACACCCGGAACAATCTCGTCGAGGCGGGCTCCGGATGATTCACGCTGATGCCGCGACTGGTATACAGAGCATCGTCGAGGGAGCCGGCAGCGTACGCTACTTGCGGTGGGGACCTGGGATACCGAGTTGGCAGCTGCGGTGCGGCCGTCACGAGTTCGACACAGCGGACTGTCGCCCGTGCGCTGGCCGCACATGATGCTCGGGGATAATGGCATATAAGTTCCTGAGTCAGCGTCAACTGCATTGCGGATCAAGCAATTTGTTTTGCTTGTGAAGCGCGATGATTTCGTGCCGACCTTCGACTACGCTACGCTCCTCACTGAAAAAGGGAGACATCGACTTGGCAATCTTGTGTATATCTCCGCGGGTGCTCCCGACAGCGGCCAATCGTTCGGCGACTGGTGCAAGGACTATATGCCAGCCCCCCGCGGCCGCCGAAATCAAGCACTATGGCGAGGGCTATGTGGCGCTGACGCCCGACGGCGGGATTGCTGGCCGGCATCGGCCTGACGCTTGGCCCGGTCATTTGGGCGGCGGCGGCATCAGTCGGTCTCGGCTTGTTAAGCCAGTTGGCGTGGCTTCAAGAGTGGCTTAGGCTCTTGGGCGGAGCCTATTTGATTTACCTCGGCTTTCGGAAATTGTGGGGAAGCGGGCAGGCAAGCAGGTCGCTGCACGCAACCACAAACTGGCAGGCGTTTCGTGCAGGAGTTCTTCTCAATCTTGCAAATCCCTATTGCACTTCGGTGGGGTTTTTGCGGCGATGCTGCCGGCCGATTCCCCGTCCTGGTTCCGTGCGGCAGCCGTAGTTGTAATTTTTGCGGATGCCCTGCTTTGGTATGGCGCGCTTGCTTTCGTTTTCTCCATCGCTGCGATCAGTTCTTTCTACGGCGGATCCGCAAGTGGCTGGATAGGATCGCCGGCAGTTTGCTCATGATCTTCGGACTGCGACTGATCCTGTCCACGCGTTGAAATCGCACAACGCCGACTGTTGCTTGGCCGCTTTTCTGACTGGCATAGATGGCTCGCATCAAGGTCGTACCGCGAACGGCAGGTTTGGAGAAGCGACATAAAGGTCAGCAAATGGCGCGTCCCGCTGGTTCAAATACCTGACTCGCAGAACGCCAGAATCGAGCACCGAAAGATTGGCTGGGGTAAAGCGTAACACCCGCCATCTTGACGACGGGAATGGGTCGAGCTTGTGTAAAAACGCCCGGGCCTGGCTCCAATCAGATCCGTGGATCGTGTACTGTGATGAGACGTCGGGATCGAGGATCAGCGGATATGGACGAGGAGGGCTTGGCCGAGATCTCAGCCCGATATATTCGCTTCGCCGATACGGAAGCTCGCGGTC
>NZ_JAMYKU010000053.1:0-18175 GCF_040317575.1 Mesorhizobium sp. M1423
CCAACACCCCCTGCGGGCGGTCGCGCTTCTTCCAATTTTTTTTGTTGGTTGACACTACCCCCTCACCCCCCCCTTTGCCCGGGGGCACCCCTCCACCGGGCCGGGGCGCGTCGTCCCCCCCCCCCCAACCGCTGGTGGATCACTCGAAGTCCTTGACGTTCTGCAGCGTCACCAGTCCGGCGCCGGTATCCACATTGGCCTCGACGGGTTCCCCACGGATGGCCTTGACGACGGTGTCGATGCCAAGCTCGCCCATTTTTGCAGGAAATTGAGCTACGCTGGCGTCCTCCGCCCCCGACTTGATCGCTTCGATCTCACCGCAGCAGGCGTCAAAGCCGACCACTATGAGGTTGTCGTTGGCAATGCCTGCATTGCTGATCGACTTGACGGCTCCAGGGATCGGCGGGCCGCAGGCCGCGTAGATTGCCTTGAGATCAGGATTGGCCGTCAGAATGTCTTCGGTCACTGACGTGCCAAGTTCCAGCGTGCAGTTGGTTGCACCTTTGCCGACGACCTCGACCTTTACCTCACCCAGTCCCTCCATCATGCCCGTGACCCGGTCATCCAGAGCCGGCACCCCGGGAACGCCTTGCAGAATACCGATCTTGTCACCGCTCTTGAGCACCGTCTTCAGGTATTCTCCGGCGATCTTGCCGCCATTGAGGTTATTGGTCGATACCAACGCCGTCTGGCCTTTCCAGTTGGGGATGCTGTTGTCGACGAGAACCACCTTGATGCCGGCGGCCACCGCCTTGTCGAGCGCCGGCGCGACCGTCGGGTCGACCGGAGTGATTGCAAGCCCTTTGACGCCTTGCGTGATCATGGATTCGATCAGAGCGATCTGGCCTTCAATGTCGGTGGCCGCCTGGCCCTGGCCGGTGACCAGTTCGATCTCCGGATGAGCGGCCGCGTATTTTTTGGCGGCGTCCTCCATGGTCGAGTAGAACGGCACCGGGAATTTCGTGATCAGGCCGATCTTGATCTTGTCTGCGGCCGAAGCCGGCATAGAAAACGCAACGGCGATCGCCAGCCCTGCGAACAGTTTTCGGTTCATTGGCATTGCTTTCCTCCCTTGGATTGAGACGCCTCCCTGCGGGAGACGCTTCAGGCATTTGCGGACCGGAACGGTCCCCAAATCTCGAACGGGTCAGGCTCCAACGATCATGGAAACCAGCTCCTGTTTGTTGTCCTTGGTCGGCACCAGTTCGCCGACCCTGCGGCCCTGGCGAAGCACCACCGCGCGATCGGCGAGTTCGACGACGTGTTCCATGTTGTGAGTGATCAGGATGACGGCATTGCCCTGGTCGCGGAGCGCAGCAACCAGATTGAGCACCTGGCGTGATTCACGCAGGCCGAGTGCGGCGGTCGGCTCATCCAGAATGACAACCTTGCGGGCGAATACGGTCGAGCGGGCCACGGCAATGGCTTGTCTTTGTCCACCCGACATCATGGCGACGACGGCATCCAGCCGCGGCAACGTGACCTTGAGATTCACCAACAGAGCGCGGGTCTCGGCGTCCATTCGGCGCTGCTGCAGAAATCGCAGGCCGCGCGGAAGCCATTGCGGGCCAGCTAACTCGCGACCGGCAAAGAAGTTCTGTCCCGGTGTCAGATTGTCGAACAGCGCCAGGTCCTGATAGACAGTCTCGATGCCGGCGAAGCGCGCATCCGCAGGGGAGCGTATCTGCGTTGGCGCACCATCCAAAAAGATCGCGCCGGCATCGAGTTGGTGCACCCCGCTGATGCATTTGGTTAGCGTCGATTTGCCCGCGCCATTGTCGCCGAGCAGGCCGACGATCTCGCCTCGCCGAACCTCGATGCTGACATCATCCAGCGCCAGAACCGAACCGAAACGCTTGGTAGCACCGCATACCGCCAGCACGGGATTGTCCGCGGTGACCGCATGATCGGCGTTGGCCGCAGCAGCGATCATGACTGCCTCCCGGCTTGCAGGACACGCACACGTCCTTCGAGGTAATTGCGCAGCACGTCGGACTCGACCGCTATGACGATGACGACGCCGATGACGATGAGCTGGAAAAAGACGTTGACGTTGAGCAGGTTGAGCGCGTTGCGGATAACGCCGATCATGATGGCGCCGATCAAGGCATGGCCGAGGTGGCCGCGACCGCCAAGAAAGCTGACGCCGCCAATGATCACCGCCGCGATCGTATCCAGTTCCAGCAGATTGCCGAACAGCGGCGAACCGGCGTCGGTGCGGCCGGCAAGTATGACGGAACCGATGCCCGCGCACAGCCCTGAGATGACATAGACCGAAACCAGGACCAAGGACACGGGAATACCCATGCGCAATGCAGCGTCGGGGCGGCCGCCAACGGCGTAAATCCAGCGCCCCCAGACCATGGTTTTGGCCATGACGAAAAGCACCGCGGCAACGCCCGCGACAACGAAAACCGATCCAGGCAGACCCCAGACCGCGTCGCGGCCAAGCGCATCGATCGAATCCGGCATGCCAGGGATGGCGCGGCCATCGGCCAGTTGCAGCGCCAACCCCTTGGCGATGCTCAATGTTGCCAGCGTGATGATGAAAGGATGCGGCAGTCGGCCGAAGACATAGAAGAGCCCGTTGATCGCGCCGACCGCGGCACCGCAGCCGACCATCACCGCGATCACAACGATGGCGGGGGCGCCAGCATGAAAGCTCAGCGCGCCGACGACGGAAGCCAGCGCAAGGTTCGAGCCGACGGAGAGATCGATGCCGCGTGTCAGGATGACCAGATGCTGGCCCATCGCCACAACCGAGATGACGGCCGTCTGGGCGAGGATGTTGCTGAGATTGCGTCCTGTCAGGAAATAGGGTGACAGAAAGCTGAGGACGGCGACCAGCAGCACCAGGATGACGACCGGACCAGCGCTCAGCAGCATCAGGCCAAGCGCAAGGCCGGGGACGGCTTCTGACTTCCTGGATGCTGGCAACGCGGCCTCGCCGACAGTCGTGCCGGTGTTTCCCGTTTCAGGCAAATTTCCCCTCCCCGCCGCAGCTTGTGCGAGCCGCGTCGTCAAAAACTCAATTCGTGCCTCTTCTTATCGATAAAAAACAACCAGCAGGGTCGGGTCAAGTTGTTTTTTATGGATAAAGTTCATGCTAAAAAGGACAAGGTATTGTTCCAAAGGAAAATCCGATGAGAACGGACACCGTCTACAAGAAGGCCTTCAATCGAGCTGCAAATATGCTGCGCGACGGACAATTGGCCGGCGAACTTCCTTCCGAAAATGAGCTTAGACGGCGAATGTGCGTCAGCCGCACAACCGTCCGAAAGGTTTTGCGAGAACTTGTTAACCGCGAACTTGTCACCGAACGCCACGGCCTCAGAGCGACGGGCCGCGCGGTCGGCGACAACGACTACTACCCGGACGCCGAAACTACGCCTCGCGCCAAACATGTCGAACAGCAGTTCATGGAGTGGATGCTGCGGGGTGACACCAGGCCCGGAACCAGCATCAATGAGCTTGAGCTTGCACGGCAATTCGGTGTTGCGACCAATGGAATTCGCGAATTCCTGATCCGCTTCAGCCGGTTTGGACTGATCGAGAAAAGGCCGAATACAGGCTGGCTGTTCAAGGGTTTCACTGAAGACTTTGCACTTGAGCTCTTCGAGATCCGGGTGATGTTTGAACTGCGTTCGGCACAACTGTTTTCACTGCAGCCGAACAGCTCTCCGCTATGGTCGAAACTCGCCGCGCTCAAGATGGCGCACGCAGACCTGCTGGAGCGAATTGAGAGCCGCTTTCACGACTTCTCCGGCCTGGACAACCGGTTCCACCGGCTCATAAACGAGGCATCACCGAACCGCTTCATCGATGATTTCTACGACATCATCACGTTCATTTTTCACTACCACTATCAGTGGAACAAGCAGGACGAAAAGCAGCGCAACCTTGCCGCAATCCACGAACACATTGCCTATATCGATGCGCTTGAGAGCCGCAACTCCACTCGGATTGAGGTAGCCTGCCGAGCGCATCTGGCTTCAGCAAGGGAAACACTGATGCGTTCGCTTACGGGATTTGATGAAACGAGCATCAATGCATAACGAAAGAGCTTTGAACCTGGGGGGCAAACAGCGCGATGCGGGCGTTTATGATCCGAAGCCGAATTGCGGTGACAGTACCCTTCCAGAACAGGGGAACCGACGCACCTTTTGGATGCGTCGGAACAAAGGTCTACGCGTGGCGGATTTCTGTCCCAAGCACGTTCAGGCACTCGCGGATAAACGCTGCAAGCGCCGTCCAGCCCTTGGCTGAAACCATCGTGCCGTCGACATATGCCTCCGTTGGAGACAGGTCGATATAAGTGCCGCCCGCAAGCGTCACTTCGGGCTCGCACGCCGCCAGTGCGCCGACCTTCTTGCCACGCACGACGCCGTCTACCGCAATCAGGATCTGCACGCCGTGGCAGATCGTGAAAATGGGTTTTTTGCTCTCGTGGAAGTGGCGCACCATCGCCTGCACGCGCTTGTCGGTGCGGATGTATTCGGGGCCGCGACCGCCGGCGCAGTACACAGCGTGGTATTGCTCCAGCTGCTTCTCAGCGTCGGAGAAGGTCTTGTTGATCAGCGCATAGTGGCCGAGCTTTTCGGTGTAGGTCTGATCGCCCTCGAAATCGTGCAGC
Organism: Mesorhizobium sp. M1423; assembly: GCF_040317575.1. Lineage (NCBI taxonomy): Bacteria > Pseudomonadati > Pseudomonadota > Alphaproteobacteria > Hyphomicrobiales > Phyllobacteriaceae > Mesorhizobium > Mesorhizobium sp. M1423. The sequence goes on from NZ_JAMYKU010000053.1 coordinate 4,634, forward strand.
GATGTTTTGATCACGTCTCCGGCGCTTTTGTCTGGGCACACGACATGGACAGTGTGGCCCACCGCTTCCATCGCCTGCTGGTAGACGAAGATTTCGTATTCCTCGGTGAACTCACCGGTCAGCATTAGGATCTTTTTGCCTGGCATGGTCGTTTCCTTTCCTATGACAACGGCCCGGCGAGCCATATGCTCGACCGGTATTTGAGTTTTTAAAGGGTGAATCGGGGGGTTATTCCTTGGCATTGGCCTGCGTGATCAAAGTGGCGTCCAGCTTCACGTTGCCCCGAACCGGTGCCTGCCCAATCAGGTTGGCGACGGTCATGTAGACAGCCGATACGCCTGCCTTCCCTGCATCGATACGAACCGCAATGGACATCGGGACCGTCTCAGTCGAACGCCAGCAACAAGCGGTCGCGGGAATGCTCGATATGGCGACGCATCGCCTGCTCGGCAGCGGCAGGATCGGCCGCAGCGAAAGCGGCCAGGATGGCCTCATGTTCGTCAAGCGCCTCTTCGGTGACGCGCGAATGGAACATCAGGCGAAATATGTGGAAGTGGGTATGCTGGTGCGCCAGCGTTTCGCGCACGAGTTCGTTGTTGGCGAATTCCATGACCTTGTCATGGAAAATGGCATCCTGGCGGGCGAAGTTGGAATACCTCAGGCGCTCGTCCTTGCCTTCACGGCGCGCCATGACGCCCGCCGATTCCTGAAGCTGTGCGAGCTTTACCTCGTCCATGAGCGCGGCTGCCTTGGCCGCGCCATGAGGCTCGAGCAGCAGGCGAAGCTCGTAGAGTTCGTCAAACCGTCGTTTCGTGATCTGCGGCGCAGCGCGGTAACCGATCAGATGCGTCTTCAGCACCAGGCCTTCGCCTTCGAGCCGGCCGAGCGCCTCGCGGATCGGCGTGTGGGAGACGTTGAATTCCTTGACCAGACTGTCGACCGTGATGCGCGAGCCCGGCGCAATCTTCAGCGACATGAGTTGCGCAAAAATCGCTTCGTAGACGTCCTCAACCAGGCTGCTGGAGCGCTGGATACGCCCGCCGGCGAGGTTCGCTTCGTCTAGACTGGGTAAGTTCATGGCCTGCATGTTTTGCCTCTTGACACATTGAGTTGCTAACACGATGCTCCGACCAATGCAATCCTATATCCTATACGATTTTATAGAGGATATAATTTGAGGCTGTTTCAAGACAAAGCAATCGTACTTGCGATGGCCCTGCTGGAGCAGCGGGCCGACTCCGCGGTCCGGGCTTCCTCACCGTCCGAGCCTGAACGGACCGTCAGCGCTCCGGGCGATGGTTCAACGCGTCGGAACGCAAGCGCGCTGCAACTGGGGTTTGACGTCAAACCCAGCCTTTGGGCCGAGTTGAACGGCCTTTCGCATTCCAATCCAGACATCATCACAGGATGCAGATAATGAGCCTTTTCGCTGCCATAAGGCTGCCGCGCGAAATCCTCTTCGGGAAGGGCCAACGCCACGTCATTCCGGTTGTCGCGGCCAGGCTCGGGCGTCGCGTGCTCGTCTGCACCGATGAACGTTTTGCCGCAACGGGCCCGTTTGGAGAGATCGTCGCGGCGCTGCGAGCCGCCTCGATAGACGTACTGGTGCATGACCGCGTGCTACCCGACGTTCCCCGGGACACCGTTGCCGTCTGCGTCGAGGAAGCACGGAGGTTCGCGCCCGACATGGTGATCGGCATTGGCGGCGGCAGTTGTCTCGATATGGCCAAATGCGCCGCGTTGCTCATCACTCACGGCGGTCAGCTCCAGGATTACTACGGCGAGTTCAAGGTGCCCGGCCCGACGCTGCCGCTGATCGCGGTGCCGACGACAGCCGGCACGGGCTCTGAAGTGACCCCGGTCGCCGTAATCTCCGATCCGGATCGCACCCTGAAGGTCGGCATCTCCAGCCCGTATCTGATCGCGGCCGCGGCCATCTGCGATCCTGAACTGACGATGACATGCCCGCCGGCATTGACGGCGATCGCAGGCGCCGATGCGCTGACGCATGCAATCGAGGCCTTCACCGCCGTCAGGCGGGGGACCGATCCCGGCCTTCCGCAGAAACATGTCTTTATCGGCAAAACCACTTTGACCGATCATTTCGCCCTGCTGGCGATCAAGCTGCTTGGCCGAAGCCTTGAAACGGCATACCGCCAGCCCTCTGACGAGGACGCCCGGGCCGACGTGATGATGGGTGCACTGGCCGCCGGCTGCGCGTTCGGAACGGCCGGCACAGCGGCGGCGCACGCCGTGCAATACCCGGTTGGCGCGATAACCCACACCCCTCACGGATTGGGTGTCGCCACCATGCTGCCATACGTCATGAAGTACAACAGAACAGCCGCAGCGACCGAGATGGCCGAGATCGCCAACGCGCTCTGCCTCGATGCAAAGGGCTGTACACCCGAAGAGTTGGCCGACGCGACCATTGGCGAGGTCAGTCGGCTGTTTGGGGCAATCGGGATCACCCCCTCGTTGGCCGAACTGGGGCTGCCCGCCGATAAGCTCGATTGGACGGCGGAACAAGCGATTGGTATCGAGCGCCTCATCAAGAACAATCCGCGTCCATTCGACTTGGGGTCCATGCGACGCCTGGTCCAGGCCGCCTTTGATGGCGACCTCGCCAGCACCATGTAACAATCGGGAATATCGATATGAACACGTTTTCACAGGTTCTGTCGGATGATCAGGGAATCAGCGACTTCCACACAATCTCGCACGGGCTGTATATTGGCGGCCAATGGCGCCAGTCCGCGGATGGCAGGGTGATTCCGGTCGTCGATCCTTCGACCGAGGCTGTCATCGCCGCTGTGCCCGATGCGACCGTGAACGACGCGGCCGCTGCCGTTGACGCCGCTGCCAAGGCAGCCCACGGCTGGCGGACAACGTCGCCGCGAAGGCGTTCCGAGATCCTCAGACGCTGCTTTGAACTGATGACGGAACGATCCGAGGCGCTGGCGACTCTCATTGCGCTGGAGAACGGCAAGGCTCTGCGGGATGCCCGCGGCGAGATCGCTTATGCCGCGGAATTTTTCCGTTGGAATGCCGAGGAGGCCGTTCGCATTACTGGCGAATTCGGTATTGCGCCTTCCGGCACCAATCGCATCGTGGTCGACTACGAACCGATCGGTATCTGCGTCCTGATCACGCCTTGGAATTTTCCTGCCGCGATGGCGACCCGCAAGATCGCGCCAGCACTTGCCGCTGGATGCACGGTGATCTTGAAGCCAGCCAGCGAGACCCCGCTTACCGCCTACGCGCTGGCCGCGCTCTATCAGGACGCAGGCGTGCCACCGGGGGTGGTCAACGTCCTGACGACCTCCAGTCCCGGCCCTTTGACAGCCGCCATGCTGGCCGACCCGCGAGTGCGCAAGCTCTCCTTCACCGGTTCGACGGGTGTGGGTCGCGCTCTGCTGGCAGAGGCTGCCAGGCATGTGGTTTCTTGTTCGATGGAACTCGGCGGCAACGCACCGTTCATTGTGTTCGACGACGCTGATCTCGAAGCGGCGCTCGATGGCGCAATGGTGGCCAAGATGCGTAACGCCGGTGAGGCCTGTACGGCCGCCAACCGCCTCTACGTGCAATCTGGCATTTACGAAGCCTTCTCGGATGGCCTCAAGAAGCGGATGTCGTCGCTCAAGGTCGGCCCTGGCACCGACCCGGACACGGAATGCGGACCCATGATCACGAAAAAGGCGGTCGAGAAGATAGATCGCCTTGTCATCGACGCGGTCGCACGCGGCGCGCGGGTCATGTGCGGCGGCTCAGTCCTGTCCGGAACTGGTTTCTTCTACCCTCCTACAGTGCTTCGCGACGTGCCAGGCGACGCAAAGATGGCGCATGAGGAGATATTCGGGCCCGTGGCGCCGATCTCGAGCTTCGACACCGAGGCTGAGGTCATCACACGCGCCAATGACACCGAATATGGGCTTGCTGCCTACATCTACACGCGCGATCTGGCGCGCGGCATGCGGGTGGCCTCCCGGATCGAGGCCGGGATGATCGCTGTCAACCGGGGGCTGATGTCCGATCCGGCGGCCCCCTTCGGCGGCGTTAAGCAGAGTGGGCTCGGCCGCGAGGGAGGGCAGCATCACGGCATTGCCGAGTTCATGGAGGCGAAATACCTCGCCATCAGCATGTGAGCGGAGAAAGCATGCAAGACGATCCCTTTCGCATCCGCGACCACGTCGCGGATTTTGACGAAATCGTGCAGGACTTCGTTGGCCGCAGCGAGGCCGCCCGCGCCACCATTGCGATGACCGCGGACGTGGCCTGCGGACCGGATCCGACCGAAACCATGGATCTGTTCTTTCCCGCGGGGAAAAGAACGGCGCTGCCGGTGCACATCTTTGTCCATGGCGGCTACTGGAGAATGTTCTCCAAGCGCGACTATTCATATGTCGCGACGACGATTACCCAGGCCGGGGCCATTGCCGTCATCCTTGATTATGCTCTGATGCCCAAGGTCCGAATGGCGACGATCGTCGACCAGGTGCGCCGCGCCAAGCAGTGGATCCTGGCCAACATCGCCGATCATGGCGGAAACCCGGCGGCCCTGACTGTCAGTGGTCATTCGGCTGGAGCACATCTTGCAACGTTTCTGTTCAACGACGAGCATACCCCCTCGAATGTAAGGGCAGCTCTTCTGCTGAGCGGGCTCTACGATTTGAAACCGCTCCAGGATTCCTTTCTCGCCGACGAGATTGGAATAACCGACGAGGAAGTCGCCATGTTTACGCCGCTCGCCTGTCGGCATGATCCTCAAACCAGGGCGGCGGTTCTGGTCGGAGCCAATGAGACGCCACCCTTCCATCAGCAAGCCGATCGATTCAAAGCAAGCTTGCTGCGGCAGGGATCGTTGGTAACGTCGCATGTGCTCCCGAACCGCAACCACATGGACAGTGTCAGAGATCTTGGCGTGCCAGGGACGGAGGCTGCTGATTGCCTGACAGAACTGATCGCCAAGGCTCGCTGACTACCCTGCCGAGATACCGCTCACCCAGCGCAGCTTGACCGCAAGCGGTCCGCATTCGCTCCGGATGAGTTCGAGGCGACATCGCGGATCCCTGCGCCACTGCGTCCAGCCGCTGGTATCCACGTCCTAAATGTCGATGCGCTGCTCGCTATCCGGATCGAACAGGTTGACGCTCGCCGGATCGACGGCAAGAAATATTGGCTCTTTGCGCCGGCCGGCAAACCTCGGCGGCAGGCGCGCGATGATCGCGTTCTCGCCGACCTGCACAGTCACCATGGTTTCAGGCCCGGTGGGCTCTACCACGTCGATCTCCCCAATGATCGAAGCTCGATTCTCCGCAACGGTTCTCAGCTCTTCAGGCCGTATGCCCAACATCACCGGTCGCTCAGAGTCCACCTGCCGGTTCCGCGTCGGCAACACGATCGATACACCGCTCGCTTGAAACCGGACACCCTCCGAATCCGGGACCAGTCGTCCGGCAAGGAAGTTCATTGCCGGAGATCCGATGAAACTTGCCACGAACATATTGGCGGGCCGTTCATAGATGGTGCGCGGATCGCCCAATTGCTGGATGTAGCCGCTTTTCATGACGGCCACCTTGGTGCCCAGCGTCATCGCCTCGATCTGATCATGCGTGACATAGACGATGCTCGTGCCGAGACGCTCGTGCAGGCGCTTGATCTCCGTGCGCATTTCCACGCGAAGCTTGGCATCGAGATTGGACAATGGCTCGTCGAAGAGGAACAGCTCCGGGTCGCGCACGATCGCGCGGCCCATCGCAACGCGCTGCCGCTGTCCGCCCGAAAGATTGGCGGGGCGTCGGTCGAGCAGATGGGAGATTTGCAACATTCGCGCGGCATCTTCAACGGCACGCGTGCGCTGGTCGGCGCCCACGCCACGCATTTCCAATCCGAAGCCGATATTCCTCGCGACCGACATGGTGGGATAAAGCGCGTAGGATTGGAACACCATCGCGATATTGCGGTCCTTGGGCGCAAGGTCGAGGACCGAGCGTCCACCGATCAGGATGTCACCGCCGGACGTGTCGTCGAGGCCGGCAATCATATTGAGCAAGGTCGACTTGCCGCATCCGGACGGCCCGAGCAGAACCAGAAAGCCTCCGTCCTCGAGCTCGATGTCGACCCCGTGAAGAACCTGTACGGAGCCATAGGACTTGCGCACGTCCCTGATGGAAAGTGTCGCCATGCGAGTACTCCTAGCCTTTGATGGCGCCTGCGGTCAGCCCCTGAACCATGGTTCGCTGGACAATCGCGAAGAGCACGATGACCGGGATGATGCTGAGAATGCCGCCTGCCGCCAGAACGCCCCAAGGAAGCTGGAACTCTCCGACCATCAGTTGCAGGCCCACGGGCCAGGTGCGAGACCCCTGCCCGGTCGTGAGCATCAGGGCGAACAGGAACTCATTCCAGGCCGCGATGGCAATGAACACCGAACTTGCGACCAGGCCGTTCCGCGCAAGGGGCATGACGATACGGACCATGGCGCCAAGCCTTGTCGAGCCGTCGATGCGAGCCGCGCTCTCGAGTTCCTTAGGTGCCGAATCGAAGAACCCCTTAAGCATCCACACGAACAGCGGCAGCAGGAAACTCGTATAGGCAAGCGCTAGGCCGAAACGGCTGTCGACGAGCCCCACACCGCGCATAACAACATAAAGGGGAATGATCATCATGACTGCGGGAAACATGCGAACGACAAGATAGCCGAGCATGAGCTGATCTCGGCCTCGAAACGCGAAGCGAGAAAATGCATAGGCGGCAAGCGTGCCCGTGACGACGCAGATCGTCACCGTCAGCAAGGTAACGACGAGGCTGTTGCCTATAAGCCGTGGGAAACCTGACTGCGTCCAGATGGCGACATAATTGTCGAAGGTAACGCGGCTCGGGAGGTACTGCATCGTCTGGGTGACAATGTCGGCCTCATATTTGAGGGATGTCAGGAACATCCAGATCATCGGACCGATGCAGAACACCGTCAGGCTTGCGAGCACGATGTAGGTGGCGATGTTCGCGATCATCCGCCGGTGACGCTTGCTTTCAATCATCGCCCTGTCCTTTGGTAATCCTGGAGATGCGGATATACCCGGCCGCGAAGATCATCAGGGTCACGAACATCACCACCGACAGGGCGGATGCGTAGCCGAAATTGAACTCCTTGTAGGCAGTCTGAAAGGCGTACAACGACAGCACTTGCGTGGCATCTCCCGGTCCGCCACCGGTGAGAATGAGGAGCAGATCGGGCGAATTGACCAGACCGATCACGCGCAGGATCACTGCCGCCGCGATGACGGTCTTGAGCATCGGCAAGGTGATCAGCCTGAGCTGCGCCGCCAGGCCTGCGCCGTCGACCGCCGCTGCCCTGTAGAGATCCTCGGGAATACCCTTCAGGCCCGCGAGCAGCAGCAGCGCGAAGAATGGAAACCCATGCCAGGCCTCGACGAGAATGGTCGCCGCAAGCGCAGTATTGGGATCAGCAAACCATGCCTTGTAGGCCTGCAGGACGCCTAGCCGGACAAGAAGATCGTTGATGACTCCGAGCCGCGGATCGAGCAGCAAGGCCCACATATGGCCCGCTACGACATTGGGCAGGAAGTAGGGAAGCAGGATGAGCACGGCGAAGATTTTCGTGCCCGGCAAATCCCTGTTGAGAGCTGTCGCGGCGAGAAGACCAAGCGATAGTTCCAGCACGACCGCGGCAGCAACCCACACGACGGTGTTCTTCAATGCGATCCAGAATACCGGGTCTGACCACATCGCTAGATAATGTTTGAAGCCGACCCAGCCATCCAACCCGGGACGCGTCAGACGCATCTCGCGAAAGCTGATTGCCATGCCGTAAAGCGTCGGATAGGCGATCACGAGAAGGATAAGGGCGAGGCTGGGAAGGAGCAGCAAATACATCCAGTATCGGGTCTCGGACAGTTCGCCGAGAGCCCGCATAGGCAGATATCTGCTCGAGCTTATTATCATGAATCTGCGATGCGAAAGCACCGTCCCGTTGCGTTCTGAGCACGGCTGCACGTCCGGGGATCAGCGGAGCGCCGCCTCCAGGGCCTGGATCATGCGGTCTACTGCCTGTTCCGGCGTCGACTGACCCGTCAGCACCGACTGGAAAGCGGGATTGACGACATTTTCGGACCAGCCCGCGGCGCCGACGAAATTGTTCGGCAGGCGTCCGAACTTGAGCGTTTCCGTCGCCGCATTATAGATCGGATTGCCGGTGATCCGCTGATCCTGCAGCGCAGCGGCGGAGGCCGGAAAATAGCCGGTCCCCTCGAGCAGGGCCAGGGCAGCGTCCGTTTGGCCCCAGAAGCTCACCCACCGCCAGGCAGCCTCGATATTGTCTTCCTTCATGACGCCGTTGCCGGCGTACGCGACGCGAGCGACATGCGCCTTCGGACCGGCCGGCATCGGCGCGGTCGAGAATTGTTCGCCCTGCTTCATCGCACTCGAGATTTCGTTCAGCGAACCGGTATGATGCCACACCATCGCAGTCTGCCCGGTGCGGAAGGCTTCCATGATCTGACGGTAGCTGTCGTGGGGCGCGCTCGGCGGCACGACCTTTTCCTTCAAGAAGAGATCGGAATAGAACGTTATCGCCTCAATCGCCGCGGCCCTCTCGATGGCCGGCTGCCCATCCTTGACGATCGGCGAGCCGAACGCCTCCATGACATCGATGACATATTTGAAACCGCCGGCGCCGGCGCGCATGCCGAAGGCATACCTGCCCTTCGAAGGATTGGTCAGTTTGCGGGATGCCTGAAGGAATTCGTCGAAATTTCGGGGTGGCCCGGTCAGTCCAGCTTCCTCGAAATAGTCTGCGCGGTAGTACATCCAGTCAACGAAGGCGAAGGCGGGAACCGCATAAATGGCGCCATTGCTGGAAAGCCCGGTCCAGCGATTGTCGGGAAAGTTCGCCTTGCCCTCCCACCCATTCACGCGCTCGGTAAGATCGATCAATCCCTCCATCGCGGTAAGATCGGCGAAGCGCTCGGCAATCACCATGGCGGTATCGGGACGCCCGCCGGCCAGCACGGCCGATGAAACCTTGGCCATATATTCCGAGTTCGGGATGTTTTCCTGGGTCACCGCCACATCTGCGTTGGCCGCCTGAAACAATCCGATGATCTTGAGTAAGCTGGCCATTTCCGACTGACTGGTGAAGTGGTGCCAGTAACTGATGGCACTCGCGGCACGGGCACCACCAATGCGCCCTGCCATCGCGAGGGCCGCCGAACCCACGAGAAACTGCCTTTTGTTCAACCGCATGCGAACCTCCAAGATATCAGATCAGCAGACTGATCGATCAGTTGGAGTGTTGGGTAACATCATTTCCCAAGCCGTGCAACCGCGCCGGAGAGGCAAGCAACGACGTGTCAGACCAGACCAAGGTTCCGCTGCATGGCCGCCTGGAAATGGGACTGCAGCTTTGCTTCGGCAGCGTCGGCATTCCTGGTGCTGCAAGCCTCAAGGATGTCGAGGTGTTCCTTGAGCGTCCGGATCATGATCGGCGAGGTGAGTTTGCTGTCCAGCCGCAACAGACGTAGATAATTGTGCATGCGCCGATAGGTGCTATCGATCAAGGGATTGCGCAGCGCGCCGATGATTGCGCCATGCAGCTCTCCCTCCAGCGCATCCATCTCCTCCAGTTGCTCCTTTCCCACACCCTCCCGTTCGATGCGCCGGACCAGCCGAGAGTGCCGCATTTCCAGGGCATTCATGACGGCTTCATCGCCCTGCTCGGCAAAGACGCGAATTGCCGAACGCTCTATGATGGCGCGGAATTGGTAGGTGGCGCGCGTGAGCTCCATGCCAGGTTTTATGAACTGGATTCCGGAGCGTGGATGGATGGTGAGAATTCCTTCTGCTTCGAGCTTGCGCAGAGCGTCACGAAGCGGAGCGACGGGCACGTCAACAATCGCGGACAGTTCGCTCTGCGAAACGAATGCCCCGACCGGAACGCGCCTGTCGAACAAGCGTTCCAGAATTCGTTCGTAGGCAACATCGCTCATACGGGTGGCCGCCACCAGGGTATGAGAGATGGCTTTTGCTTTGCCCACCACTTGCGGCACCTCCATTGATTCGGTACTGAGACATCTTAGCTGATAGATCAGTGCGTTATACTAAACGATCAGAAAGCCCCGGTGATGAGCCTTTCGCATTTTCGTATAACCCGATTTCAGTTCGCCCGCGACCGGGTAATCGGGGACAGTCAGGTTCGAGCCGACGATGTAAACGTCGCTGCGCTGGAACTCGTTTCGAAAAGTGGTGAAGTGGGACTGGGCTTCATCCAGACGCTCTTCAATCCCCTGCCCGACCAGACTGAGATTGAGACCGTTTTCGAAAACGAGGTTTGGCCGGGGCTGAAAGGACATAAGGCGATCGCGCTGGTTCATCGTGTGAACCGCCCGCGCGGTGGCAATCAGCGGGCGTACTCCCTGCCTTTTCATGAAGCGATCCAGGTGGCGCTTTGGGATCTTGCGGCAAAGGAAGCTGGCCTACCCCTTCACGTGCTGCTCGGCAGTCGTCGCAACCGTGTGAAAGCCTACGCCAGTGGCCTCGATTTTCACCTCGACGATGATGCTTTCGTTTCCTTGTTTTCCCACGCGGCATCGCTTGGCTATTCCGCTTTCAAGATCAAGGTCGGCCACCCGGATTTCGGTCGCGATCTGCGGCGCCTGGAGCTGTTGAAAACCTGCGTGCCGGCAGGCTCGGAAATCATGATCGACCCGAACGAGGCGTGGACCTCGAAGGAAGCGCTAATGAAATTGGTGGCGATCCGCGATGCCGGCCACGATCTTCTCTGGGTCGAGGATCCAATCCTGCGTCACGACCACGAAGGATTGAGAATGCTCAGGCAGGCAATGACATGGACTCAGATCAACAGCGGCGAGTATCTGGATCTTCAAGGCAAACGGCTTCTTCTGGAAGCCCACGCAGCCGACATCCTGAATGTCCACGGTCAAGTCACCGATGTTATGCACATTGGTTGGCTGGCCGCCGAGCTCGGCATCCCGGTCAGCATCGGCAACACCTTTCTGGAGATCGGCGTGCACATGGCGGTCGCGCTTCCGGAAGTCGAATGGCTGGAATATTCGTTTCAGAACTTCGATCATCTGGTGGAACAGCCCATCGAAATCCGGGACGGCTACGTCTATGCGCCCGATCGACCTGGCCATGGATTGGTACTGTCCGAAAAAGCGCGCGGCGAATGGATGAGACCAAGGCGCCTGATACGGTCGGAACTGGGTACCGCGCCAGAAAATGCACGCCTCCCTGGCAAGTGAGTGAATGACCGAGCCAGCTTGGGAGTTGGCGATGCATGGCACAATTCACGCCACCTCGAAGACCACATGTCCGAAGAACGTGCCGACACGATGCGCGCGATCATCTCCTGGGGCGCTACGCCGAGTTGTTCGGCTACGACGAGCCGTCGAAGCAATTCGACCTCGAGAACCCGGCGTGAGCGAGTTCGCATGGCTGTCTTCTCAGGAACATTCCATGATTTCGATCGAACAGGCTGCCAATTAATTTGGGCATCGTCCTGCCGCGCGGGTCCGGGATCGGGTTCCTCGGTGCTGGAATTATGTTTCTCAAGAAGGAACTGAACGTGTGCGACCTCAATACTGCGCCGACCCGCTGGTCTTCCGCCGCGTTCGGCGTCCTCGCCAAGCCCGCCGGACGCTCCTCGCCGCGGTCGCGGCTGGTTAACCGAGTTCGAGCCCAGTTTCTCGTCCGTGTGGTCTGCCGCAATCCCGACGTCGGCATCGGTCATCTGAGCCTTCGGCGCCTCGACCGCCCCGATCTGAAGAGCACCCGCGCGTTTCGAGGTAACGTCCAGCAATCGGCGACAACCCGCAACCAATGCCGGTTGAAGCTGTTGTGGGACGGCTCGGCCTCGAGCCTGCGGTTTCGGCAGCGCGATAGTCTAGGGCGTCGAGACCTTGATAGAGTGTCGAAGATAGCTTCCGGCCTGGTTTCCACCGCCATACGAACTGCGGCGGGTGATCAATTGGCTGTCACATGAACCAGCTCATGAGCATTCCGACCATGCACATCGCCATAGCGATCGTGGAGGCCCATCCCAGCCAGCGCAGCCAGCCCTTGACGGTGAAGTCGCCCATGACCTTTGGCTGGCCTGTCATTATCATCATGACCGTCATGACCGGAACGGCGACGACACCGTTGACGACGGCTGTCCAATACAGCGCCTTGATCGGATCGATTGGACCGAACGTGATCGCTGCTCCGAGCCCCGTGGCCGCGGCAAGAGTGCTGTAAAACGCCACAGCCTCCCCAGGTCTGCGCGACAACCCCACGGGCCATCGTCTCGCCTCGCCAATGGCGTAAGCCGCCGCGCCGGCCAGGATCGGTACCGCCAGCAACCCTGTCCCGACGATGCCGAAAGCGAAGATAGCAAAGGCAAAATCGCCGACGATCGGCCGCAGCGCCTCGGCCGCCTGAGCGGATGTCTCGACGTCGGTGATGCCGGCTTTGTTCAAGGTCGCCGCGGTCGCGAAGATGATCGCCAGCGCGATGACGTTGGAGAATGCCATGCCTATGAGAGTGTCGGCGCGTATTCGCGAGAACGCGTCGACCGCCTGACGTGGAGCCCTCAACAACGATTTTCTGCGATGATTTGAGTGGACCTCTTCGGCCTCCTCTGACGCCTGCCAGAAGAAGAGATAGGGCGAAATCGTCGTGCCGAAGATAGCGAGAAGCGTAGTGAAGAACTCGTTGCTCCAGACAATTCGCGGGACCAGCACGCCACCCAGTGCTTCGGCCCAGGGAACTTGCACAGCAAACACGACAGCGACATACGAGAACAGGCTCAACGTCATCCATTTCAAGATGAGCGCGTAGCGATCGTAGTTCACGAAAACGATTCCAATTACGCAAATGGCTGCGAACAGGACGACATAGAGAACGGTCGGGCCGCCGATTAGAAGCTTCGTCGCATCGGCCATGGCGCTGAGATCGGCGCCGATGTTGACGGTATTTGCGATGAACAGAAGAGTTACGATGGACTGTAGAAGCCAATTCGGATAGTGGCGGCATAGATTGCCTGCGATGCCGTGGCCGGTGGTCCTTCCGATGCGCGCACTGATTTCCTGAATCGCGACCATCAGAGGATAGGTCAGCAGCATCGTCCATCCGATTGCGAACCCGAGTTGGGCCCCCGCCTGGCTATAGGTGCCGATCCCGGATGGATCATCGTCCGACGCGCCAGTGATGAGGCCCGGCCCCAGTCTGCGGAGGATCGTCTTCTTCACGGGAGAGACAGATGAACTCGGTCGATTTTTCTTGGAAGGCGCCAGCTCATCCATTGCGTCGGGTCCACAGAGCAAAGCCAGCAGCACCAGTAGCTGCCGCGATTTCGCCAATAGCAATACCGTAGAAACGTGCCACTTTGGCGGACGATCTGCGCCCTCCGAAGGCAGAAGTTACAGGTTCGAATCCTGTCGGGTGCAGCATTGCCGCAGTTCGCTTGCCGACAACTATTCCTGCTGGAATTGACAGGGCCAATCTTCAGGCCTCGTCAAGCCA
>NZ_JAMYKU010000054.1:0-15749 GCF_040317575.1 Mesorhizobium sp. M1423
ACTGCCATCGCGATTCCCTCAGACCGTCCACCTCAGAGAATCACAATCAGCGAATTACGCAACAGGCCCCTTGTGGGAGAAGGAAAGAGGTGTCGCTACAGCAGCCCCGCCTGCTCGGCCTCGCGGCGCAGATTCTGGCGTGGCCTTGGGCCGATCTGCTGGATGACCAGCCCGGCGGCCAGCGAGCCGAGATCACCGCACTGCTTCAGGCCGCGGCCTTGCGTGTAGCCGTAGAGGAAGCCGGCGGCGTAGAGGTCGCCGGCGCCTGTCGTGTCGACCAGCTCGCGAATCCCGGTCGCCTCGATGGTGACGGTCTCGTCGCGGCGCACGATGACCGAGCCCTTTTCCGAACGGGTGACAATGGCGATCTTGCAGTCCCTGCGGATCTGCGCCAGCGCCTCGTCGAAGGACGCGGTCTGGTAGAGCGACTTGATCTCGTGGCTGTTGGCAAAGACGATATCCACGGTGCCGGAGCGCATCAGGTCGAGGAATTCGTCGCGGTAACGGTCGACGCAGAACGAGTCCGACAATGTCATCGATACTTCGCGCCCGGCGGCATGGGCGAACTTCGCCGTCTGCCGGAACGCTTCCTTGGCGCGCGGCGGGTCCCACAGATAGCCCTCGAAATAGGTGACGGCGGCGCCCGACGCCTTGTCGGCCTCAACATCCTCCGGGCCGAGCTCGACGCAGGCGCCGAGATAGGTGTTCATCGAGCGCTCGCCGTCCGGCGTGACGAAGATCATCGAGCGCGCCGTCGGCGGTTCGCCATCGAGCGGTTTTGTGTCGAAGGCGACGCCCTGGGCATGCATGTCATGCGCGTAGATTTTGCCGAGCGCGTCGTTGGAGACCTTGCCGAAGAAAGCGGCGCGACCGCCGAAGGAGGCGACGCCCGCCGCCGTGTTGCCGGCGCTGCCGCCCGAGGCTTCAATGGCCGGGCCCATGCGGCTGTAGAGCAGTTCGGCGCGCCTCGTGTCGATCAAATTCATCGCGCCCTTGATGATGCCGTTGGTCTCCAGGAACGCCTCATCGCACTGGGCGATGATGTCGACGATGGCATTTCCGATACAAAGCACGTCATAGTCCGGCATCAATTCATGTCTCCGCCAAAAACCCACCGGCTTTCTGCCATGCCGGGCGCGGGCGGGTCTAGCGGTTTGATGCGGCTTTGCCTAGTCGACAATGCGGCGATCCGACGAATGTCAGCATAGCCACCATCGTTGGATGGCGGCCGAAGCATTTCTCGCGTGCCTGGCTTACAAGCATGGCTGAGATGAGCGATGCCCAGAGGTCCCCGCCGGCCATGTCTATGAAAACCGACACGAGGATCGAGCTGGTGCTGCTCGTCGTGTTGGCAGTGCTCTGGGGTGCATCCTACAGCTTCATCAAGATCGGCGTTGCGACGATCCCGCCGGTGACGCTGATCGCCGCGCGAACCCTGATCGCGGGTGGCATCCTGCTTGCCCTGATCCGCTGGCGCGGGCTGACCTTGCCGGGTGATGCCACAAGCTGGCGCCGGTTTGCATTCCAGGCATGCCTCAACAGCGTCGTGCCGTTCACGCTGATCGCTTGCTCGCTGGATGCCGGGCTGGCCACGATCCTGAATGCGACCTCGCCGATCTTTACCTTCTTGCTGACCGCCCTCATCACCCGCCACGAACCGTCGACCATGCGCAAGCTGTTTGGCGTCGCGGCGGGAATAGCCGGAATATGCCTCGTTGTCGGCGCCCCGGCGCTTGGCGGCCTCGGACAGCAATTGTTACCGCAACTTGCCGTGATCGCGGCGACGATCTGCTATGCCGGCGCGGCCGTTTTCGGCCGCGGCTTCAGGGGGCTCGACCCGATGGTGCCGGCCGCCGGTTCGATGCTCTGCGGCGCCGCGATGCTGATCCCCTTGAGCCTTGCGTTCGACAAGCAATGGACCTTGGCGCCGTCGACAGCTTCGATCCTTGCGCTGCTCGGGCTTTCGGTGTTTTCAACCGCGCTGGCCTTTTGCATCTATTTCCGTCTCCTCCACACGCTGGGCTCCGTCGGCACCACCTCGCAAGCCTATCTGCGGGTGCCGATCGGCGTTGCTATCGGAGCCGTGTTCCTTGGCGAAAGCCTTGGTCCGAGCGCGTGGTGGGGAATGGCCCTGGTCGTCGTCGGCGTGGCGGCGATGACCATTCCCCAGGCGAAGGTCGCGCGCTAGGGCGCTTGCAGCCTACGCTGTCTCCGCCTATTCGGAGATATCAGCCACGGGCATGTTTGACATGGAATTGGAAACGCCGTGATCCTCGACGCCGCCCGCGCCGCCTTGAGCCGGCTGTTCTCGCCCGAATTCCGTTCCGTGTTCGTGAAGACGCTGGGGCTGACCTTGCTGACGCTGGCGGCACTTTGGTTCGGGATCAAGGGCCTGTTCGACTGGCTGGCCTGGCCATGGATCGATGCATGGCTGCCCAGCCTGCCCTCCTGGGCCGGATGGCTGGGCGCCGTCGTCGCCGGCATCGGCCTTGCGCTGGGCTTGGCGCTGCTCATCGCGCCGGTGACGGCGATCATCGCTGGCCTGTTCCTCGACGACGTCGCCGAAGTCGTCGAGCGCACCGACTATCCCAACGATCCGCCCGGCCGCGCAGTGCCGGCGCTGCGCTCGCTGGTGCTGGCGATCAGGTTCTTCGGCGTCGTCATCCTCGGCAACATCGTCGCCCTGCTGCTTCTGCTGGTGCCAGGCATCAATATCGCCGCCTTCTTCGTCGTCAACGGTTATCTGCTCGGGCGCGAGTTCTTCGAGTTCGCCGCCATGCGTTTTCGCCCGGAGGCCGAGGCCAAGGCGCTGCGCAGGAAGCACGCGGTCACCGTGTTCCTGGCCGGGCTGGTTGTCGCCGCCTTCCTCGCCGTGCCGCTGCTCAACCTTCTGACGCCGCTGTTCGCCGCCGCCATGATGGTGCACCTGCACAAGGCGATCTCGGCGCGGGATGATGCTTAGCGCAGCAGAAAGCCGCGCCCCAGTTCGTCGTCGTCCTCGACAATGAATTCGGCCCGCCCTGAGTAGTAAGCGCGGCCGCCGACGCGGGCGATGATGGCGTCATGCGGCCCGGCTTTGGCCGTGCGTACGACCGCGCCGGAAAAGCGCGAGCCGGCGATGCTCTCGAACAGCCGTGTCCGGCCAATCTCGATCTGGCCCTTGGCGTGCATGGCCGCCAGCCGCGCGGTGACGCCCGAGCCGGTCGGCGAACGGTCGACCTCGGCTTCGGCGAAAACGCAGATGTTTTTGGTCGGCGTATCGGAGATCGCATCCTGTCCGTCGGTCAGGATGGTGCCGTAGAGAAAGGCGAGATCGGCATGGTCGGGATGCGACAGCGGCAATTCGGCCTTGAGCTTATTGGTCAGCGCCGTCGCTGCATCGACGAAATCGCGCACCCGGTTCCTGCCGAATTCCAGCCCGAACTGGCGGCAGTCGGCCAGCGCATAGAAGGCGCCGCCATAGGCGATGTCGAAGCCGACTGCGCCGTAGCCCGGCAGCTCGATCCGCTGGTCGCGGGCAAACAGAAACGCCGGCACGCTTTCGAATGACACCGCACCGGCCTTGCCATCCCTTACCTCGACCGCAGCCGAAATCAGCCCGCATGGCGCCTCGATATTGACCGTCGTCATCGGCTCGCGTGGCGCCACCAGCCGCTCGTCGACGGCATAGCGGCCGAGCGCGACGATGGCGTGGCCGCACATCGTCGAATAGCCTTCATTGTGCATGAACAGCACCGCGAGGTCGGCGCCCGGCAGGTCAGGCTCCACCAGCAGCGCGCCATACATGTCGTAATGGCCGCGCGGCTCGAACATCAGGATCTTTCTGAGATGATCGAGATGGTCGCGCACATAGGCACGCCTTTCGAGAATCGTGCCCTTGGGAATGTCGGGGTAGCCGCCGGTGACGATCCGCAGTGGCTCGCCGCCGGTGTGCATGTCGACGACGGTGAGCGTCATTCGCCGGGGCCTACCTAGGCTGAAGATTTGGCAAACAGCGCCTGCAGCTTGCCGAACGGCATGGCGGCGCGGGTGAAGCCGAACGTGCCGTCCTGCTGGATCTCGCGCGCCGCGGTCTCCAGCATGCCGAAGGCGAAATTGGTGAGCCATGGGCCGAGCGAGACGCGCTTTACCCCCGCCATGGCTAGGTCGGCGATGGTGAAGCCAGGCCTGGCCATGACGTTGACCGGCCTGGTCAGCGCCGAGCAGACGGTCCGCACCGTCTCGATGTCGCTCAGCCCTGGTGCATAGAGCACGTCGGCGCCGGCTTTCTCGAACGCCTGCAGCCGCTTGATCGTATCGTCGAGGTCGGGCTTGCCCCACAGGAAATTCTCGGCCCGCGCGGTGAAGACGAAATCGCGTTTCAGCGCCCGTGCCGCTTCCGCCGCCGCCGCGACGCGCTCGACCGCATGCGAAAAATCATAGATCGGCTTGTCGGGCTCGCCGGTATGGTCCTCGATCGAGCAGCCGGCGAGGCCAGCCGCCTCGGCGGCGAAGATCGTCTCGCCGGCACTTGTCGCGCTGTCGCCCTTGCCCTTTTCGAGATCCGCCGAAACCGGCAGCCCGGTCGCCGCCGACACTTCACGGCAATGGTGGATCATCGCCTCGAACGTCACCGCGCCATCGGGCAGGCCGCGCGAAAAGGCAAAACCGGCGCTGGTCGTCGCCAGCGCCTTGAAGCCGAACGAGGCCAAAAGCTTGGTCGTGCCGACGTCCCAGGAATTGGCCATGACGAAGATCGAGGCATGCAGGTCGCGAAAAATCTTGCCCTTATCCATGGATGCTCCCCTCCAGTGCAGAATGTGAGGCAAATTCTAGCCCGGCGGAACGCGCCGGGCAAACAAATGCGGTTGGCTCAGAAGCGTTTGGCGTTCTCTTCTGCCAATCGGTCCAGCGCGTCGGAATCCTTGACGTAGTGCGAAGCGTTTTTGTCCCAATGATAGGTGACGGAAATGTTGCGCGAAGACGCCGCTGGCGGATGCTGGCCGTCGCAGCTTTCTTCGCCCGGTACCGTCGCGTCGGTCACCGTAACCTTGATGGCTGCATAGGGCTGGCCGTCAGCAATCGCCTGGAACGCCGCATTCTGCGTCCTTCGGTTGGTGCAGAGGTTTTCGTCGAACGTATAGATCATGTCGATCAGCTCGAACCTGTCGCTGCGGACCATGATCAGCGGCGTGATCCCATAGCCCTGACTCGAATTGAAATGCGTGCTCATGCTGATGATGGCGTCGTCACCAGGCCCGATCGGCAGCTTGCCCGGATCGCGAAGATAGGTGATGCGGTCGACAGCGACATTGACCGCGTCGAGCAGGGCCGGCTTGCCGGTGATGTCGTAGAGTGCCAGCACCGCATAGCCCTCGGCACTGTCAGGCGAGTCGCCGAGGTCGAACAGCATGGTCAGCCGCTCCTTGCCGCCGGCCTTAATGCCGAGCACGCCGGCGTTGGAAAGACCCGACGTCGCCGGCGGCGAGCCGTCGTAGTCCGGACCAGCGATGTGGCGCATCTCGATCGGCATCGAACCCCGGAAAAAGCCGTCCTTGTCCGCGGCCAGATCGGGAATGACCATCCTGGCGAGATCGAGATAGGTGACATCGCCGTGGCCGGGGACGGCGCTGCCGAGCTCCGGGAAGCTGACGGCCTCCGCTCTGCCCGTCCAAAGACAAGGCAGCAGCAGGCAGGCAAAGATGAAACGAAGCAGGGAGAAGGTCATGCGCGCGCTCGTTATGTCGGGCGCGCGCAAGCTAGAGCATTTTGCGGCCAAGGGGAAACACTTGGCGTTGCCTCACTATGTTGGCTTGGCTTGGCTCGCCAGGGTCTGCTGGAAAACCGGCACCAGGTGATCCATGGCGGCTGCGAGCCACGCGCCGAGTTCGTCGGGCAGAGTGTCGTGGATCCAGACCAGGCGGCTCCGGCCCTCGCCCTCGGCAAAGACCTGCATGGAAGTGTTATCGTGGGTGACCTCGTCGCCGAGCCATCCCCACACGATCCGCCGGCTCTGCTCGTCGCGAGCGATGAGCCGCTCTCGCACAATCTTGCCGTCGGCGAACATAAGGGCCCGCACGTCGCCCTCCTCCACCCGGCAGTCGACGAAAACGCCTGGGGCTATCCGTTGGGCGCCGGCGAAGTCGCCGACCGTCGCCCATACGCTTTCCGGTGGAGCATCTACGATGATTTCCCTGACTATCGAAGCCATGTTCACTTTTCCTCCGCTGGTGGGTAGACCTGTCTGTCTACATGTGGATATATACAGACCTGTCTGCCATATAGTCAAGGCATGTCCGCAGCCCGAATCAACGATCGTCCAGAAAGTCTTGCGCGCCGTCGTATCCTCGATACGGCGACCGCGCTGTTTTCTCTGGAGGGGGTGCGCGCAGTCGGCATCGACCGCATCATCGCCGAGGCCGGCGTTGCCAAGGCGACGTTCTATCATCACTTCGCGGCCAAGGACGATCTCGTCCGCGCCTACATCGAGGAGCTCAGCAAGGGGGGACGGGCGGCGATCGCGAAGCTTGACCGGCGGCCGCCTCGCCAGATGATCCTTGCCATATTCGATCTCATCGCCGACGCGGCGGATCAGCCGGGCTACCGCGGCTGCCCCTTCCAGAACGCCGCTGCCGAATACCCCGATCCCAGCAGCCCGGTTCGCCAGGCGATCGATAAGCATCGTCACTGGAAGTGGGGCATCCTAAGGGATCTGCTGATCGCGGACGCAAATCGCGATCCGGACCGCACTGCGGACGCGCTAACGGTGGCGGCCGACGGCCTCCTTGTCGTCAGTCATCTCGACAGGCCGGCCAATCTGCGCAGTCTCATACGCGACACGGTCGACCGAGTACTTGGAGCGTCACGCCCGGTCTGAGATCGAGCGCGTACAGCCTGCGCAAAGGCGATTAGTGGATCGGCACCAGCCCGGCCAGTTCACGCATGTCGTCGAACAGGATGCCGCCGGCTTCGCTCAGTCCGTCGCGGTCGGAAAGCGGGTCGCCGTGATAGGAATAGACGCGCATGCCGGCGGCGATGCCGGCTGCCGTCCCGGCGACGCTGTCCTCGATGACGATGCAATCGGCGGGCGCGAAGCCCATCGTCGCTGCCGCATGCAGGAAGAGGTCGGGGAACGGCTTGCCACGCGAGACCATGGTCGAGCTGAACAGCGCATGCTCAAACAGCGGCAGCAGCCCGGTCTGACCGAGTGTGATGTGCATTTTCGATACCCGTGCCGACGAGGCGACGCAGGTGGCGATGCCGGCGGCGTGCACGGTTTCGATGAACTCGCGAACGTAGGGGATGGCCTCGACGCCATGCGCGAACAGGTCCGGCAGGCCGGCGTTCCAGCGCTCGACAAAATCGGCGCCGAGGCTGACGCCGGTCGCCTCGACTTCCTTCTGCACCGAGACCATGCTGCGGCCGGAGAAATTCTTGCGGCAATATTCGAAGCTGGCCGGAAAGCCTGCCGCGCTCAACCATTCGGCGAGGCGCCGGTTGGCCAGGTTCTCGGTGTCGACCAGAACCCCGTCGCAATCGAAGATGACGAGCTTGGGGATCTTCATTTCGCCGCGCTCATCAGGCCGTGCCGGTCGATCCGAAGCCACCGGAGCCGCGCGTTGTGCCGCCGGCCAATGTGCGCTCCTCGACGGTCGCCTGCGTCACCGGGGCGAAGACGATCTGGGCAATCCGCATGCCGCGCGTTACCGCGAAATCCTCGTCGCCGAGATTGATCAGCAGCACCTTGACCTCGCCGCGATAGTCGCTGTCGATGGTGCCGGGCGTGTTGAGGCAGGTGAGCCCGTGCTTGAAGGCGAGGCCCGAACGCGGCCGGACCTGGCCTTCGACGCCCTCGGGAATTTCCAGGACCAGGCCGGTCGGCACCAGCGCGCGCTTTCCCGGCAGGATCAAGAGCGGCCTGTCGTCCGGGACGGCGGCGCGCAGGTCCATGCCGGCGGCGCCCGAGCTCTCATAGGCGGGAAGCGGCAATCCCTCGCCATGCGGCAGCCTGACGAAGCCGACAGCAGGACCGATGACGGAGGTGGGATAAAGTGCTGCGCGCATAAGGCTGATCCTATCGTCGCGAACGCCGGTCCAGTCAACTCGGCGACAATGCTATCAACGGCTTTCTTTCAGCGCAGTTCCGCCTCAGCGCAGTTCCATCGGAACGATCGTGGTCTCCTTGATCTCTTCCATGACGAACGAGGCCGAAACGTCCGACAACGCCACCTTGGCGATCAACCGCTGATAGAGCCGGTCATAGGCTTTGACGTCGGCGACACGGGCGCGCAAGACATAGTCGAGATCGCCGGACATGCGGTAGGCGCCGGTGATCTCGGCAAAGCCGGTCACCGCCGCCCGGAATTTTTGCAGCCAGTCGGGATCGTGATTCGAGGTGCGGATCAGGATGAACACGGAAAGGCCGAGCCCGAGCTTGTCGGCGTCGACCAGCGCCACGCGGCCGGTGATGACGCCGTCTTCCTCCAGCCGCTTGACCCGGCGCCAGCAGGCATTGCGCGACAGCGATATTCTTGCCGAGAGCTGGTCGACGGACAGCGTGCCGTCGCGCTGCAGCTCGGCCAGCAATCTCCGGTCTATTTCGCCGATTTCCGGCGTCATGTGGGATGTTTGTCCCAAAATTCAGCCTTTCACAAGGACAATTTGGGACCGATGAACCGAACACCCATGCCAGGATATTCATCGTCGGCTCTTCATGCTGGCAGGAGGGACCGACATGACCGCACGGCTCGCAAGACTTTTCACCTCTCACCCGGCTGCGGTCGGCGAGAGTTATTTCGGCCATATGGCTTTCGCCGCATGGTTCTCGTCGCGATTGTTCATGGCGGCTTTTGCCGCGCTCATTCATGCTTTCTTGCCGTTTCTGTTCGAGACCACGGCAAGCGGCATCATCCGTGAGCTCTACGAGCGGACGCATAACAGGGGACGTTAGGCGCTATGTGCCGGTGGGCCGCCTATCTCGGCGAAGCCGTCTTTCTCGAAGACATCGTCACGGCGCCCTGCCACTCGCTGATCGCCCAGAGCCACTGCGCCCAGGAAGCCAAATCGCCGACCAATGGCGATGGTTTTGGCTTGGCCTGGTATGGCGACCGACCGGAGCCCGGCCTCTATCGCGACATCCTGCCGGCCTGGTCGGACCCCAATCTGAAAAGCCTGTGCCGGCAGATCAAGTCAGGCCTGTTCCTCGCCCATATCCGGGCTTCGACCGGTGGCGCCACCAGCCGCATGAACTGTCATCCGTTCATTTCGGGCCGCTGGTCGTTCATGCACAATGGCCAGATCGGCGGCTTCGAAAAGATCCGTCGCGCGCTGGAGAATTCGCTCTCCGACGCCGCCTTCGACCAGCGTGAGGGCGCCACGGATTCGGAACTGTTCTTTCTGATGATGACCGAAGAGGACCTGGCAGGTGATCCGCAGGGCGCCGTATCGCGCGCCACCAGCCGCGTCATCGACGCCTCGCGCCGCGGCGGCTTCGAGCCGGCGCTGAAATTGACGGCGGCTTTTTCCGACGGACAATCGCTTTACGCGGTGCGCTATACGAGCGACGGCCACGCGCCGACGCTCTACACGTCCGCCTTCCGCAATGGCGGAGGCCGTTGCGTCGTGTCGGAACCCTTCGACCGCGACGGCAGCGACTGGCAGGCGATTCCGCCCTCGAGCTTCGTCACCATCGGCAGAGACGGCATGAGCATTCGTCCGTTTGTGCCCGCCGCGGCAAAGCTGGCGCTGGCCGTGTAGATTCCTCGTACGCGTCGCAGGACAGCGCCGATTGCAGCAGGCAGCACAATTCCGATCAAGCACCGCCTGTCCTCGAATGCTGAACTCGGCTTGAAGACGCGCCGTTGCCCGCCATTTGGTGAGGCTGGCGCCGCTGGCAAGCCGGAGTATTGGTCATGGACCTCGCCTTTTCCTCCGCCACAGAATTGCTTGCCGCCATTCGTGACCGCAAGATTTCCGCTGTGGAAGCGCTGGACGCGCATCTGGCGCAGATCGACAGGCACAATGAGGCGGTCAACGCCGTCGTAACCCTCGATCGGGAAGGTGCGCGGCAGCGCGCCGGCAAGGCCGACGAAGCGCAGGCGCGCGGCGAAGCCCTTGGGCCGCTGCACGGCGTGCCGTTCACACTGAAGGACACGCACGAAACCGCGGGCATGAGAACCACTGTCGGCTTCCCGGCCTTCGCCGACTATGCCGCGAGGGCAGACAGTCCAGTCGTTGCACGGCTGAAGGCGGCAGGCGGCATATTGGTGGGCAAGACGAACGTGGCGACAATGCTTAGTGACTGGCAGTCGAGCAATCCGCTGTTCGGCCGTACCGGCAATCCTTGGGACCTCCAGCGCACCGCCGGCGGCTCCAGTGGCGGTGCGGCGGCGGCGCTCAGCGCTGGAATGACGCCGTTCGAGGTCGGCACCGACATGCAGGATTCGATCCGGCTGCCCGCTGCCTTTTGCGGCGTCTACGGCCTCAAGCCGACCGAGCACCGCGTCTCGCTCGCCGGCGCCTTCCCCGATCCAGGCGGCGCGCCGCGCAGCGTCCGGCGGATCTCCTGCCTCGGACCGATGGCGCGCAGCGTCGAAGACCTGGTACTGATCTACCGCCTCATTGCCGGGCCGGATGGAAGCGACACCGACCTTGCGCCGGTACCGGTCGAAAGCATGCCGGAGTTGGATCTCAGGAATTTGCGCATCGCCATCGCGCCGTCCTTTCCGGGCTTTCCGGTGGCCGGCGAGATCAGCGCGGTGGTCGAAAGTCTGGCAAAAGAGCTTCAGGCCGCGGGCGCCATCGTCGAGGAAGCCAAATTGCCGGAGCTCGACCTGCACGACGACCTGGAGCAGGGCGGCGTCCTGATCGGCATGATGCTGGAGGCGGCGCAGCCCGAACCACCGGAGAAGCCGACGCCGGTCTCGCGCTGGTTCGAGGCGCTCGCCCGCCGCGACCGCTCCATCCTGGCGTGGGATCGGTTCTTCGACGGTTGCGACGCCTTGCTGTGCCCGGTCGCAATGGTCACCGCCTTCCCGCATTGCGAGCCGGGAACGCCGATCGAGGTCGACGATAGCGAGCAAAGCTACTGGATGCTGCCGGCCTATGGCGCGGTGTTCAACTACAGCGGCCATCCCGCACTGTCGCTGCCCCGCGGACAGGACAGCAATGGCCTGCCCATCGGACTACAGCTTGTTGGCAAACGCTGGTCGGAGTCGCGCCTGCTCGGGATCGCCAGGGCAATCGAGCCGCTGGCCGGCGGCTTTCGCCGCCCGCCCGGTTATTGAGTAAACCGCGCCAGCCCGTAGGGATCAAGCAGCGGATCGCGATCGCCGTCGAGGATCTCGCGGGCGGCGAACAGGCCGACGGCCGGTGCCAGCGTGATGCCGGAATGCATGACGGCGACGTAGACGCCGCCCCCGCCTTCGGCGCGGCCGATGATCGGAAAGCCGTCGACCGGCGTCGGCCGGTAGCCAATGGTGTGGAAATCGAGTTCCAGCCCATCTGCGCCGCGCAGCATGGCCTTCATCGCCGCAAACAGGTCGCGGGCGGTCGCCGCGGCATCCATGCCGGGATCGGCGCCGCCGAAATCCGAGCCGGCGATGATGCGGCCTTCCGCGGTCTGGCGCATATGCAGTCGGTCGCCGATCACCAGGCCGTTGAGCAGCTTTTGGTAGGGGCGCGAATGCACGATCAGGCCGGGCGGTGTCCCGATCGGCAGTTCTATCCCGGCTGTTGCCGCTAGTGCCGGAGAGCCGGCTCCGGCCGCGATCACCACCTCGTCGGCAACAATCCGCCCGGCGGATGTGTCGACACCGGAGACCTGGCCGTTGGCCCGCACAAGCGCGGTCGCGGTAACTCCTGTCAGCAGCCGCGCGCCGCGCCGTTCGGCGTCGGCCAGCAGTGCTTGCGTGGCGGCGACCGGCTCGGCGACACCTTCCTCGGCGACATAAAGGGCGAAATCGGGAAGTTCGGTCAGATTGGGCTCGATGCGCGCAGCTCCGGCACGGTCGATACGCTCGATGCCGTAGCCCCAGGCGGAGTGCTCGGCCGCATAGGCCTCAAGTTCGGGACGTGGCAGGTCCCAGCACAGGCCGCCGCACCATTGCAACGGGATGCCGGGCACCTCGTTCGCCAGTCGCGTCCATTCGGCCATCGACCGAATGCGCAGCCGGAAATAGGGCGCCGGATTGCCCCAGCTGGCATTGATCCAGGCAAAGGAATTCGGCGTCGCGACGCCGCCGGCGCCGCTGCCGGCAATGACCGTCACCTTTGCTCCGGCCTTGGTCAGGTGCCAAGCGATGGAGGCGCCGATGATGCTGGCGCCGATGACAATCACTTCTTCCGCCTCTGTCATGCTTCACTCCTCGTTCCAACGCCACCACCGCGATGCCATTCCCCGTGGGTTCTGCCAAGAGCGCGCGGTATCAAATATGCTTCTTGACTTTAATACGTACGTACGTATTGTATCGATATGGCCAGACATTCACTTCGCGAAAAACTTCTCGACGCCGGTTTCAAAACCATCTGGAATTCCGGCTATTCGTCCGCCGGCGTACGCGACATCGTCGCCGCAGCCGATGCCCGCCCGGGGTCCTTCACCAATCATTTTGCCTCCAAGGAGGCGTTCACCGGCGAGGTGCTGGACCGCTATTTCGCCTATGTGAGCGGCTTGGTGGAGCAGGCCCTCGGCCGGGACGGCACGCCCCCGGTCGGGCGCTTGCGCCGCTATCTCGAAATCATCACGTCGAAGCTGGAGGCGCATGATTGGGCACGGGGCTGCATGATTGGCAATCTCAGCCTCGAGACGGCGGCTCACAGTGAGGCGCTGAGGCTGCAACTCGTCGCCATTTTCGAACGCTGGCGTAAGCCCTTTGCCGAATGCATCGCCGAAGGCCAGGCGGCCGGCGATATCACCGACGCGTTCGATGCCGAGGATCTCGCCGATTTCCTTTTGAGTTCCTGGCAAGGCGCGATGCTGCGCATGAAGGTGGAGCGCAGTCCCGAACCGCTCGAGCGTTTCAAGAATATCGTCTTCAAAACAGTCTTCGCAAAAGGGAGCTGATCCGATGAACCCGAAACTTGAAAAGCTGGAAGCCCGCCCAATGGTGCCGCGCTCGCAAGTCGCGGTACTCGATTCAACCATGTCCTATGTGGAGGCAGGCACTGCCGGTCCGACGGTGCTCTTCCTGCACGGCAACCCGACGTCGTCCTACATCTGGCGAGACATCATCCCGCATGTGGCGTCGTTCGGCCGCTGCATAGCGCCCGACCTGATCGGCTATGGCCAGTCCGGCAAGCCGGACATCGACTATCGCTTCTTCGACCAGGTCCGTTATCTCGATGCTTTCATCGACACGCTTGGCGTCGCCGATATGGTGGTCGTCGCGCAGGACTGGGGCACCGCACTCGCCTTCCATCTCGCGGCCCGGCGGCCGCAGCGGATCCTCGGCCTCGCCTTCATGGAATTCATCCGCCCCTTCGAGAGCTGGGACGATTTTCACCAGCGTCCGCAAGCGCGCGAACTGTTCAAGGCAATGCGCACGCCTGGCGTCGGTGAGAAGCTTGTCTTGGAAGACAACGTCTTCGTCGAAAAGGTGCTGCCGGCTGCTGTGCTGCGCACGATGAACGGTGAAGAAATGGCCGCCTACCGGGCGCCGTTCCCGACACCGCAATCGCGCAAGCCGGTCCTGCGGCTGCCGCGCGACCTGCCGATCGAAGGCCAGCCTGCCGATGTCGCCGCCATCAGTGAGCACGACCATTGGGCGCTCCGGGCTTCCTCCTACCCGAAGCTGCTTTTCTCAGGCGATCCCGGCGCCCTCGTCTCGCCGCAGGCGGCCCGGGAATTCGCGGCTGGGCTGAAGAATTGCCGCCTGATCGATCTCGGACCCGGCGCGCATTATCTGCAGGAGGACCATGCCGACAAGATCGGCACCGCAATTGCCGAGTGGATTCCCGAGATAGCCACTGAGAGCCGTGCGACCGAACCGGCCTGACGCCGGAGCATGGCCACTGCCGCCGGAGAGGTCGACAGCTCTGCACTCCGCTGCTAGAAGCCCGGCCTCACACGGAAATCCTGAAAAATGTCCGAAATGATTACAGAAGCGGTATCGCGCCGCCGCACTTTCGCGATCATTGCCCACCCCGACGCCGGCAAGACCACGCTCACCGAAAAGCTGCTTTTGTTCGGCGGCGCCATCCAGCTTGCCGGCGAGGTCAAGGCCAAGAAGGACCGCATCCAGACCCGGTCGGACTGGATGAAGATTGAACGCGAGCGCGGCATTTCGGTGGTGACGTCGGTGATGACCTTCGAATATGAGGACACCGTCTTCAACCTGCTCGACACGCCCGGCCACGAGGATTTCGCCGACGACACCTATCGCACGCTGTCGGCGGTCGACAGCGCGGTGATGGTCATCGACGCCGCCAAGGGCATCGAGCCGCGCACGCTGAAACTGTTCGAGGTCTGTCGGCTGCGCGACATCCCGATCATCACCTTCGTCAACAAGATGGACCGCGAAAGCCGCGACCCGTTCGATATCCTCGACGAGATCGAGCAGAAGTTGGCGCTGGACACAGCACCGATCACCTGGCCGATCGGCCGCGGCAAGACCTTTTCCGGCACCTACCATCTGGCGCTGAACGCGGTGCGCAAGGGCGACGCCGAAAAGGAGCGCACGCCGGTCCACGGCCCCGATTCCAACCGCGTTGCCGGCCTGCTGCCGGAGAACGAGCGAGAGGCTTTCATCGAAGAGCTGGAGCTGGCGCGCGAAGCCTGCCGCCCGCTCGACCTCGATGCCTTCCGCGAGGGCCATCTGACGCCGGTCTATTTCGGCTCGGCGCTGCGCAATTACGGCGTGCGCGATCTGATCGAGGCGCTCGGCGCCTATGGGCCGCCGCCGCGTGCGCAGGAGGCCGACAGCCGCAAGGTCGAGGCGACCGAGGACAAGATGACGTCCTTCGTCTTCAAGATCCAGGCCAATATGGACCCCAACCACCGCGACCGCATCGCCTTCGTCCGGGTCTGCTCCGGCAAGCTCGAGCGCGGCATGAAGGCCAAGCTGGTGCGCACGGGAAAGCCGATGAGCCTGTCGGCACCGCAATTCTTCTTCGCCCGCACCCGCGTCACCGCCGACGAGGCGTTCGCCGGCGATGTGGTCGGCATCCCCAATCACGGCACGCTGCGCATCGGCGACACGCTGACCGAGGGCGAGGAGATCCTGTTTCGCGGCGTGCCGAATTTCGCGCCTGAGATCCTGCGCCGCGTTCGCCTCGGCGACGCTATGAAAGCCAAGAAACTCAAGGAGGCGCTGCATCAGATGGCCGAGGAAGGCGTCGTGCAATTGTTCTCGCCGGAGGACGGCTCGCCGGCCATCGTCGGTGTCGTCGGCGCCCTGCAGCTCGACGTGCTAAAGGAGCGGCTGAACTTCGAATACACGCTGCCGGTCGATTTCGAGATGTCGCGCTTTTCCGTCTGCCGCTGGATATCGGCCGACGACAGGGCCGAACTCCAGCGCTTCATCGAGGCGCATCGCGGCGACATTGCCCGCGATCTCGATAACGATCCGGTGTTCCTCGCCCAGCACGCCTTCTCGCTCAACTACGAAGCCGAACGCTGGAAGGCGATCCGCTTCGCGGCGGTGAAGGATTACCAGGTCCGCGACAGAGCGGCGTGATGCGGCGCTTTCCTTCTCCCCTTGCGGGCCTGTTGCGTAATTCGCTGATTGTGATTCTCT
This sequence comes from Mesorhizobium sp. M1423, assembly GCF_040317575.1. Taxonomy (NCBI): domain Bacteria; kingdom Pseudomonadati; phylum Pseudomonadota; class Alphaproteobacteria; order Hyphomicrobiales; family Phyllobacteriaceae; genus Mesorhizobium; species Mesorhizobium sp. M1423. Next base: position 15,714 of record NZ_JAMYKU010000054.1, read on the forward strand.
GAGGTGGACGGTCTGAGGGAATCGCGATGGCAGTGA
>NZ_JAMYKU010000055.1:0-15736 GCF_040317575.1 Mesorhizobium sp. M1423
AAGCCCCAGCGTCCGACATTGCTCTGGCCTGGAATGGGAAAGCGCTCATAGCCGTGTTCGGAAATGCCGACATACCACGCGCAATCCCAGCGGCAGAGCGCCTGGGCATAGGCCGCGAAGCCGGGTTCTGCCGAAACCGAAGCAAATGCGGCATAGCGAATGGCCAGCCCACTGACGACGAAAGCCAACGGCACCGCGACGACGGCTACCGCAACAAAGCGGCCACCGGCGTTCGGACGCGCGACAGCTTCGAGCGCCAAAATCTGCCTCCACCCGTTCAAATGGCAGGCGCCACTCAAAGCTAGATGACGCGCGCCCCGGCGAATTCAAGGCGTTCACGCGGCTCAAATTGGCGATACCGCTATCCGGCGCTTCTGAGCCAGACCAGCATCTCGCCGGGGTCGCGGTTGTGCCAGGCGAAATGCGGCACGGCGCCGACTTTCACTTCCTCGACCGCCGGCGGTTCGGTGCGGTAGAGCCCCTTTCCAGTTTTCGAAAGTCTCCTTTTGGCAATCGCCGAAAGCGTGACGCCGCCGCCCAGACGGTTCGCTGCTTGTGTGCCTCGATCTCAGCCGTTCGCGGCAGAGCGATGCGGTGCCGTGGCTGGAATTCGACGCGCAAAAGTCCGCCGCGTATTTTGTGCGATTCCGTCAAGCTGTTGTACACGACAGTTTTGAACCCTGATGCCGCGCCCGCGTACTCGGCCCTTGAGAATCCTCCAGCCTTCGGCAACATGGCGGCAAAGCTGAGAGTGTGAGGATGAGCAAGGTCATTTCCGCCGCATCGCGGCGTCAGTCGGCGCCGCGCAAGCCGCCGATGGCGCTGACCGAGGCGCTGGTCGCCCGCACCTTGCGGGCGGTCGAGGACGCCGGGCCGACGCCGGGCATGGTCTACATGACCGATGCCGATTACGCGCGCATTCGCGACGAGGTGCTGGCCGGCGCGCCGGCCGGGCCGGTGAAGCTGTTCGCCTATGGTTCGCTGCTATGGAAGCCGGCCGGCGAGGTCAGGGGTGGCGAACGGGCCGTAGCGACGGGCTGGCACCGTTCGTTCTGTTTTACGGTGCAGCGCTTCAGGGGCACGGTGGAGCAGCCCGGCCTGATGATGGCGCTCGACCGCGGCGGCCAATGCCAGGGGATGGTGTTCGAGATCGCCGAGCCAGTGGCGGCCAATCTCGAAGCGCTGCTGCGCCGCGAGATGACCATCCTGCCGGCCGTCAACGTGCCGCGCTGGCTGCAGGTCAGGACGGGCGACGGCATGGGCCAAGCGCTTGGTTTCGTTGTCGATCCCGCCAATCCGCGCTATGCCGGCAAGCTCGAAAAGCGAGCGATAGCGGCGACCCTGGCCACGGCCGTCGGCCATTGGGGTTCGGGCGCCGAATATCTGTTCGAGACCATTCGCCATCTCGACGCCTGCGGCATCCGCGACCGCAATCTCTGGCAGCTGCAGGAACTTGTGGCCGAGGAGATCGGCCGGGCGCCGCCGTCGGGCTTTATTCGTCCCTGAGCCAGACCAGCATCTCGCCGGGGTCGCGGTTGTCCCAGGCGAAATACGGCACGGCGGTGACCTTCGCTTCCTCGACCGCCGGCGGTTCGGTGCGGTAGAGCCCCTCTTCCCAGTTTTCGAGAGCCTCCTTTTTCACAGTCGCCGAAAGCGTGACGACGCCGCCCAGAAGATTAGGCTGCTTGTGTGCCTCGATGTCGGCCGTTCGCGGCAGGGCGATGCGGTGCAACTGGCTGGAATTGTCGGTCTCTTCGATGCAATAGATCAGCGGTCCGCGCGCCAGTGCGACGCGGCCGATATCCTGCCGCACCTGCGGGTTGGCGTAGAGGCGGTCGACGGCCATTTCGAGATCGAGCTCGACGCGGTCGCCCTTGCGCCATTCGCGGCGGATCGCGGCATAGCCGTCACTGGTGACAGCATCCAGATCGATATCGGCGCCGTTGACCTTGAGCGTTGCCTTGCGGCACCAGGCCGGCAGCCGCAGGTGCAAGGTGAACTCGGTCGGCGCTTCCGGTTCGACGGAGATCGAGACCGCGCCGTCCCAGGGATAATTGCTGGTCTGGGTGAGCTCTATCTGCGCCCCGGCGATATCGAAACGAGCCGTGCCGTTTCCATAGAGGTGGACGGCAAGTGCTGTGTCCGACAGGCCATAGAAATAGCTGCCGATCGAGGCGACCATGCGCCCGACATTGGGCGGGCAGCACGGGCAGCGATGCCATTTCCAGCGGTGGTGGGCGCCGCGGCTTTCGAGCGGATTTTCGTAGAAGAACAGCGAGCCATCGAGCGACAGGCCCGAGATCGAGCCGTTGTAGAGGGCCCGCTCCATGATGTCGGCGTAGCGCGCATTGGGACCCATGCCGAGCATGCGGCTTGCCCAGAACACCAGGCCGACCGAAGCGCAGGTCTCGGCATAGGCGGTGTCGTTGGGCAGGTCGTAATCGGCAGTGAAACCCTCATTGTGCGACGATGGCCCGAGACCGCCAGTCACGTAAAGGTTCTTGGTCATGAGATCGTCCCACAGCCGGTCGAGCGCCACCCGCAGCGTGTCGTCGCCATATTCGGTGGCGATGTCGGCCATGCCCGAATAGAGGTACATCGCCCGCACCGCATGGCCGACGACCTTGTCCTGCTCGCGCACCGGCCTGTGCGACTGGTTGTATTCGTAGGTCTTGAAATGATAGGCCTTGGGATCGGCGCCGCGGGCGCGCGCCTCTTCGTCGAAGTAGTGCGGCTGCTGGCCGCGCTGGTCGATGAAGTATTTGGCAAGCTCCATGTATTTGCGCTCGCCCGTCACCCGCGCCAGCTTGACCAGCGCCAGTTCGATCTCCTCGTGGCCGCAATAGCCCTTCTTCTTGCCGGGCTCGGGACCGAACGTCTCGGCGATATGGTCGGCATAGCGGCACATGATGTCGAGCAGCTTGCGCTTGCCCGTGGCCTGGTAATAGGCGACGGCGCCCTCGATCAGATGGCCGGCGCAATAGAGCTCATGGCAGTCGCGCAGGTTGGTCCAGCGCAGGCCCGGCTGGATGCGCTGGTACCAGCTCGACAGATAGCCGTCGGGCTGCTGCAGCTTGCCGTACATGTCGATGACGGCGTCGATCTTCTTCTCCAGCTCCTCGTTGCGGCGGCGGTAGAGCGAATAGGCGGCGGTCTCGATGGTCTTGCCCCAATCCGAGTCCCAGAACATCTGGGTGGTCACCGTCGATCCGGTGAATTCGTTGCCGGCGGTGGCCGCCTCGTCCGGCGAGGGTGAGTGGAACGGAATGACGACGCCGGGCGACGGCCGGTCGGGATCGATCTGCTCGAGCATGCGCGCCTCGACGCATCGGTCGTAGAGGATGCCGGCGGTCTTGCTGGCAACGGCATCGACACGGTCGCCCCAGAAGCCGCGCACGTCGACCTGCGGTACCGGCAGCGGGCGGAATGCGAGTTTCGGCTTGGCGCCCTGACTGGCGGATTGCGATGCGGTCATAAATTTACTCCGTTCAATTCGATTGGTCACTTGACGGCTCCTGCCATCAGGCCGCGGATGTAGAAGCGCTGCAGCAGCAGGAAGAGCACCAGGCACGGCACCATCATCACGGTGACGCCGGCCTGCACGGCGCCCCAGTCGATGGCGCCGAAGCGGCCGGACTGCAGTGCGGTCATCATGATCGGCAGCGTGAATTTCGACTGGTCGGTCATCAGCACCAGCGCGGCCAAAAACTCGTTCCAGGCGCCGAGGAAGGCAAACAGCGCGATGGTGACGATGCCCGGCCAGACCAGCGGCAGCATGACCCTCAACAGCATGGTGACGTTGTTGGCGCCGTCCATGCGCGCGGCCTCCTCGATCTCTCGCGGCACCGCGTCGAAGGCGTTGCGCATCATGAAGATCGAGAACGGCAGCTGCAGCGTGACATAGACGCAGACCAGCCCGGTCAGTGTGTTGTGCAGGCCGATTTTTGTCAGCACCAGGAAGATCGGCGTCAGGATCGACTGGAACGGGATCATGATCGTCGACAGGATGACGACGAAGAGCAGGTTCTTCAGCGGAAAGCGGAAGCGCGAGAAACCGTAGCCGGCGAGCACGCTGACGATCACCGACAAGATGACCGTCATGACCGAGACGTAGATGCTGTTTTGCGCCGGCAGCCAGAGGCCGTCGCCGAAGGTGTTGAGCGTGGCGTAGTTCTCGAGCGAGATGCCGCTGGTCGGCCAGGGCGGCAGCGGCGGCTGGCGTGCCTCCTGCGCCGGCTTGAAGGCCGAAAGCACCGTCCAGGCGATCGGCGCCAGGAACAGAATGGACGCGATGATGCCGGTCGAGTGCTCGGCAATCTGCATGCCGATGCGGCGGTTGCGGCTCCTTGCCTGCGCCATCAGTCGACCCCCTCGGGCTGGCGCAGCAGCCGCAGCTGGATGAGGCTGAGCGCCACCAGGATGACCAGCAGGACCATCGAAAGTGCCGCGCCATAGCCGAGCTTGAACGACACGAAGGACTGGTTGAAGATCCAGTAGACGGCGGTCAGCGTCTGGTTGCGCGGGCCGCCGCGCAGGATGATGTAGAACTGGTCGAAGGCGAGGATCGAGCCGGCCACCGACAGGATCAGCGCCAGCGCCAGCGTGCGGCGCATCAAGGGCAAGGTAATCGCCCGGAACCGCGCGAATGGCCCTGCCCCGTCGATCATCGCCGCCTCCTGCAGATCCGGCGGGATCGATTGCAGGCCGGTCATCAGAATGATCATGGTGAAGCCCGCCACCTTCCACACCACCATGGCGATGATCGACCAGAAGGCCGGCTGGAAGGTCGCCAGCAGGTTGAATTTCTTCTCGGTCAGGCCAAGCTCGAAGGCGGCCGGGCTGAACAGGCCGGAATCGACGTTGAGCAGCCATGACCACAAAAGGCTGGCCGAGGCGAAGCCGATGACCGCCGGCATGAAGAAGGACGTCCGGTAGAAGCCGGTCAGCTGCCGCGGCCTTTCGATGAACAGCGCCAGCGGAAAGGCGACGGCGAAGATCGCGATCGTGACCACCACCGTGTAGTAGCCGGTGAACTTCAGCGCGTTCCAGAAGCGGGTGTCGCGCAGGATCGCCCAGTAATTGTCGAGCCCGACAAAGCTGTGCGCGCCCATCAGCGGCCAGTTGTGCAGCGACATCCAGGCCGTCATGCAAAGCGGCACGATGAAGAAGACGACGACAAGCGCAACAGCCGGCGCGACATAGAGCAGGCCGATCCACTGCCGGCGGCCGGCGCCAACCAGTTTGCGGGGACGTGCCGGGGCGGAGATTGCTGTGATGGTGGTCATGGCTGGCCGCTCGGTGGTTGAAGGGCAATCACATCGGGAGAATACCCCCTCACCCGGATCGCCAACCGAATTGCGAAGGGCAATTCGGGGCAATCCGACCTCTCCCCGAGGGGAGAGGAGGTCGCCAGCGTTGACGCCAGCCTCTTCTCCCCAGCGGGGAGAAGGTGGCCGTGAAGCGGCCGGATGAGGGGGTCTTTTCTCAACGCGATAGCCCTGCTGTTAGCGCTGCGTCCCCCTCCCCCTTGAGGGGAGGGTCCGGCCGAAGGCCGGGGGTGGGTCCTCTGCGAAGTGCGCCGACGCAAAAGAACGTCGAGCACTGCCGCAACGACCCACCCGGACCTGCGGTCCGACCTCCCCTCGAGGGGGAGGTGGGCGCTTTACTTCTGCGGCGCCGAATCGATGATCGACTGCATGGCCTCCTGCGCGTTGGCGATGGCGCCGTCGACGTCTTCACCGAAGAAGACCTCGTTCATCATCTGGTTCCACGGACCGTTGGCCGAGTTGATCAGGTCGTTGAACACCACCGAATAGGGCGTGCGGCCCTTGGACATTGCTTCGGCGGCGACCTTGTAGCGCGGGTCGAGGTCCTTCAGCGCCTCATTGGCGATGTCGCCGCGCACCGGCAGACTGCCGTATTTCGCCAGGATGGTCTGGCCCTCGAGCGAATAGGCGAAGTCGAGGAACTCCTTCACCACCGCGACTTTGGTGGTGCCCTTGGTGACGACGAAATTGTCACCGCCGGCAAACGACGACCAGGCGCCGTCCTTGCCCGGCAGGAAGGTGATGCCGTAGTCGATGTCGGGATATTGCGTGTTCAGAGCACCGATGGCGAACGCGCCGGACGGCGAGATGCCGATATTGCCGGTGGCGAAGGCGGCAAAGAAGTTGGAGCCGGTGTCGGTCTGCGCGCCTGATGGCACCAGGTCCTTCTTGACCATCGAACGGTAAAGGTCGATGGCGCCGCGCATCTGCGGCGTGTCCAGCGTCGCCTTGGAGCCGTCCTCGGTGAGGATATCGCCGCCCGAGGCCCAGATCAGCGGCGTGAAGGTGAAGATGTTGCAGCCGCCGCAATTGCCGGAGAAGTAGAAGCCCTTGATGTCGCCGCCTAGCGCGTTGACCTTTTCGGCGTCGGCTTCGATCTCGGCCCAGTTGGTCGGGCCTTTTTCCGGGTCGAGGCCGGCCTGCTTGAACAGCTTCTTGTTCCAGATCAGCACCGAGGAGTCGGCCGAGAACGGCAGCCCGTAGATGCGGCCCTTATAGGTGCCGGTCTTGACATGCGCCGGCGACAGGCTGGCGAAATAGGGCAGCGATTTCGCCCAGTCGGTGATGTCTTCCAGCTGGCCGGCGGCGGCGAAGGACGGCGTGTAGATCAGGTCGAGCGACAGCGCATCGGGCGCCGTGCCGCCGGCGGCGGCCGCACCGTATTTCGGGATGATTTCGGCGTTGGGGATGATGTCGAGCTTGATCTGGTTCTGATGGCCCTTGTTGAAGGCATCGACGATGCGCGGCATGAAGTTCGAGCCGTCGGCGCGAACCCAGATGTTGGCGGTGTCGGCGGCGGCCGAGCCGACCGTTGCCAGCGTGCCGAAAATGCTCGCGGCGATGGCGAGCCCGGTAATGGTGGTTCTCATGCTTCTCCTCCACATGGTTTTAATTTAGCGTCTTAATTTAGCCGCGCCCCCAAGCGGGTGACTATCGACACGGCCCGTTTCGTTCAGCCGTCCGGCGGACGGCCGCATGACTGACGCACCACCAACCGGCACGGCAGTTTTCTAATGCCCGGCAGAGCGGGTTCGCCGCCGACGAGCGAAAGCAAGGCAAGGCCGGCCTCGCGGCCAAGTGCTGCGAGATTCATGTCGACCGAGGTCAGCGGCGGGCGGGTTGCCTCGGCGACGATCTGCCAATTGTCGAAACCGATGACGCCGACCTCGTCCGGCACGCCGATACCGCGCTCGCGCAAGGCATCGATGACGCCGCGCGCGATCTGGTCGTTGCCGCAAAACACCGCATCGGGCTTTTCGCGCGTGCCATCGCCGCCGTCGAACAGTTTTCTGACCGCCTCGTGGCCCCAGGCTTCCGACCAGGGGCCGAGCAGCGGCTCCATGACCGGCAGGTTATTTTCGGCCAGCACCTCGCGATAGGCTTCGGCCCGGGCATGCACCACGGCAAAGCTGGCCGGCCCGGACACATGGGCGATGCGCCGCCGCCCGAGCCGGCAAAAATGCTCGACCGCCAGCCGCGCCCCGCCGGCATCGTCGGACACGAAAGCGATGGCGTTGGGATCGGGCTCGGTGAAGGCGTAGATCGCCGGGATGCCGAGATTGGCGAGGTCGACCGGCAGATGGCGGTCGATGCGCTTGCCGGTGGCGATGATGCCGTCGACGCGCTTGTCGAGCATGGCATCGACATGCAGCTGGGCAAGGCGCGGGTCGTCCTCGACATTGCACAAAAACACCGAGACGCCGGCATCGACCAGCGCATCGGAAACGCCGGCCATCAGCGGCAGCGAAAAGCGGCCATAGGTGTCGTTGGTCAAAAGCCCGACGGTAAAGGAGCGCCGCCTGAGCAGGCTCTGCGCCAGGCTGTTCGGGCGAAAGCCAAGCCGCTGCGCCGTCTCGCGAATCCGGGTCCGCGTCTCGACCGTCATCCGCCCCTGCCCGTTGAGCGCCTTCGACGCCGTGGCCACGCTGACGCCGGCAATGGCGGCCACCTCGCGCAGGGTGACCGGCTGCTTGACGGGCGTTGGCTGCGCATCGGACGCCATGATTTGGATATGATCCTCCCAGGTGGGAAAAGCTTTTCTCTTATGACCCCTCAGGGTGCTGATTGGTGATGTCAGCGGATGCGAGGCGAGTTGGGAAAAGGTTTTCTCAAGGGAGAGATTAGGACGAAGGATGTGGGGATGGCAAGGGGGGAATGGCCGCTCAGCGGCACCGCGATCGAATAATCGCGGTGCCGCAGTCTACCCGTACGCCTAGCAGCTCTCAGTCTGCGGATCGCACGCCTTGTTTTTCTCTTTCTGCGGCTTGGCCGCCTGTTCCGGCTCGGCTTGCTGCTGCTCGGCGGGCTGCTCCTTGGCCTTCGGCTTTTCAGGCTTGGCCGCCTGCTCGGGCTCGGCCTGCTGCTGTTCGGCGGCGGGCTGCTTCCTGGCCTTCGGCTTCTCAGGCTTGGCCGCCTGCTCGGGCTCAGCCTGCTGCTCGGCGGCGGGCTGCTTCTTGGTCTTCGGCTTCTCAGGCTTGGCCGCCTGTTCCGGCTCGGCCTGCTGCTGCTCGGCGGCGGGCTGCTTCTTGGACTTCGGCTTCTCGGGCTTGGCCGCCTGCTCCGGCTCGGCCTGCTGCTGCTCGGCAGCGGGCTGCTTCTTGGACTTCGGCTTCTCAGGCTTGGCCGCCTGCTCCGGCTCGGCCTGCTGCTGCCCGGCGGCGGGCTGCTCCTTGGCCTTCGACTTCTCAGGCTTGGCCGCCTGCTCGGGTTCGGCCTGCTGCTGCCCGGTGGCGGGCTGCTCCTTGGTCGTCGGCTTCTCAGGCTTGGCGGCCTTTTCGGGCTCGGCCTGTTCGGTCGTTGCTGCGCCTTCGATCGGCTTCGATTTGCGGCCAGCCTGAACCTGCTTCACCTCTTCGATGTCTTTGAGCTTAGCTGGTTTGGCATCGGCATCGGCTTTCACCTCACCTTGAAAGACCTTGACCGTATCGTTTTCCAATTTGCCGGACTGCTCGGGTGCGTCGGTCTTGCTGACCTTGACGGCAGTCACCTTCTGGTCCGTCTCCTTCTCGATCACATCGACATCGATGACTTTGTTGATCACCACATTGTTCTGGATCGTCACGTCGCCGGCCGGCTCGGCCGCCTCGACGATGCGCACAAACTCCGGCTCATCACGGATAACGACGGTAGAAATGTCCGCAGCAAGGAATTCGCGGGTGGGGACGACAACCCAGTAATAATCCGGCGTCGTGTCGAAGGTCACCTCGATCGAAATCAAATCCGGATCGCGGCGCGGCGGCAGCGGAGCCCAAATCATGTGCTCCCTGTCACGACGCCAACTCACCCATGCCGGCGCCCAACGGGTGCCCGGAACCCAGTACCAGCCGATATCGTCGGCATAGCCCCACCGGCCGTAATGGTACGTCGCCCAGCCGAATGGCTCGTCGGATACCCACAGCCAGCCATACTGCTCGGTATAGGCCCAGTGTCCAACGGTATACGGACGCCAATCGTCAGGCACATCGACCGGCACGAAAACGGACGCTCCGTGATACGAGACCCAATCACCATAGGAAGACAGGTCTTCGTAGAACGTGCTGATCGAAACGGTGGTGGCAGCCCTTGCCTCGGACACAAGCGACAATGGCGCAATCGGGTTGGGAATCTCGACGACCGTGAGCAGACAGGCGGTTACACCGCCGAGCATCAGTCGCACCGCATGGTGGGCAAGGACGCGTTTCATCGTAATCTTTCTCCGAAACAGATCGCCCTTCATCCTACAAACCCGCCGGCTGCCGGATTGTTCCGCTTTGCTGACGCTACCCGCATCCCCCCGCGACGGCTTGGCATCGCACGATGATAGTAGGCATCGACATCAGAGTTGCTTCGTGAGGGCGGTACCGTCACAACTGCGCGCCGAAGGCGCGGCGATAGGTCGTTGGTCAGCAGGCCCGACGGTAAAGGAGCCGCCGCAACAGGCTCTGCGCCAGGCTGTTCGGGCGAAAGCCAAGCCGCTGCGCCGTCTCGCGAATCCGGGTCCGCGTCTCGGCCGCCCCCTGCCTGTTCAGCGCTTTTGACGCCGTGGCCACGCTGACGCCGGCAAGCGCGGCCACTTCACGCAGGGTGACGGGCTGCTTGGCGGGCACTGGCTCGACGCCGGACGCCATGATTTGGATATCGATCCTCCCAGGTGGGAAAAGCTTTTCTCTTGTGGGCCTGCGGGGTGCCGAATGGTGAGGTCGGCGGATGTGGGGCGATTTGGGAAAAGGTTTTCTCAGGGGGGAGAGATTAGGGGAAGGATGCGCGGATGGCAAGAGGAATAGATTGGGTTTTGGGCGTGACTGAGATTTCTTGCTAGGGGCGGTGATCTGACCGCTTTGCGTTAGGAGCGGTCATCGCCGAACCACTACTCAGGCGTCGCGTTTAGGCCGAAAGCTGACGCTCATTTCACCCCGATGGCAACTCCATCCGCCAACAGCGGACAGGCGGAATAAAGTGTCCGTTACCGCTCCGGCCTCCTCCTCTGCCAAGGTCTCTCCGCGCATAATTCGTCTTGCTGCCCAAGCATCGATTGGCCTTCCATCTCGTCCTCTACAGCAATCAAGAAATCCTCGGCGTTGAGCTCATCCTCTTCAAGTTCCTTTAGGACCTCAGTCTCCGCGCGCCGTTTCTCACGGGCTTCGGCTTTATGGATACATGCCGCAGCAACATCCGTGTACGCCCCGAGCATGAGCATGGAATGGATAACCAATTCGCAGTTGTAGTAGGTAGCAGCTTCGCGACTTGCCAAACCGTGGGCGACGAGGTTCCGGAGGTTCATACCCCGCGCGTCGGCGAAAATCGCCCGTATCCAGAAATGGATATCTTCGCCGACCTCGGCCTTGACCTTTTCCATGCTGAGTAGATCGCCAAGGTTTAGTGAAACCTCCCAGCCTTTCTGACCTCGCTTCTCCTTCGTCACGGACTCGCCTACACTGCGAGCCACGTTCCGGAAGGCATCTTCGATCTGCGGAACCAAGACGAACAGGCACTTGACGTAGTCGCCTTCTATCCAAGCTCTGATCCCGGCAATAACCAGCGCGAAATCTGAAAACAGTTCTGTCCTCTGGACGAACGCCGCAATCTCCTCTGGCGAAAGCTTATGCCTTTCGACCGCAGCGTCGAGCGCCTTGCTCAGGAAGATGCGGTTCGACTGGCGGGCGAAATCCGCGTACCGGTAGAGGCCTCCGTCCCCATCATCGTCCCCTCCGACCTGTGCCGCCACATGATCATCAGCGATGACCGACATTGTCATCATGGACATCAGAGGGGACGTCGCCGCACCTTCCTCTGCTCGATACCGCAATTCCTGCTTGGGAGTGATAAACTCAGCGGCGATGTTGAAGAGGGTCTGCTGCCAGTTCCCGTCGTCAACCAAGATGTTCAGGACGTCCTCGATCTCGGATTTCTTGATCTCCTGCCTGTAGCTGAAGGACTTCATCTCTGACGCCGAGCCGCGGATCGCCGCCTCCCTTTCCACCCGCAGCCTCTTGAGCCGCTCGCCGTCCCCCGCACGCCTGGCGAATTCCGCCGCAGTTTGAAGCCAAGCCATCGCTTGCATGCGCGAGCCGGCCGTCGCGATCTTTTCGAATGCCTCGCTAACCGCCAGCCCAACCCTCTTCACGCTGTCGAAATCCTCTCCCGCGGAATAGAACGGAAGCAGACGCGAAGCCACGCGCTCCGCGCCATGCGGATCAAAGGTCTCGTCCGCCATGAACCGTGCTAGTACCTTCTCGAGTCCAGCGACCAAATCGCTTTTCTGGTCCGAGTTTAGACCAGCCTTTCGGTTTGTCGTGAGAGCGTCGTAAAGATAATGCCACCAGCCGGTCTTCTCCACCTCGACCTGAAACCTGGCAAGCATCATTTCTTTGACGATACCTATCCTTTCACCGTGACCGATTGACGTGGCCAACTGGAGCGCGCGCTTCAGCGCCTCGACGTCGTCATGGTCATCGGCATTGCGGCCGTCCGCTACACTGGCAATGTAGTTGTCTATCGCGAGACGAGCGAACCTTACGTCGGGTCTACGGTTTGCGGCGTTCCTGCTCAGGTCCCAAACAAGATCAGCGTATCTAGCTTTCATAACGGGATGACTCACGGCATCCGCACGCTGCTCCCAGTGAGCGACGATGTCCGGCGTCAGGTGGCGGATGTCGGGGAAGTACAGGTCGCTCCCGTCAGCATCCGTTCCAGACCCCATTGGTCCGAAGTACGTGTTCCACGGCGGCCTGTCTTCCTGTTCAGCCTGAACGGCGAACGCGACTAGGTCGGCCCAAGCATCGCCGGTCGCTATCTTGTCTTCGAGCCTTGTCCGGGCGCTTGAAAGAGCGGCCTGGATGGCGTGCGTGTCTAACGGTTCCTCCGTCCTATCGAACTCCGCGATGACTGCTTCTATCGTCCCTGGTACCTGCATCTCAAGCCTTTCAGGCGGATGGCCCCTTCAAATGGCGAAAAGCGGCTGTCAATTCGAGGTTCTCTACACGGAAATGACCGTGGTCGGCCAAATTTGCGGGCCACAACCCGTGGTCAAAGTAAGCATCAGGGCTGCCTTGGCCAATGGCAGACATAGTATCGCGCGAGCCACACGTCTGCTTCTTTGAGCTGCTTCCCCGAAAGCTGTGGCTTTCCACCAAAGCACGGCCGTCCATGATTGCTCCCATTCGCGCCGACTCCCAATTACGATCCTGAGTTCACGTCACCTAATTGTTGGGCGCTCGGCAACCTCTCAGCAAGCCACAATGGTGACGTTCTCCGCGATTGCATGAGGCGGAATAGGTGCATAGCGCCGGGCCTGCCGCCATAAGTCGCCGCGCGGGTGCTGACATGCCGGCACCATCAAGGCCTCCTCGCTTTTACTAGAACCTCCGTGTCATTCATCTGGTTCGCAGCCTTGGGTTCGAGCATAGTTGAAACCGTCCGCGTACTCGCTTGAACCATTTCTGAGCCTCCCGATCGAGGATGACTGCAGGCTTTCGCTCGCCGGCCGATTGGAATTTCCGGGTGAGGTGCTGACCTCTATATGGGCGACATGACGCGCGTTATCGTACGACTGATACTCCACGAACCATTTGCGCTTATCGACCGATGGCGGCTGGAGGTTCTTCACACGGTCCAATCACCTTACATCCGAACCAACTGGTCCAGTCCCGCACTCAGAGCGCGGATGAAGCCCAAAGTATCGCGCAATGCGGTTAGATCTACAACACGGGTGAGATCGCCGTGCACGATGTCGTTGCGCAGGTTGATTTGAGCGTCCAGCTTTTCCTTCGCCCTAATAGCCACGCGACCTTTGGTCTTATCATCGAAATGCGCCTTGATTTGCGCGTTTTGACCCAACGCATCTGAAAATGGCTCTGGAAGCGAAATTGCCTCGAATAGCTTCTCCAACCGTTCGGCCGTGCAATTTCCCATCAGCTTCGTATAAACTTCGGGATTGAGTCTGTAGCCCTTCTGGCCGGAAAGACCTCTCCCGAGATTCGTGAGCAGATTGTCGAAGTTGTACGCCACGCCCAGAATGTTGCCGGATTTCACATGGGCCAACACCCGGGCAGCGTGGGCAACGTGGTTATTGCGAAAGCCCTGTTCCAAGCTGCTATAGAGTTCAACGACCTCGAACCGCTCTTCAATAACAGCCTTGACCAACGATCGTATATAGTTCTCGAACACGCCGTGGATTTGCACAATCATTGGCTTATAGAGCGTGCTTGGGTCGACGGTCTTATACTTTAGAGCCTGCTGGACAGCCGTCTGCGCCGCCTTATCGTGCTTGAGAGCGCCCATGAGCGGTCCGGCCATCGCAACGACGATGTTGGTATAGGATTGACGGATTTCAATCGTCGCTTCAATTTCTTCAAGATAGGAATCCGCAAGCGATTTTGCGTCATCCATTTTAGACATTAATGATGCCCCTAATGACCTCTTCAACCTTGATGATGCGGTCACGAATGGCGTTTGCGGTGTTTCCGCGGCCAACCATGAGATCATACGTTTCGGCATTCAGTGCGGTCAGCTCAAGGAGTTGGTCGCGGATGAGCTGACGGTTGTTTAGCAGGGCGTCTCGGTACTGCCGCAGATTGAATACAGCTACCATTTCTGCATCATACAGCGGGCGAGAGATCTTACCCGGCTTATCCCCGTTGGGCGGCAGACGGAATATGTGGGGGCCAAAAATCGCCACGCAAAGCTCAAGCGCCTGCACGAATTCCTGCCGCAAGGTTTGCAGCGCCGCTGCATCGGGACGTCTCAGACGCTTCATGGTCCCGTCGAGCATCGACCGCACAGAGCCAGCAATGTCTTTCGGCTCGCGGAAAGCGAAGAAACGCAGGACGATCTCCACGTCCGCCATGCGTTTGAACAGAGTGTTGGCGGAAAGTTCCGCGCTAGAAGTCCCATCGGCGCGGGTATTGTCCTCATGGTTCGGGATTTCCCACGCGTCGGTGAACGCACGGGTTTCAGATAGTTCGATCAAAAGGGCATTGAATTCGCCCGAATAGAGCGAATTGCGAAGCTCCTGTTGGTTAAGCCGCTCGCCGCCCGTATTCAGGCGCTCGAATACCTGTGCCCGAAGGTCCAGGCTGTCCTCCGCAGGCGAGCTATTGTCAGACATAAGGGTGATGGCCGATATCTTGGCGCGCTCCAGCCCCCTCCTGACCAAAGGTGGAAGAGCACTGTAATTCCGACCATTAAGCGCAGGCCAGATATCCAGTCCTTCCAGTGCGAAGCTCCCGCTGAAGAACTCGGAAATTGCATTGAGGCGTTGTTGACCGTCCATCACCTCGAACCGGCCAAGTTCCTTCTCGTACAGAAAGACGGGTGGAACGGGCACGTTCATGATGAAGCTCTCGATGAGCTTCGATTTCTTCTTATTGTCCCAACGCAAGCGGCGCTGATATTCCGGCCGCAGGTTGCCCCATACTGTGTTGCCTTCCCCGCGGATAAACTGGATCACGTGAGACAGGAAAAGATCGTTCTTCTCCTGAACGACCCGGAGCCGTCCGGTTTCGAAATGTCTTTCGATCTGTTTATCTGAAGTCCCGGCGGCTACAACTATATTTCCTACGGCAAGTGGCTCAGTTTCATCGACTATCCCGTCATATTCAGCCACGCCACGTCCCCGAAATTTCGCCCAAAGGTTTGTCTGGGCCTACAACTAAGCTGCGACACTGATAGCCTGCTGCAGAGCTCTTGGCTATCTCATCGAAAACGATCTTCATGCGCTGCGCGACCTGCAGATGCCGAAGCGCCAAGGCCGGCATGGGTAGGTCCACATCGGCTGGCAGTCGACGCGACCCTCGCCTTCCATGCTCCACCATGTTGCTTGCGTCATCCACCGCGCCCGATCCTGGTGAGAAGAAATGCCGGTACGACTTTTGTCCGAAGAAAATTCAACGTCCGAAGTCGATCAGCGGAGAAAATTCATTTTTCCATCCATTTTTCCTCGCTCGGCTTTTTGATCGTCCGGCATACGCCGCGCTCTACCGCGCGAGCGGTTTAGTTCGGTGGCGCAACCACGACTTCCAGAGTGGTCGCCGGCTATGTCCAATTCCAGGCCGTGGCAAAGCTGATCTTAACGGCTTAACGCGGCGCAAAGCTTTCATGCACGGCTCCGTTTGCCAGAGTCTGCTTCGGGTCGATAATGTTGAAAAAGTCCGGGTTGCAGCAGTCCTGAAGCACTGATTCAATCTTCTTCAATCTTCGTTGTAAGAGGAGAT
>NZ_JAMYKU010000056.1:0-10636 GCF_040317575.1 Mesorhizobium sp. M1423
CTGCCATCGCGATTCCCTCAGACCGTCCACCTCAGAGAATCACAATCAGCGAATTACGCAACAGGCCCGCAAGGGGAGAAGGAAAAATTCCCTCCCGCGTCAGAACGCGTCCATCCTGGCCGCGACCTTCGCCACGAACCTCGTCCGCGTCTCGCCGGTCGACAGGTTCATCGAGTAATGCGCGAGGTAGGAAACCGAGCCGCCGGGCTTGATCGTCGCACGCAGCACCCGTTTGACCAGCTTGCGCGGTGGGTCGCCCATCAGCATGGCGCGGAACCGGCCGCCGCCATAGGTGGTGACCGCCGCCACCTTGCGAATGTTGTGCAGCGACGGCTGCACCTTGCCGTCGACCAGCTTGAACGACACGCCGGGCAGGAAGACCCGATCGAAAAAGCCTTTCAGAATGGCCGGATAGCCGAAGTTCCACACCGGAAATGACAGCACCAGCGCCTCGGCCCACAGCAAGCGCTCGACATAAGGCGACGCCGGATCGCCGTCGCTGCGTTCGTCGTGATAGGACAGCCGTTCGGCCCGCGTCAGCCTGGGATCGAAACCCTCGGCATAGAGATCGCAGTCGTCCACGACATGGCCGGCGGCCTTCAGGCGCTCGACGATGGTCCGGTGCAGGCCGGCATTGAAGCTGGTCTCGACCGGATGAGCGTAGAGGACGAGGACGTTCAACCCGTCTTCTCCAGCCCCTTGAACAGGAACGACTTGCCTGAGCGATAATCATAGTCCGGGTTTTCCCAGGCGATCATCTTGCCCGGATTGAGCAGCCCTTGCGGGTCGGTCTCACGCTTGAAAGCCAGTTGCACTTCATCCGTCCGCTTCATGCCGCCTTCTTCCAGCGTGTAGCGGTGCGGGTTGAAGATCCAGCAGCCATTGTCTTCGTGGATGCGGATGATCTCGTCCAGCCGCTCCGCCGTGGTGAAGCGCACCAGCGGCAATCCGGCGATGCCGATGGCGCCATCGAAGCGGATAAATTCGAGATGCGCCGGCACCTCGTCGCCGAAGCGTTCGACCATAGCCTTGACGTGACCGAGGTGGTCCGGCGACGGGTAGCGGGTCTGCAGATAGGTGATCGTCGGGTCGACCCGGATGGCGCGCAGCGTGGTGTGGTTCCAGGTCAGCTCATAGGCCGGCGGCAGCCCCTTGAGATCGGCCTCCTTATCGGCGCGAAAGACGATCTCGCCCTTACTGCGCGCAGTGAAGGCGAGGAAGGCATCCATCGCATGCGGCGCGATCATCAGGACGACGATGCTTTGGCCGCGCCGGAAAAACCGCTGGTGGCGCTTGAAGTAATCGTAGGGGATGGGTGCTGCTATCGGCGTGATCAGCTTCGCCAGGATGCCGTCCTGGATGGCGAGATCGTTGCCGAAGCCGGCCGCATCCATGAAATCGTCGAAGCCGACGATGACGTCGATCCAGTCATAACTGGCGGTTAGCGGCATCTCGACTTCGGTGATGATGCCGTTGGTGCCGTAGGCGTGCATCACTTTCAGCACGTCCTCGCCGGTGAGCTCCATGACGCGGGGCTGTGCCTCCATCGTCACGGTCCTCAGCCGGATGACGTTGCCGAGGTCGCGCAAGCCGCCCCAGCGGATCGAGCCAATACCGCCGGAGCCGCCGGCGACGAAGCCGCCGATCGATGCCGTGTTGTAGGTCGACGGCGACATGCGGAGCTCCTGGCCGGAATGCGCCCGCGTCGCCTTGTCGATGTCGGCGAGCACGGCGCCGGGACCGGTGACGACACGACCGGGCGCGATCGCCTTGATCGCGTTCATCTCGGCGAGATTGAGCACGACGCCGCCGGACAGGGGCATCGCCTGCCCGTAATTGCCGGTGCCGCTGCCGCGCGGCGTCACCGGCACGCCATGCCGGTAGCAGGCGGCGAGCACGCGGACGACCTCGTCTTCCGTTTTCGGCGTCACGATCAGGTCGCCGGTGACATGCTCGAGCTGCTGCTTCAGCACCGGGCTGTACCAGTAGAAGTCGCGGCTCTTCTGCTGGACGATCGCCGGATGGTCGTCGACCTTGAGGCCGTCCAGGTCGCGCTTGAGCGCCGCAATATCCATCATTCCACCATCAGATCATCGAGTTCGGCATAATCGGGCAGCTGGCGTTCGATCGCCTGGCCGTCGCGCACCACGATGCGATCCGATTCGGGCCGCGACAGCAATTCCGTCCAGCTTCGCCCCTTGAAGACGACGAAATCGGCCGGCCCTCCGGCGGCAAGCGTGCCGAAACCATCGAGCCGCATCACCTTGGCCGGCGTCGCTGTCACCGCTTGCGGCCAGTCAGCGACGGGATGGTCGAGATGCAGGATGCGCGTCGCCGTGCGATAGACCTCCAGCATGTCGAGATCGCCATAGGCGTAGAACGGGTCGCGCGTATTGTCGGAGGCGACGGCGACGGCAATGCCGCGCGCCTTCATCTCGTGCAGCAGCGTCACCCCGCGCCAGCGCGGCGTGGTGTTATCGCCGCGCCGGTCCTGCAAATAGAGATTGCACATCGGCAGCGACACCACCGCCAGGCCGGCCTTGGCGACCTTGTCCAGCGTGTCGAGCACCTCGAGATCGGGCTGGCGCGCCAGCGAGCAGCAATGGCCGACCAGGATGTTCCCGTCAAAACCGTTCCAGAGGGCGGCTTCGGCAATCTTCTTGAGCGAGATCGCCGAGACATCGTCGGTCTCGTCGGCATGGAAATCGAGGTCGAGGCCATGCTTGATCGCCTGCGCAAACACCTGGTCAAGCAGTTCCTCGAGGTCCGGCACCATATAGGTGACGACGCCGAGCACGCCCTTGGCGGCAGCCACCCGCTTGGCCAGCCTCTCGAACCATTTCCTGTCGCGCACGCCTTCGATGCCGAGCAGGCAGGCCGCCTGCAGCTCGATGCGGCCGCGCCATTTCTCCCGCATCGTCTCGAACACCGGCCAGGAGATCTCTTCCTGCGGCGCAACGCTGTCGAGATGCGTACGCAGCGCCTTGGTGCCATGCGCATAGGCAGAGCGCAGCGAAAAATCCATGCGGCGGGCAACGTCGTCGGCGCTCCAGTGCGCCGCGCGGTCGGCGCCCGTTGCGTTCAGCGCGCCCATGAAGGTGCCGTCCGGGTTCGGCTTTCGAGGCCAGATATGGCCCTTGTCGATATGGGTGTGGCAGTCGACGAAGCAGGGCAAGACGATCCGGCCGCCAAGGTCGATGGCGCCTGCCTGTGCGTTGGATCGATGCGCCGTAATCCCGGAGATCTTGCCATCGGCGATGGCGATATCCGCGAGCCCAAACCCGTCGGTATCGAAGGCTCCAGAAAAGCCCGGCGTCAGTGAGGCATGAAGCCGAACCTTGGCGAGATGGTAGGAACCAGAAGCTGGTATCAAGGCGGCGCTGCCCACCATCACCGCTCCTGCCTCAGCGCGCTCTCGTGCCAGCGCCGCAAAATGAGATGCGAAATCAGCGACAGCACCAGGAAGATCAGGATGCCCGTGAGCGAGATCAGGATCAGCGCCGCGAACAGCCTTGGTGCGTTGAGCCGGTAGCCGGCCTCGATGATGCGCGAGGCTAGGCCGGACGACTGGCCGGTGGCGCCGGCGACGAACTCTGCCACCACCGCGCCGATCAGCGACAGGCCGCCGGCGATCTTCAGCCCGCCGAGGAAATAAGGCATCGCCGCCGGCAGCCGCAAATAGCGCAATTGCTGCCAGCGGGTGGCGCCGTTGAGCTTGAACAAATCGCGCAGATTGCGCTCGACGGAATTGAGGCCGAGCGTGGTGTTGGAGAGGATCGGGAAGAAGGCGACGATCCAGGCGCAAAGCAAAAGCTTTGTCGTCTGGTTGTCGACATAGATATTGATCAGCGGAAAGATCGCGACGATCGGCGTCACCTGCAGCACGATGGCGAAGGGAAAGAACGACATCTCCACCCATTTCGACTGCGCGAACAGCACTGCCAGCCCGACGCCGCCGATGACGGCGAGAAGCAGGCTCAAGAAGGTGATCCTGAGTGTCACCAGCAGCGAGGAGAACAGCAGCCCGGCATCGTCGTGCAGCGTCTGCAGCACCACGCCGGGACGCGGCAGGATATATTTCGGGATGTCGTTCCAGACGCAGACGCGGTCCCACAGCCAGATCGCCAGGATCATGATCGCCAGCGGCAGCAGCCATCTGCCGATGCGCTCGAAGCGCTCTTGGCGAACGCGACGCGCCTCCTCCGGGTCGAGCGCCAGGATTTGTTCTTCAATGGCCGTCATGATGCGGTCCGGCAGTTGAGTTGATGGCGCCGATCAGCACGTCGGATGCCTGGCGGCAGAGCGCGGCATAGTCGGGCGAGGTGCGAAACGCCTCGTCGCGCGGATAGGACGCATCGACGGCGAGCTCGGCAAACACCCGGCCCGGCCGCGCCGCCATGACGACGACGCGGTTGGAGAGGAAAACGCTTTCGAAGACGCTGTGGGTGACGAAAACGACGGTGAAACGTTCATCCTGCCACAGCTCCAGCAGATCGTTGTTGAGCTTGAAGCGGGTGATCTCGTCGAGTGCTGCGAACGGCTCGTCCATCAACAGAATCCGCGGCTTGGTCACCATGGCCCGGGCAATCGAGACGCGCATCTTCATGCCGCCCGACAATTCGCGCGGCACGGCATTCTCGAAGCCGGTCAGGTGAACCCTCGCCAGCATCTCCATCACCGCCGGCGCCGCCTTGGCCCGCGACACGCCCTTCAGCCGCAGCGGCAGCCAGACATTGTCGAAGACATCGGCCCAGGGCAGCAGCGTCGGCTCCTGGAAGACGAAGCCGATATTCGAACGGTCGCCGATAGTCGAACGATCGAGGGCGCCGCTGCCGCGCCAGTCGAGCACACCCGAGGTCGGCGTCGACAGCCCGGCGATCAGCCGCAGCGCCGTCGATTTGCCGCAGCCCGACGGCCCGAGCAGGCTGAGGAAATCGCCTTCCCGGATCGTCAGCTCGACATTGCTGAGCGCGGTGACGCCGTTGGAAAACACCTTGCCGACGCCACGCAGCGCCAACAGCGTCGGCCCCGATACGCTTCCTGGCTGTTGCGCCACTTTCTCCAGCTTCACGGCCTACTTCTTCAGGTCGAGCCCGACGCTCTTGTTGACGAAGGCCAGCGTGTAGGCCTTCTTGATGTCGATGCCCGCCGGTGTTACCTTGGCCTTGACCATCTTGTCGTAAAAACTCTGGATGCGCGCATCGGTCATGGCGCCGATGCCGAGCTTTTCGCTGTCGCCGGAATCGACCACGCCGAACTTCTTCAGCTGCTCGATCGAGAAGGCGATCTGCTCATCCGTCATGTCCGGATTTTCCTTCTTGATCATCTCGTTGGCGGCCTTGTTGTCGCCGTAGAGATAATTGTACCAGCCCTTGGCCGAGCCATCGACGAAGCACTGGACCACCTCGGGCCGCTTGTCGACCGTCTCCTGCATGGTTTCGACCGTCGTTGCATATGTGTCCCAGCCATAGTCGGCCAGCAGGAACTGGTTCGGCGTGAAACCGCCCTGCTTCTGGACGGCGAATGGCTCCGAGGTGACGTAGCCCTGCTGGATCGACTTCTTGTTGGCGATGAACGGAGCCGGGTTGAAAGTGTAGGGCACGCGTTTTGCGGCATCGAAGCCGAGGTCGGTGACCATCCACTGGAAGAAGGTCTGCGCACCTTCGTCGCCGAGGATGTACTGGTCGGCGTTCTTCAGGTCTTCCCATTTGTCCAGCCCCTGGCCGGGATGGGACATGATGACCTGCGGGTCCTTCTGGAAGTCGGCGGCCACGACGCGCATCGGTATGCCTTGCTGCACGGCATCGAAGGCCGACAGCAGATTGCCGCCCATGTAGAAATCGATCTTACCTGCGAGCAGCAGCGGCCGGCCGCTGACCTGTGGGCCGCCCTGCATGATCGTCACGTCGATGCCGCATGCGGCATAGGTACCATCCACCACGGCTTGGTAGTAACCGCCATGTTCCGGCTCGGCCAGCCAGTTGGTGCCGAAGGTGACTTTTTCGTTCGCTGCCGCGGCAAGCGTACCTGCGCCAAGCAGCACGATCACGCCCGCCGAAATCTTGAGTCTTCCGTACATCCACACCACCCTTTGTTCGCTCCGGCGCATCACGCGCCGGGCTCGACACCATTGTTTCAAGAAGCAAGACACATGCCACCGGCGCGTTGCGTCGGGACCGCCCGCTTGTGCAATGCCCGCCTGTGCAATGGCGGCGCGAAGGCCGGACGGGTCATGCTGTACGGAAGGCATCGTGCCTATTTTTTGATCGCCTGTCCACAATCGCCCTCGTGACATGCACCGCCATCTTGATGCCCGCCTACATCCAGCTTTACGCTGCCGTGAACGGAGATTGCCATGTTCAAATTTCTCACGCCGAAGTCGATCAAGCCGCCCTTCGCCCGCTACAGCCATGGCGTCGAGCTGCCGCCCGGCAAGCGGCTGGTGCTGTGTTCGGGCCAGGTCGCGATCACAGCGGACGACCAGATCCCCGAGGAGGCCGGCGCACAGGCCGAGCTCTGTTTCCAGAACATAGCGGCGATTCTCGGCGAGGCCGGGCTCGGCCTGTCCGACATCGTCCGCATCAACGCCTACGTCACCGACCGCGCCTTCCTGCGGCCCTATATGGAGGTTCGCGACCGGCTGTTCGCCAGTCCGGCGCCGGCCTCGACGCTGATGATCGTGTCCGGCTTTGCCCGGCCGGAGTTTAAGGTCGAGATCGAGGTCATCGCGGCGGGTTGAGGAGCGCTGGCCAGCGGCTGGAATCGACAGGCCGATGATCTCAAGTTACACGACAAAGGTTGGTGCCGCCCCTCATCAAGCGCGCATCCAGTCTCTTCGAGGTAAAAAATGGCCGGAACAAAAAAACGCGTATGGTGGGGTGACTACCGGACCACCGAATACGCGACCGTCGATCCTGAGGCGACCATTGCCGTTCTGCCGCTGGCGGCGATCGAGCAGCACGGGCCCCATCTGCCGGTTTCGACCGACACCTCGATAATGAACGGCATGCTGGAAACGGTGATCGCGCGCCTGCCCGGCGATCTCGACATCCGCATCCTGCCGGTTCAGGCGGTGGGCAAGTCGAACGAGCATTTGCATGCGCCCGGCACCCTCACTCTGCCGGCGACGACCCTGGTCGAGGCGTGGACCGAACTTGGCCTGTCGGTCGCACGCGCCGGCGTGCGAAAACTGATTGTCGTCAACTCGCATGGCGGCAATGAGGAGATCATGGGCATCGTCACCCGCGAATTGCGCGTGCGGGCAAAGATGCTGGCGGTAAAGACCAGCTGGCAACGGTTTGGCCGGCCGGCCGGCATGTACACCGACCTCGAAGACCGCCACGGCATTCATGGCGGCGACGTCGAGACCTCGCTGATGCTGCACTTCCGGCCCGACCTCGTCGACATGGCCAAGGCCGATAATTTCGTGTCCAAGGTCGCCCGCGCCGAAAAGGAATTTTCGCTGCTGCGCCACACCGGAACACACGCCTTCGCCTGGATCGCCAGCGACCTCAACCCGAATGGCGTGGTCGGCGACGCCAGCATTGCAACCGCCGAAAAAGGCCGGCTCACCGCCGAGCATCAAGCCGACGGCTTCATCAGCTTGCTGAAGGACGTGCGCAAGGCAAAGCTGGCGGATTGGCTGGCGTAACTAGCCCTCGATCCTCAGCGCAAACGGCGTGCCCTCAAACGCTTCGGCGCCGCGCCCGATCGCCTCGATGGCGCGGCTCATGCGGCCGTCGCGCTCGAGCAGTGCGTCGGCAATTGCGATCAGCCGCGGATTGGGTGTCGCCGTGGGCGACAGCGCGCGCAGCGTCTTGGCCAGTTCGGCTTCGTCGCGCTTCGGCGCCAGCGCTGCCGCGATAATGTAGGCCGAGGCGGTCGACCGGCTGATGCCGGCATAGCAATGCACCACCAGCGGCCGCGAGCGATCCCATTGGCGGGCGAAATCGAGCAGGTTCAAGACATGCTCCTCGCCCGGCATGGTCATGCCCTCCTGCGCTACCGCAATGTCGTGCATGACCAGGTGCAGATGGTTTTCCCTGGTGATCGAGGCCGGCCGCATCACCTCCGTGCCGGCAGCGAGCAGCGAAAGCAGCCGCCCGGCCCCGGTCTTCGTCACCGTTTCCTCGACTTTGGACAGCGAGCAGACATGGATCATTGGATCGTTTCTCCCTTGGCATCATCGTCGCGCCGCGAGGCCCAGCCGGCAAGCGCTGATTCGAGCCGCCGCCATTCTTCGTCGGCTCCCGGTAGGCCGGCGCGCAACACATCCGGCCGGTCGGCGAAATGCCGAAGCAGGATGCCGCGCTGGCCGAGCACCGAAAACAGGCGGGCGGCGTTCGCCAGCCTGATATAGCGGAACAGCGCGGTGCCAGCGGCGACAGGCACGCCGAACCGGCCGAACAGCGCATCGAGCCGTGCGGCATCCTCGGCCAATCGGCGCCGCATCCCGGCCTGCCAGCCGGTATCGGCAAGCGCCCTTATGCCATATTCGAGCGCCGGCCCGGAAATCGCCCATGGCCCGAATTGCGCCTGCAGCCGCTCGACCGTCAGCGCGTCGGTCAATGCAAAGCCAAGCCGCAGGCCGGCCAGGCCGAAGAACTTGCCGAACGAGCGCAGCACGACGATGCCGCCCTGGTCGACATCGCCAGCGAGACTTTCGCTGCGTGGGCCGACATCCATGAAGGCTTCGTCGACGACCAGCAGCCCGCCTCTGGCGCGCAATTTTGCGGCAAGTCGAAGCAATCTTTCGCGCTCGACGACGCGCCCGTCCGGGTTGTTGGGATTGACGACGACGGCAAGGTCGGCCGCCGCCAAGGCTTCGAAATCATCGACTTCAGCCGCCGCATGGCCGGCGATCGCCGCTGCCCGCCGATGCTCGGCATAAGTCGGCCCGAGCACCAGCGCCCTGCCCGGGCTGACCAGCGAAGCGACGCGCGGCAACAGGATCTGCGTGCCGGGCGCCGCTGCGACATTCGCCGCCGATGGAGCGCCATAGGCGCTTGCCGCGACTTCGGCCAATTCGCGGGCACGCGCTGCTTCCGGCAATCGCGACAGGGCGGTGGCGGGCAAATCGAAAAGCGGGTAGGAGTGCGGATTGATCCCGGTCGAGAGGTCGACGAAAGGCAGCGGCGCGTGAGGGAAAAGCGCCCTCGCCCGGCCGAGGCTTCCGCCGTGGTCCACTGCCGCCGTCACTCCATCAAGAGACTTCATGTCGATCCTGATCACTTTCCTGTCGCTGGCCATCGAACTTGTACTCGGCTACCCGGCCCAGCTCTTCGATGCCATTGGCCATCCCGTCACCTGGTTCGGCAGGCTGATATCCTTTCTCGACGGCAGGCTCAACCGCGCCACTGATTCCGACGCCCACCGTCGCCGCTGGGGCGTGCTCGCGCTGCTGGTCATCGTGCTGGTGCCGGCCGCCCTCGCCTTCTGGATCGAAGCCATGCTTTGGAGCATTCCCCTCGGCTTGTTGGTCATCGCAATCCTGGCGACGTCGCTGCTGTCGCAGAAGAGCCTGGCCGAGCATGTCGAAGCGGTGGCCGACGCCCTCGACAGCGGCGGACTGGACATGGGCCGCATTGCCGTCTCGCGGATCGTCGGCCGCGACCCGGAAAAGCTCGACAGGGCCGCTGTCTGCCGCGCCGCGATCGAAAGCCTGGCCGAGAACTTCTCCGACGGCGTCGTCGCGCCGGCGTTCTGGATCGGCGTTGGCGGGCTCGCCGGCGGCGTCGCCTACAAGGCCGCCAACACCGCCGATTCGATGATCGGCCACCGCACCCCGCGCCACGAGGCCTTCGGCTGGGCGGCGGCGCGCTTCGACGATTGGATCAACCTGCCGGCATCACGGCTGACGGCGCTGCTGATCGTGCTTGCCGCTTTCCTGGTCAAGGGCGCCGATGCCAAAGCCGCCTGGCATGCTGTGCGGCGCGATGCGAAAAAACACCGCTCGCCCAATGCCGGCTGGCCGGAAGCAGCGATGGCCGGTGCGCTCGGCCTGGCGCTCGCCGGCCCCCGTTCCTATGACGGCGTCATGGTCGAAGACGCGTTGATGGGCGAAGGCGGCCGCCGCGACGATATCGAGAGCACCGACATCCGACGGGCGCTGAAACTTTACCGGGTCGCCGACTTACTGCTGATCGCGCTGTTCGGGGTGGTCGCAGTGGTTGTTATCTTGGCGTGACCTGCGCCCGAGATCGAGCGGAAACAAAAAACCCGCCAAGCGGCGGGTCGTTGGAGCCAGTTAGCACCATAGCGAGATTAGTACCATAGCTGCCGGCACAAAGCAAGAACAAAATTGCTGTGCCCAAAGAATAATCGCCCCAGCTTTGCGCTTCTCATTCCCTGCCTTTGACGTTCGAGGTTGGCGAAATCCGAAGCGCCATCCAATCTCCCCCCTCGCGGGGGAGATGTCCGGCAGGACAGAGGGGGGCGCGAAGGATCGCCAGCCTCTTGACCGTTCACCTGCTAATGACGGTCTGACGACGTAGTTGTCTCCGACTGACAGGCCGAGGGACAGTGCCCCCCTTTGCCCTGCCGGGCATCTCCCCCACAAGGGACCTGTTGCGCAGTCATGAGCAAAAGCTTGCGGCGGCGGGGTTGCGGCGGTTGTTCGCTTGTTTGCGGGGGATTT
>NZ_JAMYKU010000057.1:0-9825 GCF_040317575.1 Mesorhizobium sp. M1423
TTCGCGTCCATCGGCAGCATGTGAGCGCCTTTATGCTCAAGCACGGGCGTATCTATCCCGCAAGAAGGGCTGGACGATGCGCTATTTGCGCTGGCTCCAGGAGCAACCGTTCGATCACCCGGCGGCGCCGGGACATCAGATGCAGATCGACTTTGGCGACACGCGGGCGTGGATCTGCGGCGAGCGTGTTCGGGTGCACCTGTTTGTGGCGACGCTGGGCTACTCGCGTCGGCTGCATATCCGTCCCTCGCTTCGGGAGCGCCAGACGGACTGGTTCGAGGGGATGGAAGGAGCCTTCCTTCGCTTCGGCGGGGTTCCAACGGAAGTGCTGTTCGACAATCCGAAGGCGCTGGTCGAACATCACGATGCGACGACGCGGGAGGTGCGGTTCAACATGCGGCTGCACGCCTTTGCCCGCCACTGGGGATTTACGCCGCGGGCTTGTGCGCCCTACCGGGCGCGTACGAAGGGGAAGGACGAACGCGGGGTCGGCTATGTCAAGCGCAATGCGATTGCCGGCCGCCGGTTCGAGAACTGGGCGGCGTTCGAGGCGCATCTGGACCGGTGGACACGCGAGATTGCCGATCAGCGTGTGCATGGCACGACCGGCGTGGCTCCTGCGGAGCGCTTTGCCGAAGAAGCCATGGCGCTTCGCCCTCTGGGCGGACGGGCACCGTTTTGGGCAGCTGCGGGATCTCGTGCGCAAGGTCCAGGCGGACTGCGCAATCGGCCTGGACACGAACAGTTACTCGGTTCCCTGGCGGCTGATCGGGGAGAGCGTCCAAGTCGTGGTGCTGGGCGGCCGCGTTATCGTGCGTCATGCGGGCGAGGTGGTGGCGGATCATGCCTTGTGCCGCGGGCGTCGCCAACGGATTGTCGAGCGCGCGCATCTTGCCGGCGTGGTCGGCGCTGCTGCGCCGGTGCGATCGGCGCCGGCGGAGATCGTTGCGCCTTCCGCTCTGTTGCGGCCGCTGGCCGAATATGAGGCACTGGTGGGAGGCAGCTGGTGATGACGACGGTCGATCACGAGATGCTGGTGGCTCAGCTCGACCGGCTGAAGCTGACCGCGATCCGGGATCAGTTCGATACGCTGCTGGACGAAGCGGCGCGTTCGCAAATGACCTTGCGCGAGGCTTTGGCCTTCGTGGTGACGCGCGAGATCGCGCGGCGCGACGAGCGGCGCATCTCCATGGCAGGCAAGATCGCGCAGTTCCCGTTTGTGCGCGAACTCGATGGCTTCGACTTCGACGCGCAGCCGTCGCTGGATCAGCGCCAAGTCCGGGAGCTGGCGACCTGCCGCTGGATTGCTCATGGCGACACGGTCCTGTTCCTTGGACCTCCAGGTACGGGCAATCCGAACAGGCAATAATACGTCCATGGCCTGAGCTTGCAGGGAGTATATCGGCGCGGCATCTCAGGCGCTGCGGACAAGAGGCGCTGGATGTTTCTTTGAATAGAGATAACGCCGACCTCGCTTCGGGCGAAAGGGCAGCAAACCGTCCGGGGGAATCTGGGTTCGCGGATCAGCGGCAGCTCGATGACGGGCGAATACGCGGACATACCCCAGCCGTCTCGCGCAATGCGAAGGTTGCGCGCGCGATGGTCGCTGAGCCCCTGCCAGTTCCGTAGCGATGTGTGGCGTGTCGTTGGCCTTCAGGAACGCGCTAAATCGATCATCCCGTTCTGTCTCTCGCAGCTTGAACCCCAGCCCTCGCCGCATCTCGATGTACTCCTGAACAGCCTGTCGGAGTGTGCTCATAGGGCTTCTCCCGGCCATGGCAAAGCTAGTGTTCGCAACGCGTCGAAATCGACCTTGGCGTAGATCGCTATTGTCTGCAGATGACGGTGTCCCAGAACTTCGCCGATCTCACCCAGCGAGGCGCCGCCACTCAGCATCTCTGAGGCGAGCCCGTGCCGGAACTGGTGGGCTCCCGTTGTGAGAGCGTCGATGCCCGCCCTCTTCAGGGAGCGTCGGACGACGCAACCAAGTCCACTCGGCCCCTTGAACCCGCGGATCGGAGCTTTGTCGCGCAAAAAGACACGACGGCTGGCATTGCGCGGGCGCGACTTCCGCAAGTAGTCGGCGATCGCCTCGCCAACATCCACCGGCAACGGAAGGTCGTTGCGTTGATCGTTCTTGCCACGCACACGGATTTCCGTTACCCAATCGATGTCACCGAGCTTGAGCGACACCACCTCGCTCGATCGTAGTCCCAATCGCGCCAATGCTAGGATCATCGCATAGTCGCGGCATCCGATGGGCGTATCCCGATCGATGCTGGCGAGCAAACGAGTTACCTCATCGCGACCGATCGCGCGGGGAATGGACGAAGTGACCAGTTGGCTACGAAAGGAACCGCTGCTGCTAACTTTGAGGTGATGTCACCCCGATAACGCGCATAGGAGAGAAACGACCGCAGTCCGGTGGTCATGATCTTCGCGCTTCGCATGCTGATACGCGGAACGTTCCGTTGCAATAAATCGGTCACTCGACGGCACGCAATTGTGCGAGCGACACCTCACCATCGCTGAAGCGAAAATTGAGAAAATCTCGGGCGACTGGCCGATAATCTATGATCGTTGGATGAGACAGCGCACGTGCGTGTTGCAACACCGCTCGTATGCCAGCACATGTTGTTCAACCGGTGATCGGTTGTACTCGGCCTTAATCTCTTCGGCGATTGCGTTCTGGCTTCGTAGAAAAGCCAACAGATGTCGAAGAGCTGTGCCGTCTCCACGCTTTGGCCGTTGCGCTCGGTCCAGCAAATAACGCTCAGCATACTCTTCACTTACGTCGCTTAGCCCAATCCCCTTCTCCCGGAGCGACGTACTGAAGCCTGCAGCCATCAGCACCTGGTTTCTCAGGGAAACAAGATCGTAGCCTCGATCGACGAGCCAATCGGCAAACGTAACGCGTCACCGGGCCCTCTGGTGACCGCGACAGCGCCAATCATCATTGATGAAATACTTCATTGTTTGCTCCCTTTCCAAGCTGGATTGCCGGAGGGGCTACAAACTATCTCTACATGTTATCGTGGGTGTCGCCTCATGTTTTGAGGCACAGCGCTGCCATGGAGCTGCTGCAGGCGAGTGTCGATTGTTCGGTCATCGCCCTACGGCTGAGGTTCCTGGAGCTTTTCGCACTTTCTGCCTCGCGCCATCAGCCGAACTTCGGGCACTGGTGAAGGAGGTCGGGATGTATGAATCTGCTGTGGGGCAAGCTTGATTGACACACTCACGCATCGGAATTCATATAGGGGCCTCTCGCCGGGTTTCCGGGGGTGGAGCCCACCGGCCCGCTTCGCCGCCCCCGTCCGAGTCTCTTCGGGAGGACCGATCATGTGCGCACGTGAAAGGCGCGACAAACGCGCCTTAAGGTTAGCGCTGGTCCTCTTCGACACCATAACCTCGTCGAGCGCGCCTTCCAGCGTATCGCTGACCGGGTTCGCAAGATCACGCATGCCGAGATTGTGGACTATGTACTTAACTTAGCGCAAGCAAAGCGGGATATTGAATGATCAAGCTGGCCTCCTTTGACATCGGAACCTCCAAAATTCGTCGAGAGGCTTGGTGCCACACGGCCCGGTGCCAAAACGTTGCAACAAATCCTTCAACTAAGTTTACAGATCTTTGCAACCGCAAATGGCTGCCGATGGTACCTTCGCCACAAGGTCTGATTTAGGCACGGCTGAAAAAAGCTGCCGGCTCGTCGACCACCACATAGCATCAATGTCGGAGTCATTAGCCAATGGCAAGAAGAGCGCTCATCATGGTGGAAGGTTCAATGGGTAATGGTCCGCTTTACGTCCAAGCGGCCCGGCATCTTGGTCTTCATCCAATTACGTTGGCGGCTGATCCCGCCCAATACGGCTATCTTGCGGGGGAAGGGATTGATGCTATCCGTGTCGATACAGAAAATCTAGATGCGCTGATTCGCGAATGTTCCCGTCTGCGTGGTACCTATCGCATTGCTGGCATCACTGGCTTTCCGACACCCGACGAGTCGGTCTATGCTACAGTTGGTGATCTCTGCGGGTACTTCGATCTACCGGGACCGAGCCCCGCATCGGTTAAACAATGCTGCGACAAATTCATTCAACGTCAGCTCCTTGCGGAAGCGGGCGTTCCAATACCTGCTTATCGCTTGGCTGTGGATGCAGCGGATGTAGACACCTGTGCTGCGGAAATCGGTTTGCCTGTCGTTGTAAAGCCAGCCGTAGGCGGCCAGAGCAGCACCGGCGTTCGATTGTGCCGCGAAGTCGACGAGGTAGCTGAACATACGGCCTACCTGTTGGGCGGAAAGCACATATGGCGATCTTCGCCGAGAATCTTGGTTGAAGAATTCGCAGAAGGTCAATTCTACTGCGCTAACACATTTGGAAATGACGTCATTGCGATTGCCTCTGCTAAGTTTGGCCCTCCACCGCATTTCGTCTTTCTCGAGTACACCCATCCGGCCCCGCTCACGGACGTGGAATACAAACGTATCTCCAATGTTTCGCTAAGTTGTTTGCGAGCTCTCGGCCTTGGCTGGGGCCCAACGAACATTGACCTATTGTGGACGAAGCATGGGCCAGTAGTCATTGAAGTCAATCCGCGTCTTGCTGGCGCGCCCGAATCTAAACTGATTCAGCTGGCTTACGGTGTCGATCTCGTCACCGAGCACATCAAACTTGTCATCGGCGACAAATGCTGCCTCCAGAGAAGGCATTCGCGCACTGCGGCCGTGCGGTTGCTAAATGCCGATCGCGATGGCAACCTCGATCGGATCGCAGGAGTCAGCCGGGCAGCTGCCGTCTCAGGTGTCGCCGAGGTCGAACTTTATCAAGAACCCGTGACGCCGGTCGTGAGGAGAGGCGATTACCGAGACTGTATTGGACATGTGATCGCCTCTTCACCGAGCCTTGCCCAGACCGAGGTGATACTTCAACGTGCCGTCGACTTGATCGATATTTCGATCACCCCATTTGCGGCACACGGCGAACAGAAATCGGCAAGCGCTCAATCGCGATCGGGTTCTTCATTCGCCGGACGAGGAAATCAGGCCGAAGATCAAAGCTGAGCACGATTCCGCTTAGAATGTTTTTGCTTGCTCCGCGTGCCTAGCCGCAACCTTCTCAGTCTGGATCTGAACAAGAATGTCGAAACACCTTGGGCGTCGCCATGCCGTGGCCGGTGACCGGGACAAGCGGCGCAAAAATAAGCCTGCCCCAATTCGGCACGAAAGTTGCTTCGATGATTTTGGCAGGTGGACGTCCGATTTGCCTCCTTCATTTGACCAGTGTTTCGGTTTGGATCCGCCTCGTCTAGAGCGGTGGTCTGGAGAGGACGACTTGGGCACTCCGTTGCTTGGCCGTGACTGTGGAATTTGCCAGTGCTGCGGATCGGCCTAGGTGTCGACGCGCGGCGAGGACATCACCGCGGCGCTGGAGGTGACCCCGGAATCGGTGGAAGGTCACCCAGATGCTGCGCGAGAGGTTCTGGCGCCGCTGACGTGCTCCCCGTTTTTGTCCGCATTTATAAGTTAGCCAGTTCACGATTTGAGGTGCTCCCCGTCTTTGGATCGCCCCGGGCCGGAACTTCCAGGGGTAATGCTCCGATACCATTCTCTGGACCGCCGGAAGGTAGAGTTTCCCGGCTTTCTCGCGATGCCGGGCTGGCGGCGCCATCGGGATTGAGCAACGAGATCGGGGCCTTGTGCCCGATCGCCCCATGCGGGCGCACCTCGTTGTACAACTCCGCGACGGAACACCCACGGAACCGGCCCGGAGCGCGAGTTCTCTATCCATGGCATCCTTGGGCGGGTCGCCAGGTCCATATTCATGAAGTGATCGACAAGAACGAAGCAGAGGTTTTCCGCTGCAGTCTTTCTGGCCGGGTATCGGATCGCTTGCTGGAGGTTCCCGGGTGGATGTTCGATCGGAGCCTCAGCGCGAGCTGGCGCATCACGACTGCTCCGCACGTCTACCTTGCCGCGCTGGGCACCCTGGCGAAACTGCTCCACGACACGGGGGCCCCATCGCAATCGCCGGAGGTGGGCGCAGCATTGGGCTGTCACGCGAATCGGGGAGATGTCCATGCCGCGCCAGCCCACGACATACCAGTTCGATCTGTTCTCGAAGCCGAACGACGCCGACACGGTGCAGACGCCGCAATGGCAGGCGCTGCCGGCTGAGGCGCGCCGATCAGTGACGAAGCTGATGGTCAGCTTGATGCTCGGACACGTCGACGGCGAGGGTGCCGCAAAACGGGAGGGCGCGGATCATGATGCATGAGAAGATTGGGCCGCATCATCTGGAGCGCAAAGCGATCCTGTATGTGCGGCAGTCGTCAGCCCATCAGGTCCTGCACAATCGTGAGAGCAGCATGCTTCAATATGCGATGCGCGACCGCCTGACGGTCCTTGGCTGGTCTCGCGTAGAGACGATCGATGACGATCTCGGCCGTTCCGCCGCCGGCGGCGTGGTACGCGCCGGCTTCGATCGGATGGTCGCCGAGGTTTGTCTCGGCAAGGTCGGGGCGGTTGCGGCACGGGAGGTGTCGCGGTTTGCCCGCAACAGCCGCGACTGGCAGCAGCTTATCGAGATGTATCGTGTCGTCGATACCGTGCTAATCGACCAGGAGACAGTCTATGCGCCGCGTCAGGGCAATGATCGGCTGCTGCTGGGATTGAAGGGCAGTCTCAACGAGTATGAACTCGATCTTCTGCGCCAGCGTTCGCTGTCGGCCCGCTACGAGAAGGCCCGCCGCGGCGAACTCGTCGTCGCAGCCCCTGTCGGCTTCGTGAAGGTCGGCGATCGGCTTGAGAAGGAACCTGATCGGCGTGTGCAGGAATCCATTACCCTCTGTTCGACAAGGTTGCCGAGCTCGGCAGCGCCCGTCAGGCCTTGATGTGGTTCCTCGAGCATGGGCTGGATTTGCCCGCCAAGCGCAACAATGGCGACGTGGTCTGACGCAGGCCGAGCTATGCGACCATCCACCGGATGATCGAGAACCCGATCTACGGCGGCGCCTACGCCTATGGTAAGACTCGTGTCACGCCGGGATTTGGGCGATCCGCCGTTAGAGCAGGTATCCGCCGCAGGACGCGCGAGGAATGGCTGGCTCTGATCCCGGACAGCCATGAGGGCTATGTCAGTTGGGAAAGGGCAGAGGCGATCCGCAAGATGGTGAGCGACAACGTGCCCACGAGCCGGCATCACGGGGCGCCCAAGCATGGCGACGCTCTGCTCGCCGGGCTTGTCCGCTCCCGGCGCTGCGGCCGCAAGCTCACGGTGCGGTACACGGGCACCAAGCACAACATTCCGCGCTATTCCTGCTGGCGGGGTCTGCTCGACAATGGCGAGCCGCGATGCATCGCCTTTGGCGGACTGCGCGTCGATGATGCGATAGGCGCAAGCTGCCAATCGTCGTGACCAGGTCCGGGACGCCGTCAGTCGGGATCTTGAGGCTGCCCGCTACGCTGCCGACCGGCCCTTCCGGCAATATGACGCGGCCGATCCCGAGAACCGGCTGGTCGCGGCGGAACTGGAAGCGCGTTGGAACCAGGCACTCATCCGTGTCGGTGAGATCGAGAACAAGATCGCCGCGCATGATGCCGCGACGCCGAGGCCATCACCTGTGTTGGCAACGGGCATCACGGCGCTGGCCACAGACCTTCAGGCTGTCTGGTCGGGCGCCAACAACGGACGCCAGGCTCAAGAAGCGCATCGTGCGCAGTCATTCAGGAGGTGGTCGCCGATATCGACGATAAAGCCTCCGAGATCGTGCTGCTGATCCACTGGATTGGCGGCGCCCATACCGAACTGCGCCTGCCGAAGCGCCGGCGTGGACAGCGCAACAGCACCTCTGGTGATATCATCACAGCCATCCGGCAACTGGTGCTGATCGCCAGCGATGATCTGATCGCCGGCATTCTCAACCGCAACGGCCTGGTGACCGGGCATGGCAATCGCTGGACACGGGAGCGGGTCACCGCACACAGATCGCATCACAAGATCCCGGTCTTCCGGCCGGCACCGGATGGGACCGAGCCATGGCTCAACCTGAACAAGGCGGCGCGCCTCCTCGGCGTTGCACCGAAGACCCTCAGACACGCCGTCGAAGCAGGCGAGATCGAAGGCATTCATCCTCTACCGGGTGGACCGTGGATCTTCAGCCGATCAGAACTTGGAAAGCCGCGAGCCCAGCAGATTGCTCATCGCGCGCGACAGAACCCGAAGTACCCCGCGGGATCGCACCCCGATCAGCAAAACCTATTCCCTTCAACGGTATAGACAGATGGGTGTTATGAAACAGGATTCTAGTATCTGCGCCAATCCTGCAACTTTTCGGCGGCGATCCTGCGGTCTGTCGCGTCTCGTTGATCCGGTTGTGGATCCTGGCGACGCTGGCGACCACGGCGTGATCGGCTGCAGCCCCTTTGGCCAAGACGTCGCGCGGCAACCCGATGAGCGGGCACATCCAGTATTGTGCGATTTCCGCAAATGTATAGTTGTTTCAAGTAATACGGGCGATTGAGTGATATTAATGCAACGGCTACTTCGGTATGTGGCTGGAAAACGGAATTTGAACAAGGGGCGAGGGGCTGATCAGCCACTGCGAAGCCAATCTGGGATCGGAGATCGAGGAAAAGGACCTGCCTGATTCCGGGCATAGGCCTGCCGTCGATGAACTGAGCCAGGGGAAATACATACTTGCGAGAGCCTCTCTGAAAGGCAACCACATCATTATGCCGCTGCCGCCAATGCAGCGTGGACCGCGGCATTCCAAACGTCTCTCGAGATGCGTCGACCCCGCAACTGGACCGGCCCACTCTGCAATGCGCGCTCCTTCTCTCGGGCAATCTTTCTGAACCAGATGCCCGGGCGGATGATCGGCTGGCCGGGGTCGCGAAGCGATCTCACACGCCTGGGCATTTAGCCGTCGCGCTGCTTCGGCCTCGATCCTACCTAGAAATTCGGCGGCCACGGCGGTCAAATCGTTGGAAGGAGAATCCGAAGGAGCAACAACCGCCTTGTCATCCTGCCTCGCGCCATCACATTGGGCAAGAATGCGCTGGACCTCACTCATGACAAAGCTTGAAAGCTCGGTCTGGCGCTTTTCATCCCCAGATCACTCGACCCGGACATTGGCTTTCCCAGTTGCATTCCATCAGCAAGCCGCCGAAAGAGCGTCGAAGACATGTAGTTTGGAGGACGGCGATGTGTTATGCTTTCGCATGCTCGCGACCTAGGCTGAAAAATTCACGGTGGGTTGGCGGATGTGCTTTAAGCCATTGAAATGACGCAGGACTTGGTTGCTAAGGCCGATCCGAATCATTCCGGAGACCACACCCGCCATGAATGATCTTACGCTGCCGCTGAGCGGCTTGTCATCTGTCGGCGGCAAGTCCGTCGTCGCCCGTTTCGACGGCGGCATGCTGTCGTCGGACAGTGGCGTTCTGGCTCTAGCAGAGGTGGAGAAACGACTGCGGGTGGCCGACCGTCTGGCGCGCTGCATCGATGATCCACGCAGCCCAGACCAGGTCATCCACAACCTTACAGATATGATCGGCTTCCGCATGAAGATGATCGCCGCCCGTTACGAGGATGGCAACGACGCCAACCGGCTGCGTTCCGACCCGGTCTTCAAGATAGCCCAGGATGCGCCCCTCGGGTCGGGATCTGGCGTCGCAATCGACGATGTGTCGGCTGGAGAACCTACCCCATGTGCGCTCGCTGCTCGCCATGGGCCGGACGATGGTCGACCTCTACTGCGCCTCCTTCTGGCAGATTCCGAAGCGGATCGTGCTCGACATCGACGACACGTTTGACGCCGTGCACG
>NZ_JAMYKU010000058.1:0-7693 GCF_040317575.1 Mesorhizobium sp. M1423
TCGCGGCCATTGCGGCTCCAGGCATTGCCAGAAATTATCGAACCAAGAATCTGGAACGTTTGTCGAGCGAGATCACCACGCGACTACGCCTGTCACGCACGTCTGCAATCGCCACCGCCAGGCCGAAACAGATCGTCATCGATCCTCGCGCCGGCGCGATCCGCTTCGATGATCGAGACACGCTCGTCCTGCCCGAAGACGTCGAGATGACTGTGACAACGGGCCTGGAAACTGTGGCTGCGGATCGGCAGGCGACTTTGACATTCCTCCCGGACGGCAGCGCTTCCGGGCTGGACCTCGATCTGCAACGAACAGGCCAGACGGTGCGGATCGAGGTGAACTGGCTGACCGGGCTTGCGACGCGGCGGAAACTACCATGATCTCGCAGGCAAACCCACATTCTGGTGAAGACGGGTTTTCGATCCTGGAGATGATCGTCGCGATGACGATCCTAGCGCTTGTTCTTGGTATCGCGAGCCAGTCGATCGTGATGGCGAGCCGCAGCATCTCGGTTGCGAAGGCGCAGGTCGAAGCCGCTCGCGCAGTACGTGCGATGCTGGCCGATTACCAAGCCAATGCCGGGTCGAACTCAATTCCCTCCGATCCCGCGCAGCCCGGCTGGAGCGTGAAAACCCGCACGGTTGAGATATCGAACGCGAAACTAACAGCGATTATCATTGAGAGAACCGGCCCCGCTGGTGCCGGGCGTGGCGAGCCGTTTCTGACGTTTGTTCCCGTCCAGGATACGAACTCTCAATGAGCCGCCCCTCCGATGTTTGCGGGCAACGGCCAGGGTTTCTCTTCCTCAGACCCAACTTCGAACCGCGCCGCCCTGGTGGAGTTCGCAAGTCATCGGCATCGGTCGAGGGATTTGCGCTGATCGACGTGCTGGTCGGGCTCGCGCTTGCCGGCGTGATTTCCTCGCTGATGATTGTCTTTCTCGGACAAGCCCGCACGATGATGCGCATCGAGAAGGCAACCGAGATGCAGATGGAGGTCGATGCTGCCTCGCGGTTTCTTGAAATGGCAATCAGTCATGCGGAGCCGCTGCCGTTGTCAAAATCGTCACCGGACAATGTGATCTATCTCAGCGGTGAGCCGGCCCGGATCGAATTCAACGGCGTTCAGGCGATCGGCTTCAGGTCCGCGGCGCTGCGGGAAATCGCCGTTTCGCTTGGAGGCGAGGATCAAGCCGAAGACACTCTGGCCATCGTCCAAAAACCACGGCGTGGCAGCGAAAGCAGCAAACCGACCGAGAACCAATCTGTACGACTGATTCCCGGCGTGACCGCCATAAAGTTCGAATATCTCGACGGCTCGACAGAAGCGTCTCTATGGTCGGACAGCTGGAGCTCCCAGCGCCGCCTGCCGGCCGCCGTGCGGTTCACGATCTCGGTCGATCGGGACGGCGCGACCTACTCATCCGCAGGTTTTGCGCGCCTCGAGTTGGCAGATACCCAAGCGCAGCCCACGAACTGACTATCTACGATCCGGAATGTCGGTCAGTTGGTGATGTCCTGATCTTCGCCATTCCCGTCGGGCTTGCCGTCGCGGCCGAAGGTGCGGATCATCACACCGCTCGCATCGGCCTTCACCTCGTAGGCATAAGGTTTCCCCCAAGGATCACTCAGCCCGGTGGTCCCCTTGAGGTACGGCCCATTCCAGCGCTCTTCGCCGGCAGGCGCCGTCACCAGCGCAGAGAGGCCTTCCTCCGAAGTCGGATATTTGGCGTTATCAACATAGTAGAGTTCGAGGGCGCTTTCGATGTTGCGAATTTGCGCCTTGGCCGCATTGGTCCTGGCCGAGCCGAGATAGCGCAGAACCTGCGGGGCAGCGAGCGTGGCGATCAGCGCGATGATGGCGAGCACGACCAGAAGCTCGACGAGCGTAAAGCCGCTTTCACGATTTTCGCATTCACGGAGGTGTTTTCTCCTTGGTCGAATGAAACGGAGAGAAGTCATTGGAGTAGTCCCATGTTCCAACCTGCAAATTGTTCCAGCGCCCAGGTGCAGCCGAGGCCCGCAGCGATGAACGGGCCGAAGGGGACGCGCACCCGCGCCGCAGCCGGTCCGAGCGCGACCACCTGACCACCGATGAACAGCAGAGCGCTTGCGCTCGCTATGAACAGCAAGACCGGCATAAGCAGCGGGCTGATCCAGCATGCGGCGGCGCCAAGCATCTTCACGTCGCCGAACCCAAGACCGATCCGGCCGGTAATTGCGAAATGACCATGACGGATGAGCCAGACAGCAGATAGGGTTGCAACTGCGAATAGCATTTGGCTCAGAAGCTGGTCCGCATGCGTCGTCATCTGGAAGGCAAGGCCCGTTCCGGCCAGCGCCAAATTGAGTTCATCGGGAATGATCAGCCTTCGGAAATCCGCGGCTGAAATGGCGACAAGGATTGCCGTCAGAGCGATCGTCGCGGCCAGCACGAGAGACAAGTGCGCGTCCATGATCAGTATTTCAGTCGTTTGAGATTCTGTTGCAGTCGGGTTCCGCCGCGGCGCTGCTGGATCGGCGTCTGCAGGCTGATCTTGCCGCGGAATTCGTCCGTGACCTGGCGCGCCTCGTTAATGTCGCGGATAACGCGCGGGCGAATGAAAATGATCAGCTCGGTCCGCCCGATGCTGTCGGTCTTGTGCTTGAACGCGTTGCCGATGATCGGGATATCGCCGAGGATCGGCACTTGGCCGCGGTCGACATTGTTGCGTTCCTGAATGAGCCCGCCAAGCGCCAGGCTCTCGCCGTCATTGACCAGCACGCGGGTCTGAATCTTGCGCTGCTGGATGGTCGGTGAATCGATGCCGGAGCTCGTCGTTTTGGTCACGTTGCTGACCTCTTGGCTGATATCGAGCATGACGCGGCCGGCATTGTTGATGCGCGGCGTCACCGTGAGAATGACGCCGGTGTCCTTCATCTCGACCGAATTGACGATCGGCGCGTCGGCGGTCGATGTTCCCACAGCCTGCTGCGTGATGATCGGCACCTGATCGCCAACCTGCAGGATCGCCCTCTGGTTGTTGAGCGCCATGATGGTTGGCGCCGATATCACATTGACGTCGGTGATGCTGGCGAGTGCGTTCAGCGTAACCTGGATGTTGTCGGTCGCGTAGGTCCAGCCAAAACCGGGGAAGGTCGCGCCGGTGAAACCGCTGGCCACGTCGGACAGCGAGATCTTCATACCATTGTTTTCGAAGAACCAGCGAAGCCCGAATTTCAGTTCGTCGTTCAGCGTCACTTCGGCGATCACCGCCTCCAGCATCACTTGCGTCGGCAAAACGTCGAGCTTGGTCAGGATATGCTCGATGCGATCATAGTCCCGTGCCGTGGTCTGTATCAGCAGCGCATTGTTCTCGACATCAGCCACGACCTTGGCGTGGGTGGGAGACTGTTCGTCTGGCGCCAAAACGAGCGAGGGGGACGGGCCGGTCAATGGCACCGGCGTTACGCCATCCGATTGCAAGGCGATCGGCGTCATGTCGGGCGACACGTTCGCGCCGGCCGTCTCTTCCTCGGTCTTGACCGAAGTGCCGAGCACGGAGCTCAGCACCGCAGCCAGTTCCTTGGCCGGTCGGTTCTGAATCTCATAGACGAAGAGCTGGTCCTCGTTGGTCTCGGCCAGCTTGTCGAGCTTGCCGATCCACACCGCAGCGCGGCTGAGATAGGCCGGGCGCGAGGTGATCACCAGCACCGAATTCAGCCTGTCGTTGGGAATGAATTGGATGACCTTGGCGCCAGGGCCGTTCTTGGTGCCGAAGATCGAATCGAGCTCAGAGGCAACGGCTTCAGGCTTTGAGGTTTTCAGAGGATGAAGCGCGACCGACATGCCGCGCATCCAGTCGACGTCGAACACCGAAACCGCTTCGCGAATGGCATCGAGATCGCTGTTGTTGCCTGCGACCGTGATCAGATTGCGGGTGGAATCGACTCTGAGCACTGAGCCTTGTCGCGTGATCGGCTCGAGGATGGTCTTCATTTCGTCAGCCGCGATGTACTGCAGCTGCAGCACCTGCACCTTGATGCCAGGGCCGGAGGGCGAGACCGACGGCACACTGACGGACGGCGTGCTGGACATGATGTCGGACAGCGGAACGATCTGGTACGTGCCGGCGCGTTTGGTGATCCCGGCATTGTTTACGGCAAGTGCGGATTCCAGGATATCGACCAATGCATCCTGCGATACAGGTTGCGACGTCTGCAGCGTCACCGTCCCCTGCACGCGCGGATCGACGATGTAGTTGAGATGCAGCGCGTCGCCAAGCACGGCTTTCGCCGCTTGTGCGACAGGTGCGCTGACCAGATTGAGCTCGAATTGACCAGAACCATCCGCCGTTACTTGGGCGATTGGCGCGCCAGACGACACAAAATTGCCGGAGCCCTGATACTGTGCACCGGAAAAGCGTTGGGCCTCGCCTGCCGCAGTTAGGGGATGAGAAGCGTTATACCCCGCCCGCAACGGCGAGTTCTTTGCATGCAGGCTATCAACGGTTTCGGTGAAAAAATCCTTGCCCGACGGAGACGTGCAGCCTGCGCATGCGAGCAGCATGCACACCACGACGCAATTACTCAGATTGATCGACATCCGCCCGATTCCCCTAGGTTTTTAGTCTAGGGCTTGTTGGGGACGAGCGTTGGAATTGCTGGCGTTATTTCGGCTCTGTCCACAGGGTAGGTGAGTGGCCATTAGTAGGACCGGCTATCGGGTGTCATCCGGTGCGGGCAAGACCAATTTTGTCGGCCGAAGCACGGAGCCGCGTGGGCCGACAAGAGATGATCCGAATTGGGTGAAGTAATTGTTTCTCTTACCTACCTGCCGCGTTTTCCTTTTCACCATTTTTTCCGGTTTGCCCGGCAATCCGGAAGTGCGTCGCGGCCGACCGGCCTACCGATACTCTCGGCCTCTCGATCAAATCGACTAGCCCGCAAACGATGACAGCCTAGCTTCAAATCCGTACGCGCAGTCGGTTCACCTGCCAGCCGCAGCGCGCGTTTTTGGCAAGCGCGCGCCGCTTGCCATTCGTGCCGGCCGACGTCAGGATCAGTCGCACACGGTTCTGCATCAGGCACAACGCTCAGTTCCAGACATCAGCGAGGTGGTAATGCAGTCCCGTCACCGTAAAGCACAATTCCCACCCACTATAATTCCACCAAACTATTTAGACAACTCTATCGTTCAATCACGATACCGGAGGCAACCGATTCTACGAAAGAGCAACTCTTCGCAACTACCTCGAATTGAAAGTCGCTTCCGCTTAGCATAAATACATAGCTGTTAAAGGTTCCATCATACCCGATACCTTCTTCACTGATAAGAACCTTGTCATATGGAAGTTTGCTCTGCTTGTCTAGCCTGCCGTTCACAAAAATAGACAAGCAGAATGTGAAGTATATCTCTCCTACCAGCGCGATGCCGTTCTTCTTGTAGTCGAATTGCACTTTGGCATTAGAGCCAGAGTAACAGACGCCAAAATCACCATAGCCGCTTGAGTCGAAAGGCAGTTGTAAGAATTCTCTCATGGGACTTTCCTGCATAGAATTTACCAAAGCCCGGTCGCTCGTCCAATCGCGCCTAAGAGCCCTCCACCAGATGAACTTGCGCCCTGTTCAGCCTGGCCTGCTCCAGACGCCGCGTCGCTAGTTGGCTTTGAAACAGTTTGACCCGGAGATATTTCGTTCCTCGCAAGTTGGGCACGCAACCGATCCATGGCTGCTTTGTCTTTCGTTTTGTCAATCAAACTCCATTGTGAACGGGGTATGCCTGCGCGTTCCAATGCGGTAGCGGTTCTCGTATTCATAATATAGCTCTTTCCATTCAAATTGCCTATTTCGACCGCAATATCCGTGGCTCTAACTTTACCGCTGGAGATAGCTGACACCAGATCGCCGATTCTGCTTATTTTACTGCCTACCAACTGGGAATATTGCGCCTTACCGATGCTACTGAAACTTTCGGTATACGTCTTTTGAGCATAGCTCAAACCACCAACCGACACGCCTACTTCCGCTGCGGCCACTTCAGTCGCAAGCGTCGTTGCCGCGGGAGCGCGCGTAAACATGCCCAAAGCGAGGCCCGGTGATATTGCGGCGACCGCAGGGGCCGCCATCATCAACCCTGTTTGGGCGGGATGTTCGAGTGGATTGTAGTCATAGCCTGGGTAGCCAGAGCAATAGCAATCCGGCCCGGGGTAATAACCGCCCATTGGGTCAACGTATTGATGTCCGTTCGAATCGCTTTTGTTGATCGGGTCGTTGCCGGAATAAGAATATCGGTTCGTTCCTATGCTGGGCAGTGTTGGATCCAGCGTGTCTGGCGAGACAAAGCGTGCCGCCTGAACATCCGATCTAGCACTTTGCTTCAGCAAATGAGGCCGAAACGCCGCCGAAGAGTAAGCACCGGCTGTCCCGGTAGTCATCATCGTGATGGCCAACAGCACCACCAGCATGCGTTGGGCAATCTTATCGCCGAACGATTTTCTCGTCATACAGAGTCCCCGCCCCATCAATCTGCTCGAATCGGTGTCTAATTCAGCTTCGGGTCGCGCCAGCCGAGCGCTTCGGCTTTAGCAAAGGCTTCTCGATTGGCCCGGTAGAGATCATTCGCATAGGCGATCGTGTCGGCCGGAATGTCGCTTTGCCTCGGGTACTTTTGGATGATGTTGGCGTCGAGCAACCGGTAATAGGCCGTGCCCTTCTTCACCAATGTATAGGCATTGGCCGGATAGGCTTCGATCAACACATCGGCGACTGCAACCGCCTCGTCGTAGCGCCCACTGGCGATGAGATCGTCGAGGATCGGCGTTGCGACGATCGATAGTGCCTCGCGCTGCGAGAGCGTCTTGAGGTAAACCCCGTTGGTGATCGCCTCGTCGGTCATCGGCATTTTTTGCCGGTACCACGCATCACGCGTAAACCCCGCGCCGCTGGTCGTCTCGAGATTCCAGGTCCTGCCCGTCGCGTCGTCTGTGAATTTCACGAAGATATGCAGCGGCGCGGTCGAAAGCGTTACATCAAGGCCGAGACGCTTTCCCAGTATGAGGAAAAGAGCCGGCATCGAGACGCAATTGCCCTTTCTCGTCGCGAGATAGTTGGGCAGCGACTGCGAGCCGGGTTTCTGGCCGTAGGGATCTGAAAGATCATATTCAAACTGCCGGCCATTGTTCCACCAGCCGCCTTCATAGAGGAAGGTGCGCAAGGCCTTCATCTTCTCCATGCTGCTGGAAGCAGCCTCCGGCGGCAACGTATCGAGCATCTTATTGAGCGTCACCACCATGCTGTCGATTTCAGCGATCCCGGCAGCCTTGTCGATCGAGGGATCGACGAATTTGTCAACCGCCAGCTTGGCGCGGGCAAAGTCGGCTTTACCGGCGGGCACATTAACCAAGGCCCGGACAAAAGCCGCCGGGTTCGATCGATCGATATCGTCGGCCCTGGAGAGGTTGCCCACGGCCAGGATCAGAAGTAGAGCGGTTGCCAGCTTGATCACGCTTCTAATCCTTGTGCCCTCCCTCCCGATCATGGTGAGGTCCTGTCCTCGGCGCCCTCTGGATCCCTGGGAACGAACCTCCCCAGCACCGGATCCATGTATCGTGCATTGAGGTAGAGCAGTCCGGTCTCGGGATCGAAGCGCTCGCCGATATAGGATTTTTGCGTCTGGAAACCGGTGTTGAGGCGCTCGCCATAGCTGGCGTAGT
>NZ_JAMYKU010000059.1:0-7559 GCF_040317575.1 Mesorhizobium sp. M1423
GGAGTACGACAGCCTCAAGCCGGTGCAGCCGATCCGATTACACGCGGTCGATCCGACACTGATAGCAATTGTTGCGTG
This sequence comes from Mesorhizobium sp. M1423, assembly GCF_040317575.1. Taxonomy (NCBI): domain Bacteria; kingdom Pseudomonadati; phylum Pseudomonadota; class Alphaproteobacteria; order Hyphomicrobiales; family Phyllobacteriaceae; genus Mesorhizobium; species Mesorhizobium sp. M1423. The sequence goes on from NZ_JAMYKU010000059.1 coordinate 79, forward strand.
CAGAGCGGATGTGGACGTAAGCAATGTCGTCGCGCTCGAACAACGTCTCCGCCCGTGCCGCGATGGCATCGGTCGGAATGACGCCGCCGCTGCCATAGACGATGCGGTCGTCCTTGCCGTAGCCGCGCACGATGTAATCGCTGCTTTCGAGTATATCGGGAAGCGTTTCCCCCTCGGCGGCGCGTTCGCATTCTTCCGCATGCAGAAAGATCGGCCCGGTTTCGGCATAAGGCTGCAGCTCAGGAAAAGGCCGATAGGCCAGAACAAGATAGGCTTCTCCCACAGCAACATTCTTCAGGCAGTGGCGGCAAGGCACGCCGTCGCCGTCCGAAATCTGCCGCTCTGGCTTCAGGTCATAAGCATCAGGTCCGCCGCGCTGAAGCGCGCGAACCGCATCGGTTGGCAAGGCTTTGAATTTTAGCGTCATGGCTAAATCTCCGGTGTCGTTGACCGGAAATTATGCTCGCAAGACAGAGCTTCCCACCCGATTCCTGCCAAATGGATCAGTCCATCAACGCGTCGAGACCACGCACCAGGCCTTTGATCTGCTGTACCCGCCTGATGGCGAGCAGCGTGCCCGCCACGTAAGGCGCCGCGGACGAGCCGGCATCGTGGCGGATGGTCAGCCGCTCGTCTGGCAGGCCGAACAACGCCTCGCAGGACAGGATGTAGGACGGCAGGCGAAGCGCGTGCACTTGCACCCCCTCGCCCGCGCCGACCGCAGCACCGCGTGTAGCCGGCACGCCGGAGACCTCGGAGACCGGCTTTGCCGTCGAAGCCTTGCGGATGTCGGCCAGCGCTTCAGCAAGTTCCCGCGCGGTACCGGAGGGCGCGTCGGGCTTCTTTGCACTGGCATAATCGATGACCTCGACATCCGGCACGTATTTTGCCGCCATAAGTGCAAACCGCTTCATCAGCGTAGCGGTGATGGAAAAGTTGCCGGCGGCAACGACGCCGACGCCGTGGGCGCGCGCCGCGGCGTCGATGTCGGCATAGTCGGCAGCACCCAGTCCCGATGTGCCGATCACAGCGTGCCGTCCCTTGTCGATGGCGAGCAGCACATGGTCTTTCACGACATGTGGCTTGGTGAAGTCGACCAGTACGTCCGACGGCGCCTCCAGCGCCTCGGCCAGCGAGGCCGAAACGGAGATACCATTAGCCGGCATGCCAACCAGCAGGCCGGAATCCTGCCCCGCGCCGCTACGTGACACAGCCCCGGCCAGCGCCATGTCACCTTGCGCCCCGATCGCCGGAACCAGCGCCTTGCCGACCCAACCGGTCGCGCCGGCCATTACCACGCGAATTGCCATCGTGCGATCCTCCATCACCATCGGTTTTTAGACGACAGCGATATGGAAAGAGCCCGGCTCATTCAAGTCGGGCTCGCCTTTGAATATTGATCCAGACCCTGAACGGCTAGATCATTTTAACGGATGAAGTCGTCGAAGCGGCGCAGCGTCACCCGGCGATTTCGCCAGTTCTCATTCTGCGTCTGCACGAGCAGGAACTCCTCGCCGTAGCCGACGGTTTCGAGCGCATAGCCCGGCACACCGAATTCACGCAGCAAGGTGCGCTTCAGCGAGGCGGCACGTTGTTCGGACAAAATCTGATTCGACTGGAAGGAGCCCACAGCATCGGTATGGCCTTCGATCAGCACGCGGGCACCCGGATCGCGCCGCAGAATGCGCTGAAGTGCATCGGCGATGTTCTCGATCTTGGCGTATTGCGATTCGGAAATGGCAGCCGAGCCGAAGGCGAAATTGATCGACTGGATATCGATAGAGCGGGCCATGCGCCGCAAGTCCGGCCGCTTCTTGAATTCGCGGATGGTGACGCGCTGATTCGGGCGCAGCTTCACCCGGGGCGCGGCTTCAAGCTGGCGCTCGATCGTGGCGGCCGAAGGCGTGGTCGCCTGGGCAACGGCAAGGGTCGGCATGGCGAGTGCCGCAACCAGCACGGCGGCAAATGTGCGTCGGGTCAGCATGTCTTTTCTCCTTCGGCCCTCGGCCGCATTGTGATGCCGACAAGATGGCAAAGACTAGCTGAAGCTTGGATGAACGAGCCTGAAAATCAGGGCCGCATGACGCTGGCCGCGCGCTCGGCAAAAGGCATCGGATGTACGACCTCCTTTTTTTGCGCCACCGGCGTGAAGCCGAGTTTTTGATAAAGCGGCAAGGCTGCTGGGTGATCAAGGGTGCAGGTCTGCACCGTCACCCGCTTGGGTCCGTGCGCCCAGGCTGCGGCGATTGCCGCACCGAGGAACCAGCGGCCAATGCCTTGCCCGGTCGCGTGCTCCATCATGCCGAAATAAGCGAGTTCCACTTCCTCCGGCAGATGCGGCTTGAGGTCGAAGAAGCCGGCCGGCGCGCCGTCGAGATAAAGCACCCTGATGTCGCGGTCCTCGCGGTGGATGCCCGCCGCAAGCTCCTCGTCATTCAGTCTCAGCACGTTGACCCAGTGCCATTTGCGGCCGACCCGATCCATCAAATAGCGGTAGAAATGCAGCGGAATGTCTTTGGTCTTGAGCAGCGCGATCTGGCGGTTGTACGGCAGCGGCGGCGAATAGGCAGGCGGCACATGCATTTCGAGAAACGTCACGGTGACGTCGATGTCTTCCAGCGCTCCGTTTTTCATCACCGTCGGTCCTTGCCCGTCACGACGGGCGTGTCGGAAAGCCCACCCCATTCCGTCCATGACCCGTCGTAAAGCCTGTTTTCGGCATGGCCAAGCGTCTCCAGGGCCAGCGTGATGGCTGCCGCGGTGACCCCCGAACCGCAGGAGGTGACGACCGGCTTCGACAGATCGATGCCGGCCTCCTCGATCACTTTGCGCAGCCTGTCCTTGGGCAGCAATTCGCCGTTTTCCGAAAGCGCCGAAAACGGCACGTTGTGCGCGCCCGGCATGTGGCCGGAGCGGATGCCGGGGCGCGGCTCCGGCTCGGTGCCGGCAAAACGGCCAGGCGAGCGTGCGTCGGCGATCTGGCTCTCCCCCGTCTCGACGATCCGGCGCATGTCGGCAAGGCTGGCGACGCGGGCGGCATCGAAGTTGGCATAAAACACGCAAGGCGCGATCTTCGTCGGCTCCGCCGTCACCGGCCGTCCGGCGGCTTTCCAACGATCGAAACCGCCGTCGAGTATATAGACCTGGAACACGCCCATAACGCGAAACAACCACCAGGCGCGCGGTGCAGAAAAGAACCCTGGCCCGTCATAGACAACAATCGTGTCGTCGGCCGAAATGCCCATCGCGCCGACATATTGGGCAAAATGCTGCGGCGACGGCAGCGTGTGAGGCAGAGCCGCGTCGGGGTCCGAAACCGCATCCTGGTCGAGGAAGCGGGCGCCTGGAATATGCGCTGCGTCATACTCGGCGCGCGCGTCGCGCTTTTGCGCCGGCAGATACCAGGACGCGTCGACGATCGTCAGCCCAGGCTCGCCGAGCCGCTTCTGCAACCAATCGGCATCGATGGTGAAAGGACTGTCGTCGGCCATCTTTTCTCTCCTGTCCCGCCTGTCCCAGTCCTATATCAGGCTGGCGGCATCGGGCCAAAGCGAATGCGGAAGCGCCGGTTCTCGCGGCCCTTCTTCTCGATCTTGCCGATATGGATCTCGCCGATTTCGCCGGTGCTCCTCACATGGGTACCGCCGCAAGGCTGGCTGTCGACCGAAGCATTCTCGCCGATGCAGACCAGCCTGATCTTTCCCGTGCCGGCCGGCGGCCGCACATTCTTGGATTTCACCAGGCTTGGATTGGATGCCAGCTCCTCGTCGGAGATCAGCCGGGTGAAGACCGGGTGGTCGGCCCGCACCAGTTCCATCAACCTGGCCGTCACGTCTTCCTTGGTGAAGCCGGCATCCGGGATGTCGAAATCGATACGGCTGTCGTCCTCGGAAACCGCGGCACCGGTGATCGGGAACGGACAGACGACGGTAAGCAGATGGCAGGCCGAGTGCATACGCATCAGCAGCTGCCGCCGCGGCCAGTCGATGGCGAGCCTCATCCGCTCGCCCAACCGTGGAACCGCCTGCTCCGGCGCCGGCACATGGATGATCTCGTCCTTGGTTTCGCCGGTGATCGTAGCGGCAATCGCAATGCCGGTGCCGTCGGCGCGTTCGAGGCTGCCAGTGTCGCCCGGCTGCCCGCCCGATGTGGCGTAAAACACGGTCCGGTCCAGAATGATGCCGCCGCGATCGTTGACTGCGACGACGGTGGCGTCGGCCGTCCCCAGATAGGCGTCGTCACGAAACAGCGCTTCGGTCTTGTGCGCCATCACGCGACCCTTTCGAACGGCACCGAAATCGTGCTCCGTTGCTCCATCCAGCCCGGCACCGGCAGCTTCTTTTCGCGCAGGAATTCAGGATTGAACAGCTTCGACTGATAGCGCGTGCCGTAGTCGCAAAGCATGGTCACGATGGTTTGGCCGGGGCCTAGCTCGCGCGCCAGGCGAATGGCGCCGGCAATGTTAATGCCGGTCGAGCCGCCAACGCAAAGTCCCTCCTCCTGGATCAAGTCGAATACGATCGGCAGTGCGTCCTCATCGGGGATCTGGAAGGCAAAATCGGGTGTAAAGCCTTGGAGGTTGGCGGTGATCCGCCCCTGCCCGATGCCTTCGGTGATCGAACTGCCCTCGGATTTCAACTCGCCGCTGGTGTAGAAGGAATAGAGCGCAGCCCCCAGCGGATCGGCCAGTGCGATCTTGACCTGGCTGTTCTTGGCCTTCAGCCCGAAGCCAACGCCTGCCAGCGTGCCGCCGGAACCGACCGCCGACACGAAACCATCCACCTTGCCGCCGGTCTGGTTCCAGATTTCTTCGGCTGTGGTGCGGATATGGCCGTCGCGGTTGGCGACATTGTCGAACTGGTTGGCCCAGATCGCGCCGTTCGGCTCGGTCTTCGCCATTTGCTCGGCCAGCCGGCCCGACAGCTTCACGTAGTTGTTCGGGTTCTTGTAGGGCACGGCTGGCACTTCGATCAGCTCGGCGCCGAGCAGTTTGATCGTATCCTTCTTCTCCTGGCTCTGGGTATCGGGAATGACGATCACCGTGCGGTAGCCGAGCGCCTTGGCAACCAGTGTCAATCCGATGCCGGTATTTCCGGCCGTCCCTTCGACGATGACGCCGCCGGGCCGCAGCAGCCCGCGCTGTTCCGCATCGCGGATTATGAACAGGCCGGCGCGGTCCTTGACCGACTGCCCGGGATTCATGAATTCGGCCTTGCCCAGGATCTCGCAGCCGGTTGCTTCCGAGGCCTTGTTGAGGCGGATCAGGGGCGTGTTGCCGATCACGTCGATCACAGAACGGGGCATGGAGATTCCTTTGTGGGTGCGGCGAAACCCTAGAAACCCGACGCTTCGGTTTCAAGGCAAGAATTTGCCTGGTCCAGTCGCATTTCGCACACTGCAATTGCAGCAGCCAGGAGCGCCCGGCCGGCATTCATTTCAACCATGTACCGAAAAGCACTCTTTTCATTCGATTTCTTCACCGCTAGAGCACAGGCTAAGAAGAGCCGGCGGGGCGCAGCATGACACTCTATCGGGCCAATCCGAAGCATGGCGTCGCCTGGATTACGGGCGGCAGCAGCGGTATCGGCCGTTCGCTGGCCAAGGATCTTGCCGCTCAGGGCTATGTCGTCGCGGTGACTGCGCCCGATGACCATCCAATCGATACGCTCATCGTCGAAACGGCGCAGATGGCGGGCCGTGTCGTAGCCTTTCCCTGCGACGTGACCGACGAAAAACGCATGGCAAAGACGGTTGCAACGATCGAGAAAGATCTCGGTCCGATCGTGTTGGCAGTGTTCAACGCGGGAAGCTATATCGCAACGCCGGGCGAGGATCTTGTCGCGCGCAATTTTCGTCGGTCTTTCGAAGTCAATTATTTCGGCATCATCAATGGCCTGCTGCCCGTCATCGAACGCATGCGCGTGCGCTCGCGCGGCCATGTCGTGCTGATCGGTTCGGTCACCGCCTATTTCGGCTGGCCCACCACCGCCGCCTATGGCGGCACCAAGGCGGCAGTCAATATCTTGGCCGAGTCGCTGAAATACGATTTCGACAAGATGAACGTCCGCATCCAGGTGATGAATCCGGGCTTTGTCGACACGCGGCTGACCGAGAAGAACTTCCTGCCGATGCCGGGCTTGATGCCGGTCAATCTGGCCTCGCGCCGCATCGCGCGAGGCATCGAATGTGGCGGCTTCGAAGTCACTTTCCCACGCCGCCTGAGCTGGACACTGAAGCTGCTCAGAATACTGCCAAGGCCGTTCTGCCGATGGGTGATCAGCACGGTCACCCGCTGGAATGCGCGGCCGCTGAATTTCGACCGCAAGCCACCGGTCGAATAGGATCCGTGATGGGGCGACGGATCATGTTTGCGGTGCTGGGTCTTGTCCTCATCCTTGTCCTGGCCTTGGCGCTTGGTCCGCGCGTCCTCGTCGAAACCACAATCCGTTTCGATCCCTCAGTAATCGGCGACGATCCGCAGGCCTATCTGGCGCGCCGGGAGGCGGCCGTGCCCGGCATCCGCGACGGGCTGGACAAGGAAATCATCTGGGCCGACCCGATGGTCCATGCCAAGACGCCATTCGCGATCGTTTACATCCACGGTTTTTCTGCGTCGAAGGGCGAGGTTCGTCCACTGCCCGATGAGGTGGCCGACCAGCTTGACGCCAATCTTTTCTACACGCGCCTGACGGGACATGGGCAGGACGGCGCCGCGATGACGCAAGGCAGCGTCAGCGCCTGGATCAACGACTACGAGGAAGCGCTCGCCATCGGCCGGGCGATCGGCGACAAGGTGATCGTCATAGGCACCTCGACCGGCGGCTCGCTGGCGGCGTGGGCTGCGACGCAGCCAAGCGCATCGAACAGCGTCGCGGCGATCGCATTCATCTCGCCGAATTTCGGCGTCAAGGCTTCCGGCGCCGAATTGCTGACCCTACCGTGGGGCAGACAGATCGCCGAGCTCGTCGCCGGCAAGGAGCGTGGCTTCGTGCCGCGCAACGCTCTGCATGAAAGGTTCTGGACCTACCGCTACCCGATCGCCGCGACATTGCCGATGGCGGCGCTGACAGAGCTTGCCTACGGCGCGCCGGTGGAGAAGACGTCCATCCCTGCCCTGTCCATCTTTTCAGATTCGGACAAGGTGGTACAACCAGATCGCACGCGCGAAATCGCGGCTCGCTGGGGCGCCGCACATGAATTGGTGCCGGTCGACGATACCGGCGACCCCGACAACCACGTCATTGCGGGTGACGCGCTGTCGCCATCGACCACGGCTTTCATGGCGCAGCGGATTGTCGTGTGGGTCGAGGCGGTGGTGAAGTAAACCAAAGGCCTCAAAGCAAAAGGGCGACCGGAGCATCACAACCGGCGCCCATTTAAAAAGTGTGTTAACAAACCAAACATTTCCCACCGCAAAAAGGGCAGGCTAATAGGCCCCCCCTGCCCGCCCCATAAACACCAAACGGCGCGTTTTTTTTGCC
>NZ_JAMYKU010000060.1:0-7521 GCF_040317575.1 Mesorhizobium sp. M1423
GGCCGGACAGATGGCAGCATCCGACATCGTGCCTACCGCCAAAAAAATCGCTTGCGTCCGAAGGGGCGTCCACAGATGCCATTCGGCACAAAGATAACAAATAGCATCGGCGATCGGCTGAAGCCGCTCCTTGTCAGTCTGCTGGCGAACCGCGTAACCGGGGCAGATTTCCGGGCGAAGGGGTTTGCAGGCGAGCGCGTTCGTGATTCACCCTATGCGTGACGCTACCACCGACTGATTCGTTTGAAGGCTGTCGCTCGCGGAACTCCGCGGGTTGGTTACTGCGCTGATCGGCGAAGTGCGCGGTCCAAACATGGTTCGAAGTGGTCGATCGCAGGGCCGCGTCGCACGGTGCAGAAGGCCATGCATCGTTGATTATGCGCAAACTGCTATCGCGCGCCTAGTCGGAACTCGCGCATCGAACAGTACATCACGTCTTCCGTCCCCAGCGCACCGGCGGCCTCCCCGCTCGTAATCCAAATAGACGTCTTTCAGCTGTTTGATGGGCATGTCAGCGTGAGCGAACGCGAGGTCCTGAGCGTCAGAAGCCGACAATGAAGTCCGACTGATTGCGATCAGCACGGTACCGAGCGTCACAGGCGCGAGGGACTTAACAACTGACATGATCATTTTGAGATCCTCCCCAGCTCCCGTCGGTCAACATTCAGTCCTTGGGGTCGCAGGTGTAGTGCCGTTCGAAGGTCCCGTCCGCGCGCCGCTGCTTGTCGAAGCCGCGATGTAAGGCTCGATCGCGCGCTCGTGGACCAGCCAAAGGGGATCTCGGCCGAGGCGTAGCCACTGCCGGCGGCCAACCGTTTCGGGATCGAGGCCCAAGCGATCCTGGTGCGCTCGATCGTCGTGCCGGCCGCGCCTGCTTCCGCATGACGGATGGCGCGGCTTCGCAAAGCGCACATGATTTCGTCACGTGAGATGCCGAAGTCGCCAAGAACGTCATCGGGTAAACGGCTCAACTGGTCCGTTGCCGACAAGAGAGCTTTTCGCTCGGCGCGGAGGCGTAACCACCTGCGAAATGGACCAATGGCGGCAGCATGAATTATAACCATGATCAGATCGTCCCTTCATTGATCTGAATTGACCGGTACGGAACGGCGCGAACGGCACTCCGGGCGAGAGCGTCAGCCGTCCGCGAGGCAAGTTAGGCGTAGTGGTCGATGGATTGGTTTTGCCGCGGCGCGCCCATACGGCGGGCGGTGGCTGGCCCCGGGCCACGCATGTAATAAAGCTCCGGGCGGTAGCGCGGCGCGACGAATTTGCGAAACCCCGCAGCAAGTTTTGTGACGGGAGCCAAGAATTTCATGACTGTTCCCTTTCCCTTCGCCGGCTTGCACACGAGCCGGCGGGCCTGACGTTGCAACAAGGATATGACAGTCGAACCAGGCTCGGCTGTGGGAATTCCCACACCGGGGAAAACATTGGCGAAATCCGCTCCCAGTTTGCATCCCGGAAAGCGGGGCCTGCGGCCATCAAATTTCCTTGGATAGGGAGTAAGGTGAAGTACACTTGATTGAACAAGAGACCGTTGTGACAGGCTCTCTGGCCTTCATCTCAAGACTTTGCGATGCCGACCTCGCCGCGCTGACCAAACGGTGGCACGAGCGCAGCTATCGACACAACGAGCTCATCATTTCCCACGGCGACACTGGTCGCGATGTCTTCTTCCTGCTGGAAGGACGGGCTCGCGTGACACTGGTTTCAGCGGACGGCAGGGAGATAGCGTATCGCGATGTCGAACCGGGTGACATTTTCGGGGAGCTCGGAGGCATTGACGGGATTGCACGCTCTGCCAGCGTAGTCGCGCTGGAGGCAACCCGCGCTGCACGGCTGTCCGGCACAGCATTCCGGGATATCGTGATGACCCATCCGACTTTTGCCTGGATGCTGCTTGAGCATCTGTCTGCCCAGCTCCGGCGCATGACCGAGCGGGTATTCGAATACAGCACTCTGGTCGTGCGAAAACGGCTGATCGTCGAGCTCCTGCATCGGGCGGAGAAAGCCGCACTCGTCGACGGCGAGGTGTCCATAAGCCCGGCACCGACGCATTCCGAGCTGGCGGCAACGATGAGCACGCACAGGGAAGCGGTCTCGCGCGAAATGAGCGACCTCGCCAAGAGAGGCCTGATCGAAAAGCGTGGCAGCAGGTTATTGCTGCATGACGTCTCGGCACTACGGGCGCTGGTCGACAAGAAGGAATAGCGAAGGCTGTCGCTGCGGCGGGGGCACCGCACGTTTCATACTCCTCGGCCGCAAGTGATTATTCCTTGCGGCAAACCGGGCAACCTAGCGTGCCAGCGCGCGGGTCGGGCTTTGATCGCTTCACCCCTTGCAAGAATCATGACTCGGCTTCTTGATGCGGGCTGATTGAGATGAACCCAGGCTGACGCGCCATAAAGCGCGCTCGCTCGGCCATGATGGACAATGCCTCGGACTGCTTGTCCGGTTCAGAATCGACGATGGTGATTTGGGTGACTGGCTGGTTGTCGGCTCGGATGTGTGTCATGGAAACCTCGCTGGATTGATGGCGAAATTGCGGGACAGTAGCTTCGGCCAAATCGATCTCAGTCGGCTGCAGGCCCAACGCTGCCGGTCTCTCCTTGTTCCAAGACGCGCGGAGTTGCTGTGCGCGAAGCGCGCGCTGCGTCCAATTCTGCGACTTTCCTTAGGTATGGCTGTGAAGGGCAAGTCTGCTCGCCAAGTTCGCTTTGCTACTGAGCGCGCTCGTCGGCGGCGTGGGCCATCCCGTCCTTGAAGTCGACTTTCGTGCCCGGCTGCACGATCGAGCCGAGGTCTTCGGCATCCCAGTTGGTCAGTCGGATGCAGCCATGCGAGAAAGTCGTGCCGATCTTGCCCGGTTCGGGCGTGCCGTGGATGTGCTATGCTTAGAGATGGGAGACACGGCGGTCGCCGAAGCGCCCGCACGCCTCCCTGTTTATGGGAGGATAACATGGCCTACTATGTGCTGCTCACCAACTTCACAGATCAGGGGGCTAAGACAGTCAAGGACACCGTAAAGCGTGCTGAAGCATTCAAGGAGATGGCGGCCAAAAGCGGGGTCAAAGTGCATTCGCTTTACTGGACGCTCGGTCAGCACGACGTGGTCGCGATTGCCGAAGCCGACGATGATATTGCCGCGACCGCGCTCAGCTTATCGATAGCTTCGCTCGGCAACGTCCGAACGCAGACCCTAAGAGCGTTCGACGCCAACGATATGGCAAAGGTCATTGCCAAGATGGGCTGAAAAAGAAGCGGCAATGAAGATCGCGGCCGACTGTTGGCGCAGGCAAATGGCCGACGCGATCGCGATCGCGATCGCGATCAAAACGTGGATTGATGGGACATGCGGCCGGCATCAAGTATATCGGCGGCTGCTGGTGCGCTTTGCTGCTCGAAAGCATACTGAAGCCAGGCTTGGACGCGGGTTAGTCATGAGCTCGCGCATACCCACGTAGGTAGACTATCGGCTTGCTTAAGGAGCGATCTGATATGTCTAAGGATAACGGTAGCTATACAAGTGCCGGTGCTAACTTTTATGGTCCGCAGTACGCGCGCATCGACGGCGAACTCGCTGCTGATGCCTCTCGATTCACGGCTGTAGTGAGCCCCCGCCTGGGGACAGAGTCAATTCGTGCGCGTGGCGCCGGCTTCCGTCTGGCGTTATGGACGCTGGCGGGGTGGCAAAGCGTGATATCGAGGCAAGCAGCATCGTCGCGCCGATCGTCAGCCGAACTGTCAGCGCCGGTCCCTCGTCTTGGGCGGTTGTTCCGAAAAGGGTCACAAGCGCTGGTAGCGAGGAAGGTCCGGTTTGGAGAGGAAAATCGGCGCCGGAAAGGCGGCATTGGGTCACAACTTCTTGACCGGCGACCGTCGGCGAAGGTCCGAGAAAGATGGAAGACTGTCCTTTGAGTTGAAGCATCGAGAGGCTTAGGGCTCCGCCCTCGGCGCGCTTCGGAGCGTTTCCGCCCAACTTCGGTCGCTTCGCTCCCTGCAGCCGGTTCCCCGCGAAGGCGCCCACTCCGGTTGCACACCCGCTGCTCGCCGCGAGGCAGGGCTGCAGCGCAGTGCTGCGCCGCACCCCGACCTCAAGACCGGCATGGACGAGAGTGGTGGCTGGGTGAAAATCAGCCTTGCAAAAAGGTGGGGAGTCCTCCGCCAGCCCGCTCTTGTCCTCTGCTATCTTGGTCTCGGCGATGGCCAGAAGATCATTGCTCAGCTGCGATTTGTGCGGCAATCGGCGGTCTATAGAGGGCCGGGAGGGTTTCGAACTCCGCGTTAGGAAGAGCGTCCTTCTCGTCTTCACCGTGCAGGCTGGTTACTCTGGGCGGCAGAGTGCCCTTCCGCGCTTCGCAAACCTGCCGTGGGAAAAGCCTTGCCGTTTTTTCCGGCGGGGCTTTGATCAGATCGCGACTATTAGTGATTTATGCTGGAACTGGTTGCGGAGGTTGGAGTCGGACCAATTTGCACCGATTAAGAAGCCCCGTCAGCAAACGAACTCGGTCACAGCACTGTATTGGCGGTATCCCTCTACTGACTCGAGCCCGACCGTTTCTTAGGTCGCGCCTACCGTTTTGCACGCCCTCCCCTGCCCGGCCGTGACGGAAGGTTGAACCCGTCGGGCGGCTTGCTAGGTTCCAGACTTAGGTGGTAACCCGGCATGAACACGGCACTGCTTTTGATGGCTCAGTATGGTGGTAAGGCCATCATCCCGATCGATGACGTCTGCCGAGACTATTTCTCCCACCTGACGCCGCCGAAATTGATTCAGCATTGGCATCCTCGGCTATGGCCGTATCGGCAAGATGCTTGCCCTTCGCGCCAAAGCTTTTGGCGCATTGCGCCTGTTGAATACGCATCCTTGTCAAGCCGGGTTGGGTTCCATAAGCGCGTCAGTCGAACCCCAAAAGTGCCCCAACAGCAGGGCTGGATTGGTCGATCCGCGGGGCGGTGAAACGCAGTGCAGGGCGCCGTGATTTTCCCGATCCGTCATTGCCGCGACGAACTTTGCGCCTAGAGTAGTGGCACATGCCGCAGCATGGAGAGTTCTCATGCGCCGCCTCTTCCGCTTTATCGCACTCGCTGCCAGCCTTGCCGCCTTCCCGGCCGACGCGCAGGAACGTCAGGTCTACAGTCTCCCGCAGGGCGCGCATCCCCATGACGTCGCGCCCGCGCCCGACGGAGACATCTGGTACACGGCCCAGCAACAGGGGGCACTGGGTATTCTCGATCCCGAGACCGGCAAGGTTCGCCAAGTACCGCTTGGCGAAGGATCCAGCCCTCACGGTGTCATCCAGGGTCCGGACGGTGACGCGTGGATAACCGATGGCGGGCTCAACGCGATCGTGCGCTTCGACTCGACAACCGAGGAAATCAAGGTGTGGGCGCTTCCGCAGGACGTCGGCTACGCCAATCTCAATACTGCCGCCTTCGACGGCGACGGCCTCCTCTGGTTCACCGGGCAGAGCGGAATCTACGGAAGGCTCGACCCTGCGACGGGCGACATGAAAATTTTCCACGCTCCAGAGGGCCGCGGCCCCTACGGGATTACTGCGACCCCCAACGGAGACGTCTACTTCGTGTCGCTCGCCGGCAGCTATCTGGCAAGCATCGACCGCAAGAGCGGTGAAGCTCGAGTGATCGAGCCTCCGACCCCGGACCAGGGGGCGCGCCGCGTGTGGTCGGACAGCCGGGGACGGCTTTGGATTTCGGAATGGAACGCGGGACAGGTATCGGTCTACGACCCCCATGACGGCGGCTGGAACGCTTGGCGTTTGCCCGGCGACCTTCCTCGCACCTATGCGGTCTATGTGGACGAGCGCGACATTGTCTGGCTCTCCGATTTCGGAGGGAATGCCGTGCACGCGTTCGATCCGCAGACAGACAAGTTTACGACGTACCCCAAGTCCACGGAAAACGCTGATGTCCGTCAGATCAATGGACGCCGCGGAGAGGTTTGGCTGCCAGAATCCGGGGCCGACCGGCTGGTCGTGATCCGCACCGTCTCCGCCAAGTGAGGCGCCGGTCCCAGTCGCGGCTTCATTAGCGCCAGCAAGGCGAAGTTCGGTCTCCCCGTCCTTCCTCCGCGCTGCTAGCGCCGCGCTCCGTGCAGGATCGACGCGGATCCGCATCCGCGGATCGGCGCCGCCCCTTTTGCGGCGGCTCATTCCGTCAACGCTGTGCGGAAGCTTCATTGCTATGACCGGAAAGGCGCTTTCGAGCACGCAGACCGGCTTGGATAGGCTCTTGAGGTGAACATGGCGAGATGGTTCGAGCCGACCGGCGACAGCTATTTCTCGCATATCAACCGCCAGAGCATCGAGGCCGTCATTCGGGAGGCGAAGGGTGATCAGGCCGCGCTTGCCGTCAAGGCGGCGGGCAAGAAGTTCAACGATCATTTGCATCGAGTTGTGGCTCACATCTGGGGATCACGACCTGCACGGCCCCCACTCCGGTAACAACAGGCTGCAAAATTGGAACAGTCGTTTGGCCCTCTCCATAGCCCTTCAGATGCGTCTTTGATCATTGCCTGAGGTACGCGCCCGTGTAGGTCTGGCCAGCAAGCCTAACGGTTCCGGCGAGGGCTCCGTCGGACAGCATAACAAAACTGACGTCCGCGCCATTCGGTAGGCGCTCAAGCTTCAACGTAGTCCCCACAATTCTTCCAGCGCCGGCGGCCTCTCCCGGATAGTTGTCGCCCAGATTTCCCCACGCATAGGGGACCGTCACCTTCCCATCGGAAGAAATCGTCTGAACAGCAAGTTTGGCGTCATACATCCCATCCAATCGTCCGGCCCATAGACCCGAAAAAGCAGCGTACTTTGTTGGAACGCCCTTGCCAGGGAGAGTGACCGCCACGGATTGATGCATGATTGCTGAGCCGGAAGGAACCAAGGCAGGTTGGGGAGGAATGGCACCAGGTTCTAACGCAGGTTCGAGAGTGGCGGGTTGCGGCGTTTCAGGAGCCGATTGGCACGCGGCTAGGGCAAGTGCCGCGAAGCCAAGCATTGCGTTGCACATTCGGTGTGCCATCTTCTGGTGCGCCGGCCATCTTTGAATCTAGCGCAGGCCGACCTTATCGCGCGTTTTCACAAGCTGTGTCTACGCAGGGTATGTCATACGACAGCGGGTCGTCGAAGAACCCGCAGCGGTCGTGAGTGAATGCCTCCATTCGTCGCCCAAGTAGCGGCCTGGAGCGCCATTCGCCCCGCAACCGCTGGTTCATTAGGAGTTGAGCGGGAGGATCAGCAGTTGACCTTCCAGATCACATAGTGAGCCCGTTGCGACTGTATTCCTGAACCTTCGACAAACGAGTACACGTCGGTCGAACGGACTCACCAAGCTGCTGAATGAACCGCTTGTCTTATGACTTTCCGTCGTTTCGAGGCCAAAGTGGGTTGCCCCCAGCGGGGCATACACCCCCCCCCGCGGCGGGGGGGGGGGGGTGAATTAACCCAAGGGGGGGTTGGGGCGAGCTATATGATTTTAGACGCGGTGGTTGCCCGCTTATGT
>NZ_JAMYKU010000061.1:0-7467 GCF_040317575.1 Mesorhizobium sp. M1423
CAAATCCGCCTGCACCTGCCGACATCCTGCCCCGACCAACGCATTCTGCGCATCGTCCTCAATCGCATTCCGCGGCTCGCGACATAACCATGGGGCGCAGACGCCCCGAAACGAACCCGCCGACCGCAACCTGCAAACCCCTGCCATCACGACGGATGACCGCCGGCGCCTGACGAGGTTCGCGGAAAAGCGCCCAACAGCGGCCACATCGCCGCTTCAGGCCGCCAAAACCTCATCGCCGTGCATCAAGGCGGCTAGCAGCCGTCTGCGGCTCCAACTTGTGCCTCTCAACAAAAAGGGGAGAACGTCGATGGACGACCGTCTTTGCTCCCACGATCGAAAGAGACGCGCATCGCAGTGCTTCCTTCGCAGCGTGACGCTATCCGCAACACGGATTGTGCAAGCTCAAAGCTTAGCTTGTCAGCTGTAATTTAGACGCCTCTATTATTCAACTATATTATAAGGTTACTTAGAAAATTGAACGTATTACATATATGGACGAACTGTACGTTCGGCAGCGAATTTGACGCACGCATTTACTGGCGGTATGCATGCCTCATCGTTGGCTCATCGCATCGGTCCAGAATTCGCCGTACCCCTTCATCACAATGGTTGAAAGCCTGTCCTGGGCGTTTCATTTCCAAGATCGCTCGATCCGCCCCATACGTTTCGCTGCCGCACGCGCCCGGGTACGGTTGCAAGATCTTCGACAGCCGCCGCGGCACCCCTCAACTTGGCGACTATATTTTCTGTACAACCCTGCTGTTCGACTGACCAAGTTTCATTTTGAACGACCACATCCCTGGCAGCGCTGCTCAGAGTTGATAAGCCTCTCGAGAGATATCCTACATCTTATCTGCACCCTCACTTATGGCCGGACGGATAAGCTGCCGCGGCGTTTGCCCAGTGGGAGAGCCTTATCGCAAAGCCAATTTTTTGCATCGACTCCTTCAATCCCGCGTCTGCGGGTGACGATAGCGGCGGGGCGAAAAGAAAAACGAATCTCGACCATTGCCATTGCTGCGATGGTCGAGACTACTCTGGCAGCATGTATCGTATTTCCCCTCAGCCCTTCTGCATATTCCACATCGGGAGCCAATTGGGCATGCCTATGAGCCCGGTAAGTTCCTTACGACGAGCGATTGGTGTAGTATATACACCCAAGAAGACACCGCCCACGAAGTCCCAATATAGACGCTGCATCTTTCGAGCCAGGGCCCTACGCTCATCCAACGTTTCAACATCGGGCCACTTAGCCCGAAGCGCCTCGTATTCGTCATTCTTAGGCCAGCCGAACCAAGCGTTTTCCCCATTCGCAGTAAACATGGGTGATTCGAATGGATTTCGGTGGCTAGAGTCGCCGTCGCTCGTGATATGAATACTCCAACCGCCGTCTTCAACGCTGCCTTTGTTCTGCCGGCGTGCGACGACCCCGCCCCAGTCACTTTGGGCGAGCTCGGCATTGACCCCGATCTTACGAAGCTCAGCCGCCAAAAACTGCGAGGCATTGTGTGCCTCGCGCCAGTCCGTAGCATCCAGAATGACGACGTTCTCGCCAACATATCCGGCCTCCTTAAAGAGTTGCTTAGCCTTTTCTGGATCGCCGCCTTTCTTGTACCATCCGGTATTTTCGTCGTTGGAGTAGGGCGTCGCACTTCCGAATATCGAGGTGATGGTAGCAAAGTATTTTGGATCGCCAAAGGAGGCACGCATGAACGCCTCCTGATCGATTAGATAAAGCAACGCTTGGCGGGCCTTCACGTTATCAAACGGCTTTTGCAGACAGTTCATGCGCAGGAACATGTCCCAGCCTGCCTTGTCGAGCACTTCGATCGCAAGGTTAGGATCATTCTCGAATACCGGTAGAAGATCAATGGGCGGCGCATCGAAATAGTCAATTTCCCCCTGCTGAAGAGCTCCCAAGGCAGTCTGTTGATCTGCTATATTGTTCCAAATAACACGATCGACTTTAACAAGTTTACCGCCAGCGAACCCATCCGGCGGCTCATCGCGCGGTACATATTTGTCATTGCGGTCCCACGCGAAGGTCGCGCCAGGCTTAGCAAGGGCTTCATTGAACTTGAACGGACCCGATCCGACATTCGAAGTCACCTGCTCGGTTGCCGGGCGATTTGCGTCCTTCTCACGCATAACCGCCAAGAAAAGGCTCGACTCTGCCAGCGTCTCGACGAGGACTCCCAGCGGTTTGTTCAGGACGATCATAAAGGTCTTGTCGTCCTTTCTTGATATATCCTTTGCTCGCGCCATAATTATCTTACCACCCTCATCCGCCGACCCCCAGCGTCGGATTGAGGCGACGCAGTCCGCCGCGGTTACGGGACTGCCGTCATGAAACCCGAGACCGTCCCTCAACTCAAACGTATAGGTCTTCTTATCGTCGGAAACGCCCCATTTGCCGATCATTTGGGGCTGCGGCTTGAGCTTAGAATCCATCGCGAAAAGCGTGTCATAGACAGCCATGGCGTGATCAGTGGTTGTATTGGACTGCGTTACGATCGGATCGAAAGTTTGAATAAATCCGCTCTTCACCATGCGGACTGTCCGCGCGGTCGTGGGCTCAGTGTCTGCTCGAACCACGGACGGGATCGATAAAGCGGCCCCGGCTGCCAAACCCGCTTTAATCAGGTTACGTCGAGAGATTGTCATAGCTATCCTCCCTTGTGCCACAACGCGGTCGGGCAGCGCCGTCCTTATCTTGATGGCACAGGCCACCCGGCCACACGCGAAACATAGCACCCCCCCAAGGACGGTTTGGGCTAAAGCCCGTAGTCTCTTGAAACGCAGGGCCCAAACCTTGGAGGAATTTGAAACATTCCTAGGCTCGGGTACGCGGTATGAAATTGATACCAAGGAGCGGAAAGTCCGCCTAGACCCTCCTTACTTGCGCAAGGACGTCAAAAAAGTCCGTACGTGTCCGTTTCGGCTTGGCGGGCCTTTCAATTGACCGATAGAAGCCGCCGAAGGCCTCATCGAAGCTACCCAGAGTCCATCACCCCTGCAGCTTCAACGGCGGGTGCTTCAGGTTGATCACCGCATCCAGACGTTCGCGAAGGAGATCATTTCGGCCAGAAGGAGGGCGTGCGGGACTCATCCCAAAACGTCGGCAAATGGAGGCACAATAAACGCTTTCATGAGGTTTGCTATACTTAGACTCCGTGAGAATCTTTGAAAACAAAAGCTTGTTGACTTTCTGAGGGCGAACGTAATACTCGCCGGCATCTCGCTATTAAACCCGAAAGCCTTGGGAAAATCACTGACCGTTGTGAACGTAGAAATCGACCAAGAACGCCTGGAGCTCGTCGATGACTTCAAGTGTGCGAAGCGCGCAAAAGAGGTCACCAATGTTTATGGTGACTGGAGATGCGGACTCCGTTCTCATCGTTGCAGTGGAAGACGTGGAAGCGTTCGATGTGTTCCTGACGACCAATCTCTATACTAATCGAACGTCCGGAAATTTAAAATTATGATCACGCTTGATCGTATGAAGTTCTAGCCTCGAGTCCTAGTGTAGCCCTTTTCCCCCGGACTGTTTTCATCAGAGCACCTTGCTTTTTGAAGCACGTGTTGCGCTCGTTGCACCAGTTTAGACTTTCCGCTGGTTCGTTGATCCCGTTCTGTGAGCGATCTTCGACCGCGATCATCAGCTGTGCCGACAAAATCACAAATTACTAACTTCGTGCGGTGCGCGTTTCAAAAGTCGATGCACTATGGTGTAAAGCTACGTTGCGCATGGGTTATTTCTCGAAGAACTCTACCGCATCACCGCGAGGAATGACGATCATGCCTATGTCACGCAGTGATTTTGCCAAGCGCGTCGACGATTTGTTCAGCGGGTTCAGCGGGGCGGACATGCCTGGCGCTGTCGTCGCGTTGACTGAGAACGGCCGCGAGATTTTCGCGAACGCCTATGGGCTGGCGAACATCAACGACGACGTGCCAATGGGTCGTAAGACCATCATCCGCATCGGTTCGCAGACCAAACAGTTCACGGTGTTGATGATCCTGATGCTGGAGGCAGAGGGCAAGCTCAGCTTACAGGACGAGGTGCAGAAGCACCTGCCCTATGTACCCAGGCTCGAGTACCCGGTCACCCTGAGGCACCTTGCCTCCAACACCAGCGGCTACCGAGACCATGAGGAAGTCATGATCTTCAGCGGCCTATCCGAATTCGCGCCGTCAGACAGCCAAACCATGCGTGATGTCATCGCCAGGCAAGATGCGCTCAACTTCAAGCCCGGCAGCGCGATGATCTATTCGAATACGGGCTTCTTCATGCTGTCCGATATCATCGAGCAGATCGAGGGTGCGACCTTTAGCGAGGTCCTGCGCAAGCGCATAACTGGCCCGCTCGGCATGAACGACACATCGCTCATGCTGCGGGACGGTTCGGTGATGAAGCGCTTGGCCGCGCACTATACGAAGTGCGTCGGTGGCTGGTTTCATCTGGGATGGGGAATTGATCTGGGCGGCGATGGCGGTATGGTCTCAACCCTCGACGACATGCTGGTCTGGCAGCAGAACCTGATCGATCCCAAGATCGGCACAGCGGAAATGTATCAACACATGGCCACGCCCTGCGTCTTCGACAATGGCGCGAGCGGCTTATACGGACTCGGGCTGGTGACCGACGTCTATCGCGGCCGCCGCGCGGTCGGCCACGGAGGTGGGGTTGCTGGCGGCAAGTCGCAATCGATGCGCTTCATCGACGACGGGCTCGGCATAATCATCATCGCCAACAACGATCAGGTTGCAGCCTTCGCCGTCGCCCACCGCATCGCCGACATCTATTTCGGCGACTCCGCGCCCGCGCCGATCGAACTTGCTCCCGGCCGCTACCGGCAGGAAGGTGGCCCCGACGTGTTCGAGATCGTCGTCAAGGATGGTGTGCCGACCTTCCTCAATTCCGGTGGTGTGGCCGGATTCGATTTCGGCCATCCTGGCGGCACCAAGCCCGAGCGCGGGATCACCGACCTGGTTCTCAGTCCACGACCGGACGGTAAGGTCGACGGGACGTTCTGCGGCAAGCCGAGGGTCTACGCACCCCTGCGCGCAGACGCCAGGGCAGCCTCCCCTCTCACCGGACATTACGCCAACAAGGCGCAAGGGCTTGAGGTCGAGATCGATGGAGGTGCGCAGCGTGGCATGTTCCGCCTGCGCTCCGACCTCGGCGCGATGAGTGCCCCTATCATCGCAGCGGACAGCGATCTCTGGTTCCTGTCCCAGTCTTGCACCGATATGGATCAAGGACTGCTCTGGAGGGCGACGCTGAGCGTCACCGGAGACGGTTTCGAGATGAACGGAGATATGATCAAGAAACTGCGCTTCACGCGAGCCTGAGTAACACCCATCGCGGCGAGGTCCACCTGTCCCTGAAGAGCGTTTCGTCCAAGGAGTTCGATGCGCTAGCCGCGAGTATCTCGCTAAGCGTCGCTATCGTGGCCTGCTGCCGGGTTTTCTAACAGGCATTGGAGACGAATGCTCGATCGAGGTCGCCAACGGCAGGTTAACTGCACAGGCATTCAAAAGGGAACTAACAGATGTCAATTTCTCGACGCAACTTGCTTAAAGTGGGTATCGCCGCCGGAGCGGCTTTATCGGTCCCGTCGGTCCTGCGGGCACAGGCGGCGCCAACCGACGCGCGGACGGTGCGGATGGTGATGTTAAATCCCACCATCTTCGATCCGTACAATACGACCTCTACACCCACCTACAACCATGCCCTGGCGATCTACGACACGCTGTTTGCGCTCGACTCCAAGCTTTTGCCGCAGCCGCAAATGGTGGGGAAGTGGGGGGGGTCCGACGACAAGAAGACCTATACGTTCGAGTTGCGGGACGGCCTGGGCTGGCACGACGGCACCCCCGTCACTGCGGCGGACTGTGTGGCCTCGATCCGTCGCTGGGGCCAGACTTCCGGCGGACAACTGGTTATGGAGCGGGCCAGGGACATCTCGAAGAAGGACGACAAAACCTTCACCATAGCGCTTAAGGAACCGCTGGGGCTTCTGGTCGATCGGCTGGCGGAAATCTCAGGGTACCCGCTGTTTATCATGCGCGAAAAGGATGCGGATCGACCGGCAACCGAGCAGGTGACCGCGAATATCGGATCGGGGCCGTTCAAGTTTAACGATGCCTTAGCCAAGCAGGGCGCTAGCTTAACCTATGACCGTAACGAGAAATATGTACCGCGCAAGGAGGCTCCCGACGGATTGAGCGGCGGGAAGGTGGTCAAGATCGACCGCATCATCTGGGAGAATATCTCCGATCAGCAGACTGCGCTCGCGGCCTTGCAGGCGGGCGAGGTCGATTTCCTGTCATCGCCACCCTTCGACTTTTACCCAGTGATCGAAAGCGATCCCAATCTTGAGCTCCAGGTCCTAGACAAGGGGGGGTATAACATGTGGCTGCGCATGAACCACCTGCAGAAACCGTTTGACAACGTGAAGGCACGCCAAGCGATGCTTCACCTGGTCGATCAGGAAGCTTTCCTGCGCGTCTTGGCCCCCGATCCAAAGTACGGCCACACCGTCACTTCGATATTTGGGAACACCACCCCTTATTCGAACGACGAAAATACAGGTTGGTACAAGAAGGGAGGCGATCCGGAAAAAGCCAGGCAGCTCTTCCAGGAGGCTGGATATGCCGGCGAGAAGGTCGTCATCCTGCAGCCCACGGACTGGGCGGAAGGAAGCAATGTCTCCCAGCTTCTCGCGGCCGAGCTGCGCAAGATTGGGGTTAATGCCGAGCTTGCCCCGAGCGATTGGAGCGGAGTTCTTGCGCGATTGAAGGACAAAGGCCCCGTCGAGAACGGCGGCTCGAGCATTTTCATCACGAGTTCTTCTGATTCCATCGAGAGCGATCCGATCTCCGCAAACTTCCTTTTCCTAAATGGCGAGAAGAGCAGCTTTTACGGTTGGCCCAAAAACAACGAATACGAGGCGCTTCGGGCCAAATGGCCGGATGTCGAAACGCTCGAAGAACGCAAGGCTCTGGCCCGCAAGATGCAGAGAATATGGTGGGACGATGTCGGCTTCGTTCTGCTGGGCCAATATGTACAGCCAATCATACGCCGCAAGACCCTGACCGGCCTCATCGAGATTCCGCTGCTCATCCCGATGTGGAACATGCAGAAGGCTTAATCGATCACTGCCTACATCCTCCGCAGAATGGTCTCGACCGTCTCCGTCATGTCGGCGTCGGGATCTTCCTCTTCTTGAGCTTAGGCAGGCGTATGTCCAATGGGACGGCGCAATTGTTGCTTATCCATTCCGTCTATGACCGGTGTTCGTGCGCCACTTGACGCCAAAACGATCCGGGCAGCCTCAGCAAGCCATTCCCTGTTGGCAATTAGCCGAAGAAGGGTAAGACCGTATGTCCGCCTCTGTCGGTGAGGTGGCTCGCCCTACACTGCGCGTCCGAGGATTGCTCGGGCGGACCGAGCCGATC
>NZ_JAMYKU010000062.1:0-7262 GCF_040317575.1 Mesorhizobium sp. M1423
GGTCACTTGCGATTGCGCGAGTGCCTTCGCATGGACCGCCATCGGAACGAGATCGTCTTCCGCTGCAACCCTGCCGATCTCCATTTCACCGGCGCCCTGGTCGATAAGCTCGGCGATACGCGGCGATACCTGCAGCATTTCGTAGGTCACGGTGCGCCCGCTGTAGCCGGAGCCGTTGCAGGTGCGGCAGGTGGAACCTGTTTGATCCGTCTCACGGCAAGCCGGACAGACGCGGCGCAGCAACCTTTGCGCGATGACGCCCCGGATCGTCGCTCCGAGCAGATAGCCGTCGATGCCCATGTCGCGAAGGCGGGTCAGCGCGCCGGCCGCGCTGTTGGTATGCAGCGTGGAAAACACCAGATGGCCGGTCAAAGCGGCCTGGACCGCGACTTGCGCCGTCTCACGGTCGCGGATTTCGCCAAGCAGGATGATATCGGGATCCTGACGCAGGATCGAACGGAGTGCGGAGGCAAAATCGAGGTCGATGGCAGGATTGACCTGCAACTGGGTGATGCCCGCCATGCGGTATTCGACCGGGTCTTCGACCGTGAAGATCTTGACGTCCGGCCGCGAGCGCTCGGCAAGGATTGAATAGAGCGTCGTCGTCTTGCCGCTACCGGTCGGCCCGGTGATCAGCACGATGCCGTTGGCGGACTGCGACATGCTTCTGATCTTGGCCTGTGCGGCATCGTCGAAGCCAAGTTTTCCCAGCCGCAGCTCGGTACCGGCGCGGTCGAGAATCCTGAGCACGATCGCTTCGCCGTGAATGGACGGAATGACAGAGACACGAAGGTCGATATCCCGGCCACGCACCGCAATGCGCATCCTTCCATCCTGTGGCAGCCGCCGTTCCGCTATGTTGAGCCGCGACAGGATCTTTATACGCGTCGAAATGCCGGACAGCATCGCGGCCGGTGCGGTATCGACGGTGGACAGCATGCCGTCATGCCTGAAGCGGATGCGGACGTGGTCCTCCAGCGGTTCGATGTGGATGTCGGTGGCTCTCGCGTCGACCGCCTTGTGGATGGTGTCGGCGACAAAGCGGACGATCGGCGCCTCGCGGGCAAAATCCTTCAACCGTTCCAGGTCGTCGGGGCCGAAATCCGAGGCCTCGGTAGTAGCTGAATCGGATGAAACAGCCTTGGCCGACTGCTCAATCCGGTCGATGCATTCGGCAATCATCCGCCTGGGCAGTATTCTGAGCGCCGGCGTCCGCTCATAGTGAAATGCCAGCGCATCGATCGTCGCCGACGAGAACGGATCGGCGACCGCAACGACTAGGTGCTGTGCGTCGATCTCGAGCGGCAATATCCCGTTTTCACGCAGGTAGATCAGCGGAACGCCCGTGAACAGCTCGGGATTGAACTGCTCTGGAATGTCGGCAGGCGACGGCAGGTTCATAAAGCGGCTGAGATTGTCGGCAAGCTCCTGTTCGCCAATCAGCCCGAGTTCCGTCATCACCGTATCGAACGGGTGCCCCGACGTTTTCGACGCTCCCAAAGCGCGTTGGGCTGCGTGCGCGCTCAGCACTTTCTCGCTTTCGAGAAAAGCAAGAAACGCCTCGACGCTGGAGGTCCGGGCGGCCACGTTCATGACGCCCATCTCCTTAGGATCTGCGCTACCGCAGTCCCGAATAGCGCGTCACAGTCTCTGGAGGATGTCGTCGTCCCTGCATGGTTCGTGGGTTCCGCGACGGGACTTCCTGAAAGACGCCGAAAGCCTGCCGCACTGGCCGGGAATTTCTCGCTGACAAAACCCGCATGGCCCGCAATTCCCGATCCATCTCGCCTCGCTATAACTTCAACCGAAAACGCTCCGATAGACCCTTGCGTGGTCGAAGCGCCACTCCCGGATGCACCGGCGAGGACAGTTCGGAGGCGGCTCGAAGCGCTGTCGAGGCTGAGCGTGCCGCGCTTCGAAAAAACCGTAAAGACATCGTAGAGGTCATGCGGCGGCGTCGAAGCAAGCGCCGAAAACTCCTGCAATTCAGAGACCGATTCGAACGGCGCCTGCTTGTCTTGAGCCGGCCCGACGGAGGTTGCAGGCTCTGCCTGCGCGGCGAAAGCATTCGTGCTGCCGCGGAACTGGATAGCCGCTTCGGCCAGGTCTTCTGAGGTCTGTCGATCGAAGCCGAGCGATGCAAAACCCAGCGACAGCAAATGAGCATCCGCGGCATTGAGATCGATCAGGCCGCTTTGGTCCTGTACCCGGACACCGAAGGTGAATTCTCCCGATCGGCAATCTGCCGGCGTGGAATCCAGCGGCAGTTTTTCCGTCCCTGAGCCATTGGCCAATTTGCTCGAAACCACATTGGCCAGGCCTTCGGCAAGCAGCGACAGCCGTTCCTGCTCGACCCCGTTGTTGGCGATCATCAACCGTGTTTTTGCCGTCACGGCAAAGGGAACGACGATAGCTGATACGATCAGCATGAAGACCAGCACAGCAACGAGCGAAAATCCCGCGTTTCCATTTTCGTCCTCAGAGCATCCCTCGGTCATTGGCCGACATTCCGCGCGGGCTGGCCATCCTGAGCTGACGGGTAAAGCGAGATGCGTGCGACCTTGCCGTCCCGCTCCAGTACGGCCTGGTCTTTGTCGATCGTGGAAATGGTCCAGCCATCGACAATCTCGCCATTGCCGTACCAGAAAGCACTATCGGCTCCGGCGATCCGCAGCAGCGCCTTGGCCGATCCGCCATGAATGCTGATCCCAAGTAGTGACGGCGCAACTGCCGGTGTAACATTCTGCGCGGCCGGCTGCACGACGACCACGGAGGCGACTGCGACTGGCTGCGGCTCGACCGGCTCGGGCACAAATTTTCTGCGCGTTGGGCTGAACAGAGGCCGTTCGAAAGTTTCGGTGAAGTCGCCCAGATCGGCAATCTGGAGTGATCCCGGCGAGCTCGGTGCCAACCCTCCGTCGCGCCCCTTTTCGGAAACGATCGGTGCAATATCGACCGGCGTATCGTAGAGCACCACATTGACCGCCACGAGGCCGGCAATCATTGCCCCCAGGACTGGTGCTGCGAATTTGCCGGTCATGGTTTTGCCCCGCCAGATGGCGACGCCACCTTTGTCTGCAACGGCCCATAGAACAGAATCTCAGCAAAAAGCTCCGGGTCTGCCGTTCGGCCGGCCGCCGGTCCGACATCCGTCGTTCGCAAAGTGGCCTCGCGGATGAACAGGACCGGAAGCGAGGTTTCGATAGCGAGAATGGCATTGTGCACGCCTTCCAGAGGCCCCGACAGGTTTGCCCGCAACCCGATGAAGTCGACTCCGGCTTCGCTGAGCGGCGGTGCATTGCCTGCCGACAACACCGTTACCCCATTCGATGCCGCAATCGCGTTCAAGCGAGTTTGAAGCCCGCCGCGAATGACCGCCTCGCTGTCGCCCGTCAAAAATTCAGGATTTGCTGCAGTGGCGGGACCGGGGGCGCCCTCCAGACGATTTGCCAGTACTGTCACGGCCTGCAATTGACCGAGATTCTCTCGCTTCTCATCGATCCCCGCCCTTGCCGAGGCGACACTGTCAAATGCCATGAACACCATCCAGCCGGCTGTGCAGGCTGCTGCCGCCGCGATGGCTAGCGCGATCAGGCGTCGGACCATCGGGCGGGCGTTAAGGATGGGGGAGAGCATTGTCAGAGCGCTCCAATCTTGGCGGTGATGGTGAAGCGTTCGCCGTCCTGGCCCGGAACCTTCACGACAGGTGCCGCGAATTCGGGTGCCGCAAACAGGGGAGATGCGTCCAGCGGCTCGATCAGTTCGGCAGCTGAGGTTGAAAACCCAGTGATGGTCAACTCGCCGCCTTTGGCGGACAGGTCGGTCAGCCAGGCTGTGTCAGGAAACAGATGCGTTAGTTCGGCCCAGACGTGAACCAGCGAAGCGGATGTCTTTTTCTCGTTCCGGATTTTGTCGATCTGTTCGATGTTTGCCTGGCGTTTCTGCAGCGAGGATCGCGCTGCCTTGGCCAGGATTTGCGCATCGGCGATTTGCGCGTCGAGTTCCATTCCGGCCTGCCAATAACGCCATTGCGCATGGCCGAGGGTGATGAGCGCTGCAGCAAGCAAGGCTGAACACGCCGTTGTCCATGCAGTTCTGGCGCGGCGGTCGCGTTCTGTCGGCGGCCAAATGGCAGCCAAGCTTAACTGATCGGCCGGTCGCGCCCGGTCTGCATCGATCACAGACAGTGAGCCAAGCGTTCCACCGACACGACGGACACTTTCCAGAACGGCTGCAAGCGTCTTCGTCCTCACGACGTGGTAGCAACAGTCCTGCTCCGCATGTTTGGCAAAGATTATATGCACCTGTGCCGGGTCGATCGGCGTTGTGGCCAGCAGGTCGAGTTCGGCCATGCTTCTCGCTTGCCGAAGCGGCAGTCGTCTCGTCGCCAGTTGCCGTGTCAGAAACAACCCCGATTGGATCTGGATTTCGAACGTCGGCCGTTTGCGCCGAAGCGCAGTCTGGAAAAGCGCGGAAGTCTCGTCCGCCGATGCGTTCGGCACCAGAGGATTGGATTGAAATTTCGGCGCATCCGCCGCGCGCACGCGGATGCCGTCATCCGCTATGCTGACCATCCAGTCCCCGGTGTAGAATCGCTTCCGCTCAGGAATAACGCGCGTCCAGACCCCTCGCAGCTCATCGAGCCACCAGTCGAAGAAATCCAGGAACTGCTCATTGAGTGTTGCCACGACCGGCCGCCCGCCACCCCAGCTGATTCTCGGCCGAGGTTTCTGACCAAGATTACATTTGCTGGTGTGACACGGATATCAGCGAGAGCGCGGAGAGCGGATTAGCCACAGCTTTGTGAGGATTTGTTGGTGATGAGCGCGGATGCTCTAGATTCCGTAGGTGATCCGTGGCAACGACGCGCGAAGCGCCTCACAAAACATGCCCGGTTCTCTTACGCGGCGCGTAGATTGCCGCAGGCGGGGCACTTTGGCGAGCGCGCACCGCCATGCAGTCAATCTATACAATGAAGGTCCGGCGAACGCGATAAGACGGGCACCGCCACCGAAATTCGCACCTCGGGAACAACGCGCTCCAGACCCCTCGCAGCTCATCGAGCCACTAGTCGAAGACGTCGAGAAACTGCTCGTTGAGTGTCGCCAGATCAGCCGCGCCTCGCCCCAGCTGATTCTCTGCTGAGGCTTTTAGACTGAGATTACAGTTGCTTATGTGACGGGGACATCAGGAGGGAATTCTGCAGAGTCGATTCGTTAGCTTTTGTTGTTTCGTTAGAATTGAAACGGATCGGCGCTTGGCACCACGCCAAAGCCCACATCAGCGCGCAAACATAGCCAAAGGTGAGCTGTCACCGCAATTCCGGATACCTCCGGAGGCGACAGGACATTATTATTGCTCATAAACATCAAATTCATCCATTTCAAGAATCATTCTTCGCGAGATAAATTCTGCATACAGAATATTCTCTCTAGATTCATCGTCGGTATAAAACGCAAGAGTAACCTTTTCCTTGGGCTCTATTGCAAACGTATTTCCACCTGCAAGTTTAATATCTGTGTTATGCATCTCTATAGTGAAATATTTTCCATCGGGAGTTGTTGGGTATATTTCTATTTCAAAGCCATATTTTTGTGAAAAATTCGAAATTGAGTTGAAAAAGCTCAACTTTTCGCTTTCCTCAACGTGAAAAACAACTACTTTTATCGGTGCCTGCCCGGCCGCGACAGAACCAACTTGGCTTAAGGGCTGAAAGATAGCGAGCATTATAGAAGTCACTATCAATATAACGGTGTTTCTCATTGGTTAAGCTGCGCTCCTCTGCGTCGCTGATCAATGTATTCTCTCATGTTTTGATCGACCTGATTGAATATTTCAGGGCCGGTTAGCTCGTTCACTTTATTCATGCCAGGTATTCTATTGTTACCTGTCCCCAGCGTTGTAGCCCACCATGATCCTTTATAAGGATTTTGCTCCAATTTCCTAGTAATTTTGCCATCATAGAAAATGTGCTCCCGCAAGGTTCGATTAGTAACTGTAAGTCTGTCGGGGCTAACTGCTGTTTGTATTTTTCCACCAGGAATAAGCCCTATGAAAGGATCGCGAACCGTATTAATCTCTAGGTTCTGTACTGGCTTTTCTGGATCTTGGCCCGGAAATGCAAAACGAGTAAGCACATCCGCTTGTTCCTTAGAGCAATCTTCACAGATCTTATTGATGACCATATAAGTATGCCAACCAGGCAAGCTCGGGTCAAATTCATTAGCAGCCTTATTCTTTTGTGACTTGCGACTGCGACGATCTGCTAGGAGCGATTTATCGGTTTTGTCGGCCGATTCCTTCTTTGCGTCCTGGGCTTTATCCTTTGAATCTCCGGCCCGCTCAGCGGTCGCATTTGCTTGCGCATCAAGCGCGCCGCTCTGATGCCCATTGTTATCCGCATTGTTCACCGGATCGTTCTGGGCATAGGCATAGCGGTTGGTGCCAACGCCTTCCTTGGTCGGATCCCAGTCATCCGGTGAGATGAACCTTCCGAGCACCGGGTCCATGTATCGTGCATTGAGGTAGAGCAGGCCTGTCTCGGGATCGAAGCGTTCGCCGATATAGGACTTCTGCGTCTGGAAGCCGATGTTGAGGCGCTCGCCATAGCTGGCGTAGTTGGTCTGCTCGGCGATGGCGCCTGCGGCATCGGTGACCAGGCGCACAGAGGCCAGGTGATCGCGGTGCAGGAAGGTTTTTGTGGCGCCGGTCACCTTGACGTCGGGGTGGGGGTAACGGGTGTAGATCTCCGCTCCGGGTGTCGCCGGATCGATCTCGACCGAAGCATCGGGATAGAGTGTGGTGGCGAAGCTAGAGCTTTTCTTGGTTCGCGCACCGTCCGGGCCGTAGAACAGCGAGACGGCGCTGGAGCCTTGCGTGACTGTCTTCAGCCGGTTGGCCTCGTCCCAGGTCAGCGTCCGGGTGCCGTCGGCGGTCATGTTGCCGTTGGCATCGTAGGTGAGCGCCTTGGCGCCGACCGCTGTTGGCGCATGCGGACGAGCTGCGCTCGCCGCGGGATAGACATAGGTGCCGGCAACGCGTGTGCGCGAGGTCAGATTGTCGTTGGCGGCATAGACGAACGTCTCGTCGAGCGTGTTGTTGCCAAAATTGTCGCTCGAGGTCAGCCGGTCGGCCTTGTCGTAGCCATAGGTCCAGCTGTCGGCAGCCGTGAGCCCCGTCGTGCCGGTGATGCGGCCGATGAGATCGCGGGCATACTGATCGTCGAGCAGGACCGTGGCGCCCTTGGCCGTGGTGACGCGGTT
>NZ_JAMYKU010000063.1:0-6765 GCF_040317575.1 Mesorhizobium sp. M1423
GGCCAGGATCCGAGAAAAAGATCGGTTTGGGTGGGGGCTGTTGGTTTGGGTCGCTTGGGTCCGGTGGTGGCGGGGACTCCGAGGGCGACTTGATACGCAGAAATACGGTCTTATTGTCTGCTGGAATTCCCCCAGCACCAAACTTGATGATACGCTTGTAGACGTTGGTCGTTATTGTCTGCCCGGACATCGTCGTTTCGGTATAGTCCCCGAAGACCTCGTCGCGGCCGTCGAAATCAAGGTCGCCGACTTCTTTCGGATTGCCATAGCTCGGCGGAAAAAGGCCGGCCTGCGTATGCTCGTAGAGCTGCGCATTGACGGTGCTGTAGTTTCCATCGGTGTTCTGATAGGTCATCTGGCCGAGCAGCTTTGCGGTGCCGCCGGAGATGGTGCCGTCGGCGGCGATGGCCGCATCGGTGCCGTAGCGGGTGACGGCAGTCAGGCGCGAGACGTTGGAGAACGGCGCCTGGTCGTAGGTCAGCTTGTAGGCGTTGCGCAGCGCTGTGCCGACCTTGACCGAGATCGCCTTGATGCGCTGGCTGGTTTCGGAGATGTCGCGGCCATTGCCCATCAGGATCAGGTCGGGCCGCGTCTCAACATAGAATTTTACGACCGTGCCGTAGTAGCTGATCGTATCGGGATAGCAGACCGGGCTCGCCGGACAGGTGTAGCTATAGGTGACAGTGTTGCCGTTGGTGTCGGTGACCGAGGTCAGCAGCCAGCGGTAGCTTTGAGCCAGATCATAGGCCGGCGTGCCGGCAGTCGGCGTCAGGTTGGCGACGGCCGCCACCGAGCGGAAGGTCGAGACGGTGCCGTCGCGATCCGTCACCTTCCATTCATTGGTGGTGCTGTTCAGGCCAATGCGGCGATAGGATTCATTCTCCGTCGCATGGGTGCCGCCGGTCGCGCACGATGGTGACGCCATGCCTGCCACGCAGGCGACCATCGCCTGGCCGTCGAGCAGGTAGATATCGCCCGTGGTAAAGGCCGGCATGCCATAACCGGGGCTTGCCCGCTCGATGACGTCAAAGCCGCCAAGACCCCAGGCATAGCCAAGCCAGCCCTGGTAGAGGCCGCCGGTCTTGGTCCTGCGCGAAGACTCGTAGGTGAGTGCGATGGACGGCTCGATGCCATGAAAGTCCGGGACATCGATGCCGATGACATAGCCAAGATTGCCATTGCCTGAGCTCTTCGGCAGATCCACCTTCGGCGTGCCGATCGCCTCCGGATCGCTCTCGGTGGTCGTCTCGGTCGCTACCGCTGCTGGTTCCTCGGGTGCCGCCTCGCCGTCGGTCGGTTGATCTGTCGTTCCTGCCTCGGCCGCCGCGTCCGGAGCCGCGGCCGCAGGCGCAGCCTCTCCCGTCGCACTTGCTGGGGGCGTTCCGCCCGCATCATCCGTGCCGGAGCCTGATCCCAGCGCTGCCCCGTCATTGCCAAGGCCCCCGCTCGCGCCAGTATCTGGCGAAGTCCCTTGCGCCTCCTGCGCAAAAGCCGCCATTCCTGCGGAGCTTCTAATATAAGAGACGAAAGATGTATCTACGCCGAAGACGCCGGCGGCAAGAAATGCCGCACCAACAAGCAACTTGTTCATGATTCCCCCGAGCCCAAGTTGCTTACTTCTACTCAGCCGGAGCCAAACGAATACGACACCAAGTCATCACAATGGGAATATCCACAGGGAAATTTTGTGGGGCAGACCCGATGGCCGGATGCATTAGCAAACGGATCGCTGCTATGGACACCCACTTCTCGCAGCCTGCGGCGGCGTGATCCTTCGGGTGGTTCCAGTCCGCATATTATGCGACATTTGTGGCCGCTCTGTTCGACAGATGGCCCATCGGTCCCAAGTTCCAGACTGCATATTATGCGACCGCCACCTTCTAGATACCCTGCCATTCGCTGCTGGCATCAAAGCTCTTGCAAGGGCGGCCATGGCAATATACCTCTTAACTCACCTACTCTTTGACCGGTTGCGGCACAGGAAGTGCAATGCGCTTGGGCGGGATGCCCATACCGATAGCCAAGAGCTAGTCAGTCTTTGAGCGGGATGCTTTAGACGCTGCGTGTCGGAGGGGATCTCCCCGCGGTCTTCCAAATCCTTGATGTCATAGCTCGCTTCGCGGGCCTAGTTGGATTCAGACGGAGGACGAATTGCGTCATTTTCGCACCGAAATGCGTGATCCGCGCACGCTAAAACCGAATGCGGGCAATGCTCGCAGCCACCCGAAGAAACAGGTCAGGCAGATCGCCAACAGCATCTTGAAATTTGATTTCATTGGACATGCTGTCATCGACGGAGAAGGAAACATCCTTGCAGGTCACGCCCGTGTCGAAGCGGCTATCCTCGCCGGACTTGCGTTCGTACCTTGCCTCATCGTCGATCACCTAACCGAGGCGCAGAAACGCGCATTCGTTTTGGCCGATAACAAACTGACGCTGAACGCCACCTGGGATGAGGAAAAGCTCAGCATCGCTCTGAGCGAAATCCTTGAGATTGATGTGAACTTCGATCTGAGCCTGACAGGATTTGACGCCCACGAAGTCGACAGGCTCAGCGTCGAGTTCGCGCCCGAAGACCAAACCAACTCGCCAAAAGACGACAAGCTTCCCGAAATCGAGGCGGACGAGCCCGCGGTTACGCGCGAGGGTGATATCTGGCTTTGTCGTGGGCACCGCCTTATCTGCGGCAATGCTCTGCATCGCGAAGTTTATGAAAGCCTGTTGGGCGCTGAACCGGCCCAAATGGTGATCACCGACCCTCCCTTTAATGTTCCGATTCAGGGGCACGCTGGCGGATCCGGCAAGATCAAGCAGCGCGAATTCGCCATGGCTGCCGGCGAGATGTCGGCAGTCGAATTCCAAGCTTTCCTGTTGGCAGCGTTCCGATTGCTTGTTGCATTCTCCATGAATGGCTCGATCCATTTTGTCTTTATGGATTGGCGCCACCTCGCCGAGATCACCGCAGCCGGCGCACAAGCCTACTCCGAGCTAAAAAACCTGATCGTATGGGCAAAGGACAATGGCGGTATGGGCACCTTCTATCGCTCGCGCCACGAACTGGTCTTTCCCTTCAAGAACGGTACGGCGCCGCATATCAACAATTTCGAGCTGGGACAGCATGGACGCTATCGTACAAATGTCTGGGAATACCGTGGGCTCAATACTGGCGGCAAAGACCGGCAGGAAGAGCTAAAACTTCATCCGACAGTCAAGCCCGTCAAGATGCTTGCCGACGCCATGCTCGACTGCTCCAAGAAGGGCGGCATTGTCCTTGACGCTTTCGGCGGCTCCGGCTCGACGATGATCGCCGCGGAAAAAACCGGCCGCTGCGCGCGTCTCATCGAACTGGACCCCATCTATGTCGACTGCAGCATCCGCCGATGGCAGGCCTACACTGGCGAGGATGCCATCCATGCGGAGACCGGAGAGACATTCAACGAGCGCACCGCCGCATTTGAACGGGCCCGTTTGATCGCTTCGGTTGTCACCATCCCCTACCCGGATCGCCCAAACATTCGCCGCGTCAACTTCGGGATGGGAGGCCAGCCATGAGCCGCGGTAAACCACCCAGGCGGTCAAAGACGTCTGGTGGCTACGATGTCGGTTACGGAAAACCGCCGCCGAGCCACCAGTTCAAACCGGGAAGATCCGGCAACCTTAGGGGCCGGCCCAAAGGCAGCAAAAACGTCGTCACCGACCTTAGGGACGTCTTCTTTTCCCCGGTGACGCTGACGTTGCCGAACGGCAAATCGCAAAGAATGCCGGTCTGGAAGGCCGGCCTTTGGAAACAGGCGGCAAAGGCGGCGCAAGGCGATCAGCGTTCTTTCCAAGCGATGATGCAGTTGCTGGACAAATACGGCGTTTTGCCGATCGAAGTGCCGGATGACGCCGAAGACTTGACCCCCACAGATGCCGCAGCCCTCGAGGACCTCTTTGCCAGGATGGCCGAAGGCAAAGGCATCGATCTCAAGGCCCTGACAGCCCCTCCTGCTGCCGCCGACAGCCATTCTGAATTGGGTACCAATGTTCGTCGCGTTGATTTTAGCTTGATGGACAAGGCCGCATATCAGGCTCTGCAGGCCGCCTCTCGTCTTAGGAGGAGCGGCCGTGGCTGACAGGTCAAAAGAAACAAATGCAGCAGCCCTTCTCAACACAGGGGCGCGGGCCGATTTCTACACGTTCGTCAGAAAGGTCTTTCAGCTCGTTGCGCCCGGTGAAGAGTTCGTTCCCAATTGGCATATCGATGCAATGTGCTTCGCGGTAATGGATTTCCTCGCCGGGACCGAAAGGCGGCTGGTCGTCAACGTCCCTCCCCGCTCCTTGAAATCCATCATCCTTTCTGTGGCTCTGCCGGCATTTCTCCTCGGCCACGATCCGACCAAGAAGATCGTCTGCATCTCGTACGCAGGGGGCCTGTCAGATACCCATGCTCGCTATACGCGGCTGGTCATGGAATCGGACTGGTATCGCCGCCTATTCCCCAACGCCCGAATTTCCCGCAATCCCGCCGAAGGCATTTTTACGACGGCCCAGGGTTTTCGCAGGTCCACGACGGTCGGGGGAACGCTGACAGGTCTCGGCGGCAACATCTTCATCGTCGACGACCCCATCAAACCGGAAGACGCGTTGTCAGCGGCAATAAGCGATTCGACAAACGCATTCTTCGGATCGACCCTGGCATCACGTGCCGATGACAAGCGAAAGGCCAAAACCATCCTGGTGATGCAACGCCTTCACGTGGACGATCCCTCTGCCCTGTTTCTTGCCAAGACCGGAACGCGGCACCTTTGTCTGCCGGCTATCGCTGACCACGACCAGACGTTCCCATTGAGTTTCGGGCGCTCCCACCTTTGGAAGGCCGGCGAGCCGTTGCAGGCGGTGCGCGAACCCCTGAAAATTCTGGCGGAACGCCGCGAAGACATGCCGGAGGCGATTTTCTCCGCGCAATACCTTCAGGCGCCGGTGCCAATCGACGGCGGCATGATCAAATGGTCCTGGTTCGGCACCTACAGTGAAACGCCAACGTATCAGCCTGGCGATCAGTACCTCTTGAGCTGGGACACCGGCATGGCCGACACGGCCTCCGCCGACTATTCCGTCTGCACGGTCATACTGGTGCGCAGGGAGCAGTATTTTGTCCTCGACGTCATCCGCGAACGCTTGGTCTACCCTCACCTCAAGCGAAAACTCCATGAACAGCGCAAAAAATATCCGACCGCCAGCATTTTGATGGAAAAGAAGGTGTCGGGCTTCTCTGTCGTGCAAGAGCTACAGCATGAGGGTATCGGTGTTATTGCCATTACGCCGAAGGATCCAAAGATGGTGCGCATCTCGCTCGCGTCTGCCGCCATCGAGGCCGGCCAAGTCTTCCTCCCCAAATATGCCCGCTGGCTGGGCGAGTTCGAGACCGAATGCAAGGCATTTCCGAACGGTCGGCACGATGACCAGCTCGACTCGCTGGCGCAGGCCATAAACTGGCACCAGGGGCGCCTGCGGCAATCCGGCCATACCCTGTTCGGTTCCTACTAAATCTAGGCTGCTTGGCATTTCCGATCGAGCCAGCCGGCCTGAGCCGTGCGGCCTCGGGCCGGTTGAATTGAAGGCCGGCCGACCTCTCAGTGCTACTGCCTATGGCTGGCGCGGCGAGTTCCGCTTAAATAGCTCGGCTATATCGACCTTCAATGCCTTTGCAATTCGTTCCAGAAGGTCGATCGAAGGATTGCGCTTGCTGCCTTCGAGCTGGCTCAGATACGTCTGATGCACGTTAGCGCGCTCGCCAAGCTCCTCCTGCGAGAGGTCTCTTTCGCGTCGTAAACGCTGAACGTTAACTGCAACTCTCTTTCGAGCCTCCATGCGGCCAGAAGGGCGGTCGCATTGGCAATCTTTCCATAGACGATAAGTAATAATCGAGCATTGGTGTCACCACCGGCTCGATCAGCACCCGCCTGACCTGTCGGCTGATCCAAGCGGGAAAGCGACGGGCTGCATTATGGCTAATAATCCATATGACAATTTCGACACTCTGCTTCATCCCCAGCGTCTCATCCCAGCACGTGAGGTGCTCGCCGACCGTTCGCTTATTCCTGACGAACGCGGCGTCTACGGTTGGTGGTTCAATTGCGGTCTTCCGGGCGTTCCACTCGACGGTACTTTGCGTAGCGGTGAGCACCACCTTCTGTATGTCGGCATTGCGCCGCGTGCACCGAGCAAGGCAGGATCGGAAAGTGCCAGTACATTGCAAAGACGCATTTGCCGCAACCATCTCGGCAATCGAATAGCAAGTTCGACCCTGCGCCGCTCCCTCGCCTGGCTGCTCAAGGCACCTCTGCAGTTTCAAATATCGTGGAACGCAGCCGGCAAAGCCATCATGTCCCGCGAGGATGAGGATCGTTTGACTGGTTGGATGGCAGTGCACGCAGCGATGAGCTTCGTTCGCGCCGAAGAGCCCTGGCAGATCGAAACCAAGCTCATCACCGAGGGACCAAAGCTGCCGCTCAACATCAGGGATTCGGCGCATCCATTTCGTCAGCGCCTTCTAACGCTCCGTTCGGGCAAAGCGAGTTCCACTGACCTCTAACGTATGCGGAGAACGCGCCAGAAGCGGTCGTCCGCAGGCAGCTCTCGAACGACTGTAGTGGGGCCGGTTCCAGACTGTCCGCTTCAGGCACCGAGAGTGGGATAGCTGATGGGGTGGACGCCCCCCGACGGCATCGCTGTGCCAGAATGGAGTGTTGCAACCATTCGAAGGGAGGCGTCCGTGCCTGA
>NZ_JAMYKU010000064.1:0-5712 GCF_040317575.1 Mesorhizobium sp. M1423
CTTGGCGCCGGCACCAGCTCGAAAAATGCTTCCAGTCGGCTGCGTAGGCGCGGCGCGTGTTGGCCGAACTCGCCGCCTCGATATAGTCGCGCGCGCGGCCGGCGAGCGCCTCAAGATGCGCAGGCAGGCTGGGATTGGCGATGGCTGGAAGGGGAGGGGACGAGCCGTGGTCGGCATCGTCCATCTCCATGACGACGTCGATGATGTCGGGCATGTCGTCATCGCCGGAAGCAGCCGATGATCTTGGAGCGTCGTCAGTCAAGCTCATGCCGCTTCGATATCCGTTTGAGAGAAGTCCTTGCCGACGAAAAGCAGCGGTTCGTCCGCACGCTTTGCCAAAGCATAGGAGAGGCAATCGGCAAAATTCAGCGCCGCCGGGTGGTGGCCCTTGCCGTAGGTCAGCCAACCCTGGGTCGCTAGGTCAACCAATTCGGAGTCGACAGGAATGATGTCGGCCTCGATTTTGCGCAGCCAAAGATCGATCTCGGCCAACGCGTGTTCGCCGCGCCTGCTGACCAGCACCATGCGTGCCTCGAGCACGCAGGTTGCCGGGATCAGACGGATTAGGTCGGAGACCAGCGCTCGTTCCAGCCTTGGTGCCTCAGGCTCGCTCCGAAGGATCGCTACAACAGCTGAGGTATCGATCACCATCAGTTAGGGATTCCATGCTCGTCATACCCGATGATCTCCTCGTCGCTGCGACCATCCAGTTCAGGCAATCGTGCCACTCTTTCTCGGATGGCGCGCAATTCTGCTAGCAGACGCTCCTGAGCGGTCTCTCCAAAGCCCAGGCGATGCAAGCGCTCGCTCAGGGCCTGATGAATGGCTGCTGTCTTACTGATACCCTGGCGGCGTGCGAGTTCATCGGCGAGAGCAACGGTGGCTGGATTTTTGATGTTCAGGGACACGAAAGACTCCAAAAGTCTACCTTTCAGGCGTATTCTACCATGGTCCCCCAGCCTCGTAAACAACGAATGATAATGCAACATTATCATTCGTTATGCGCGCACGACAGCCTGTGCGTTTTGGTGCAAAGTTTGTCGCAAAAAGCGCACGGCTGCTTTACCCTCCAGAATCATGATTCGCCTCGACCCCGCCGCCGCCATTCCCGTTCTCGAGCCGGTCGTCCCGGCCTGGGCGCTGGCCAACGGCGCTGTCGTCACCGACCCCGACGCCGCCTTCTGTGCCGGCGCCGCCTTGAGCGCGCTCGAGACGGTCGCGCGCACGCAAGCCGGCTGGGCCGGCGCCTGGCGCCAGCGGCTGGCGCTGAAATGCGCTGCCGCCAGCATGCGGCTGGCCGGGCGCTCGGAGGACGAGGCCGCCTTGCGCGACGCATGGCATCTGCGCGAGGCCGGAGCCGATCCGGGCCCCGCCGGCGCCACCTTTGGCGCCTGGCGGCAGTTGGCCGGGCAGCCGCCCGCTGCCAGCGCCGATCAGCTCGAAAAGATCGTCGACCAGATGGGTCTCCATTGGGACGTTGAGGCGCTGGCCGCGGTTTGTGAACACATCGACGACCTGGCGCGCTCGGGGCGGCCGGCGCCGTTCGCCGCGGCGGCAATCGCCGCCCACGTCGTCGCCATGCAGTCCGACTCCGAGCTTTTTGCCTGGTGGCTCGCCGACCTGGTGCTGGCGCAAAACCTGCGCTGGCCGCGCCCGCTGCCGCTGCTGATGGCACACGCTTTTGGCCCGGCGTTTCGGTCCAAGTCTGGCGGCGGCAAGCGGATCCGGCCAGGCGAAAAAGGGTTTGAGCGGGCAGTGTGCCTGGCGCTGGCGCAAGCCGCGGCTGACGCCTGCCGGTTGGCCGCCGAGCTGTCGCGGCGCGCGGAGCGGCTCATCGCCGTCGCACCGAAGCTCAGGGCAAAGGGGGCGGGCGATGTGATCCAAAGACTGCTCGACGACGACGCCCTTTCCGGATCGCTGACGACCAAAAGACTGTCGCGGTTTGCGGCGCGGCGCCTGTTCGAGCGGCTGCAAAAGCTCGAGGCGGTGCGCGAGCTCACCGGCCGCACCACCTTTCGTCTGTTTGGGCTGTAGGGATGAGCGAAGCGTCCACCCGCCGCAAGCCGAACCAACAGCCGGCCTTGCTCGACACGGAGCTCGAACATCTGCCGCCGGAACTGCGCTGGCGCGAGTGGATGGGCCGCGTCGAAGCGGTTGTCTTTGCGGCCAGCGAACCAGTGCCGCGCGAGGTGCTGGCGCGGGTCGTCGGCAAGAACTGCAATCTCGAGCTGATCATCGACGACATCCGCGCCGAGCTCGCCGGCCGCCCCTATGAGCTGGTCTCGGTCGCCGGCGGCTGGCAGCACCGGACCAGAAAGGTTTTTGGCGATGCCATTCACGCAGCCTTCGGCACGGCAGCGGGCGAGGGGGCAAAAGAATTGCCGCAGGCGGAGGCGCTTGTCTTGATGTGCATTGCCTACTTCCAGCCGATCACCCGTGGCGAGCTCTCCAGCTTTTTCGGCAAGGAGGTGTCGCGTGACCTGATCGGCATGCTTCGCGCGCAGGATCTTATCGCTTCGGGTCCGCGCTCGCCGCAACCTGGCGCGCCCTATACTTATGTGACGACGAAAACTTTTCTGTCGCAGTTCGGGCTCGACACGCTGCGCCAGCTACCCGATTTCGAGGCGCTCGAGGACGCAGGGCTGCTGTCGAAGGAGAAGCTGCTGGCCGGCGATATTCCAGCCGGGCTGGCGAGCGGGGAGGGCGACGGCGAGGACGATGTCGTTGGGGACCAAGCGCCGTGACTGGGGGCGTCGTCGCGTTGCGATCCCAGAGACAGTCTAACTCAGGACCAGGACGACTGGTCGTGCGGCAACCGTTGATCGGGATCGTGAACCGCGACATGGTCGCCGTCGACAAGATTGGCCGGAAAGATCACCAGATTGGTGCCGCCGGCGTGACGCAGCGACGGAAACAGGATGCCCCGAAGTCCGGCGGTGATGACCAGATCCGCGAGCTTCCACGATGGCGGGATCTTCTTGTATATGCGAGCGACCTGGCGCCAGACACAATCCCACTCCTTCCACGCGCCATCCCAGATGTCCGGGTCGAACCCCTGCGACAGGTCGGCTACCTCGGCGAGCGTGATCTTGTAAGCGGCAAGGGTGGCGGGCGGGGTGATGCTGGCACCCTGCTTGTATTCATCAAGCGCCGTCTGGGTCGCACGCGACAGATAAAGTGCTTCGATGCCCGGCCGGTTGAAACGACCGCCGTCCATCGCCGCGCCTGCACCGCTGATGGGCAGGAAAGCCCATTTGGGAGTCAGATAGCGATGGAAGATTTCGTCTGGACCGATGCGGGTGATCCTCACCCGCGCGCCCCATTCTCGAGATCCCGGATAAAGGCCAGAACCGCCTCGACCTGGCCGTCGGCGACGAGCTCGGCTGCGGTACGATGGCCATAGTCGGCGATCGGTTCATTGCGGTACCAAAAGATCGCCTTGTTGACATCGCCGGTGAGTTCCGTCGCCGCCGAGATCACCTTCACCATCTCGCGCATCCGGCCCTGCAGGCGCTCCGATGACGGGTTGCGGAGCGTGTTG
This sequence comes from Mesorhizobium sp. M1423, assembly GCF_040317575.1. NCBI lineage: Bacteria > Pseudomonadati > Pseudomonadota > Alphaproteobacteria > Hyphomicrobiales > Phyllobacteriaceae > Mesorhizobium > Mesorhizobium sp. M1423. The sequence goes on from NZ_JAMYKU010000064.1 coordinate 3,542, forward strand.
CGGTGGACACCGGTCAACTGGGCCAAGTTGGCCACCTTCACGCCAAGCGCCTGCGACAGGCGCTTCGGCGAGATATAAGGCGTGCGCGGCTCCTGCAGGCTATCGACAAAGCCTGAAATCACCGTGGAATGTGCGAGCTGTGCATGGGCCATGACAAATCTCCGACCTCTCATATGCACAATATATGCACATTTCGACGCATAGCAAGTGTACAAAGGCCCGACCCATTTCACCACACTGCTTGCCCTTCTTCATCCCCGTCGCGGTTGTTAGATAGCGGCGGCAATGCCCCCAATGTCAGCCGTAAGATCGCCCATTGGTTCATCCCTCCGGTGTTCGTGAAGACTGAAACCGGCGACAGGCATGGCTGCAACAATGCGAGGACAGCCCTTGAGGAACTTAAGAGGTGGACCTGGAGAGGACCTCGCTGGCACAAGGCGGTGACCCTCTGCCTGTCATTCTGGAGGGCGATCCGATTGATCCTCAGGTGGTACGAAAGGCCTTTGAGGCTGCCGCTAAGGAAGCCAAGATGTATCTCTCACCAGAGTAGGAACCCTCCACTTTCATCGACCCGGTTCGCCATCCGGTCCAGCAGCTTACGGGATGCCACAATTAGGCGGCGGGTTGCGTCAAGGGAGAGCCGAAGGCATCGATGTCTGCGCGCGCGCGACGCTCATTCAACCGAGAACTCTCTAATTGTAAGCGAGAGCTGTCTATTAAGTGATCCCAATCGGAAACCATCTTTGCAGACCTAACGCGTCCGCATCTTAAACTCGATCATAGCCTCTAAGAACGTCTCGTTGGACTCGTCGCGAACGGTCATCACAAATTCTCTATAAGTGCCATCCGGCAGCTTATCCTTGGTAATCTCGACCAAGGCTTTAACGCCTTGTTTTGCAGCTTCGAGGTCCGGGAGATCGGTACCCTCAACGTCAAGGAAGACTTTGCCAGTGTCGGTGAAGTCGAAGAATAGCGCGGCATCCCTACAAACACAGTAACGCGAGAATGGTTCACGCTTGCGTTGCGATTGGCTGTGCAGCGGGCCGTGGCCGCTCTAATGCGCGCAACGCTAACGAGCGTGACCTGACGTCCAATGATGTCCGCGACATTTGGTTAAAAACGTACGCGCCAAGACTCATCGCCCCGATCGGCTTAGAGTTACTTCCGAAAGGAAGCGCTCTCATGCTGCCATTGCCCCACGCCGTCGATCCAAAAGTAGTTGCTGAGATCAACAATCTTCTAGACCATCACGCCGGGGCGGTACCGGTGCCCGTTCACAAGCTCGCCGCGGTTGTCCGGCTGCGCCTCAGAAGCCATCTTTCCATCGCGACTATTGAGGCGCTGATCGTGGACGAAGCCGAGTGTCGCCACCTGCCCATGCTGTTCGAACTGCCGGCAACACGTGCGGCTGTAATTTCATCTGCTCTGGGCCGTGCGATTTGAAGTTTAGGCGCTCTGCCGTCTGGCAACGAAAGCGGACCCTCAGGCTCGCGAAGCGGTATGCCCACGGCCTTCGATGATGAGCGCGAGCGGCCCCCTCATGGCAACTCATTGGTTCTCCCCTCCGGTGTACGTCAAGTCTGACCGACCTGGGGTCACCTACGGCTGCAACAATGCCCCGGAGGAAGCCCGTAGGGCCTTCGAGGCGGCTGGTAGGGAAGAGGGGGTGTTGCGGCAATCTGGCTAGGCCTGCAGTCCGCTTGCCACCACGTCCCACGTCTGATTACACTACCTTTGATTGCTTCAATGCGGGCCCCATCAACTTGGCGGTCAGGGACATCCAAGCGGCAGAGGCGCCAGCGAGGCGAAATGCCTGATGTCTATCAGTACGACACGATCCCTGAACCCCTGCGGGTTCAGATTGTGCAAATATTGAAAGATGCCATTGAGATTGCGGAAAGCCGCCGACAGGCTGTCGCTGCGGTGATAGAGCGGCGCTCCGCCAAGTGACCAGAGCGCGTTCTGCAGTCCCTCGGCTAGGGCGACGGAGATGCTGGTCTGGCTCAGAAGCGCCGGATAGCAGTATCGCCAATTTGAGCCGCGTGCACGCCTTGAATTCGCCGGGGCGCGCGTCATCTAGCTTTGGGTGGCGCCTGCCATTTGAACGGGTGGAGGCAGATTTTGGCGCTCGAAGCTGTCGCGCGTCCGAACGCCGGTGGCCGCTTTGTTGC
>NZ_JAMYKU010000065.1:0-4967 GCF_040317575.1 Mesorhizobium sp. M1423
GTTGCTGGACCTCTGCTACTCGCCGACACTCAACCTTACCACATCTGCTGACACTCGAGCCACGGTGACCACCGCCGTCACAGTTGGCGCATTTCTCATATTCAAGCTTTGATGTTGATCAACAGATCAACCCGCGCGTAGGGCGCGATTTGCGAGCGCCTCCCCATATCGGCGGTCCAGCAGAGATTCATTTGTCACCGGCCAGGTCGTGAACCCATAAAACGTAAAATAACCGGGACGGGTGGAAAGCAGACCCTGTCCCTATACCCGTTGCCTATGAACTGGGGTAGGTTTGATCGACAGTGTTGGTGCATAGCGACCATGAATGAGCTTACCCTAAGTAACGACTATTACGTTGAGCCAGATTACAACGGCTCATTCCAGCACGGAACGATATTTCATATCGCTCGCAACAAGCACGGCGGATCGGTTTCGACTGGGGTCGGATATTTCCATGTTTGGAAACCAGTGATCCATCCCGAGGGGTATTTTCCGCACCACCGCCTCGACTGCTTCATCAAATACGGTGAACTCGCCCCTGATCCTGCTTGGCTTGCAGGTAGGCTGTTCGAGACCCTGATCACGCACGGCTACATATCTGAACCGGTGTGGCTTGGCTGGCATCGTTCCGAGGAAATTGACGGCGAAGAGCGTGGCTTGGTGTTCGACCGGGACTGACAGTACCGGTGCGAAGGTCCGCAATGGGTGGTGGGAAGCCGACATCATCGCACTGTCGAGAGGCGGCTACGGGCGGCTTCTATTTCGGCCAAAGTCAGTGGCGCGCTTTCGTCCGAAAGGAAGAACAGCGCTTTCGCCACAGTCTCGTCATCCCAGTGGAAGTCGTCGCTCATGATGAGCGCGTCAGCGATATAGCTGGCAGCACTCAGCGGCAGTTTATCATCAGCTAACACTCCAAGGACCTTGTTCACATGGTGCCCACGTCACCCGCGTCAATGGGCCGTCAGTAATGATGATGTGACCAATACCGCCATGCTTGGCAGTGGCAGCGACGCACTCATTCACCTCGGCATTAATTTCTTGCCAAAGCTCCGTTGCTGAGGTTGCCCCATTGAGGAAGGACGAAAGAGATGAGTGGCGCATACGGGTACCATATAATCGTGGACCGAACGTCCGCAATGGGATGGTGGAAAGCAGTCGGTCGTCCTTATCCCGTCTTCAGTCCCTCAATGCTTATGCGAGGTCGAGTTCGCCGCGCGCCTCGATCGCTAAAAGATAGTGGGCCTTGGCCAGGCGATCCGCTTTGGACTGACGGAGCATCGTCACAGGCAATCGAGCGCGGTCCTGCCGTCTGTCGATCGGCGCGGCCGCAGGCAGGATAAGTGCGTTCCGTCGTTCCTGGTTCGCATCGGTCCTCATCAGCCGGAGCGGATCTCCTCGCTCAGATGGCGTCCGTCAGCGTGCCGGCGCCATGCGTTTCATCTGCCGTCCCACCGCTCATCGATGCGCTCCCAGCAGCTTGCGGTTGTTGACATGCGCGCCGGCCTGCGTGGCGGTGGCGCGCAAGTTGGCGGTGATCATGTACGCAATGTGGAGCGACGGCACGTTCTATGTCGGGGGCCGATCCGGCGGTGAGTAAAACAGCGCCGCGCAGCCTTGCGGTGGCAGGGGTGTTTGGCGATCTCCCAGCCCCAGCTCTTGCCCTTGTCCTTGCCCTTGAAGCGCGTCGTCAGCCCCGACGCCGCCTCCTCATAGAGCGCGCGCCGCACGTCGGCGTCGCCGGCCTTCGAGATGTGGCCCTGAATGTCGATCGAGGTGCCCGATTGCAAGCGCCGCGACATCAGCCCGAAGTCGGCCGTGACATCGCGCGAGCGGCGGAAGCGCGCGGGATCGTCTATCGCCGCCACAACGAGGGCGCCGTCACCGGGCCGACGCCGGGAATGGCCATGAAGCGCCAGCACGGTTCGCTGCGTCCGACAATCGTCACGACGAGATCCTGCAGACGGCAATACTGTCTGCACAGCGTCGCGGTCTGCACAGCGTCGCGCGTGCCGGCAGCATGGCGTCCATCAGTTCCGTTCACAGCGGACTGTCTGCCACCGCACAGCCCTGCTCGAACGCTCCGCGTGGTGTCGCTCAGTGCGGAACCGACATTTGGCCTCTGTGATCGGGCTAATATTGAAACTCGCGGCTTCGCCACTTGGGGAACTTGGGCGCGAAGTCAGTGACAGCAGCAAGGCGGTAATTCTGTGTTGCCGAGGATGATCGACCCAAGATCGACCGATGTCGTCTCTAATCGGCCGAGGCTCGAAGAATAGCCTCCCCGGCCGCCCTCTCCAAAATTTCCCTGTGGATATTGCCTCTGTGACGACGTGGTGTCGTATTCGTTTGGTCGCGTCTGAGTAGAAGTAAGCAACTTGGGCTCGGGGGAATCATGAACAAGTTGCTTGTTGGTGCGGCATTGCTTGCCGCCGGCGTCTTCGGTGCAGATACATCTTTCGTTTCTTATATTAGAAGCTCCGCAGGGATGGCGGCGTTTGCGCAGGAGGCGCAGGGGACCTCGCCCGATGCTGGCGCGAGTGGCGGCTTCGGCAATGGCGGGGCAGCGATTGGCTCGGGAACAGGCTCCGGCGCAGACGATGCGGGCGGAGCGCCCGCAGCAGGTACCGCGGGAGATGCCGCGCCGGCGGGCGATGGTCCGGGTGCGGCGGCGAAGGTCGACGGCAAGCCGGCTGGCGACAAGGCCGAAACCAAGCAGCCCGACGCCAAGGCGGGCACCGCTGCGAAGACGACCGACACAGAAGCGGCGCCAGATGAAGCTGCGGCCGCGTCAGCGACCGAGACGACCACCGAGAGCGATCCCGAGGCGATCGGCACGCCGAAGGTGGATTTGCCGAAGAGTTCAGGCAACGGCAATCTGGGCTATGCCATCGGCATCGACGTTTCGGACTTCCACGGCATCGAACCGTCGATCGCGCTCGACTACAACTCCTCGCGCAGGACCAAGACCGGCGGCCTGTACCAGGGCTGGCTGGGTTATGCCTGGGGTCTAGGCAGTTTTGACGTCATCGAGCGGGCAAGCCCGGGTTATGGCATGCCGGCCTTCGATGCCGGCGACATCTATCTCCTCGACGGCCAGGCGATGATTGCCTGTGTGGTGGGCATGGTGTCGCCGTCGTGTTCGACCGGCGGCACGCATGCGACGGAGAATGAATCCTATCGCCGCATTGGCCTGAACAGCACCACCAATGAATGGAAGGTGACCGATCGCGACGGCACGGTCTCGACATTCCGCTCTGTCGCTGCCGTCGCGAACCTGACGCCGGCGGCCGGCACGCCGGCCTATGATTTGGCCCAAAGCTATCGCTGGCTGCTGACTTCGGTCACCGACACCAATGGCAACAGTGTTGCCTACAGCTACACCTGCCCGGCAAGCCCGGTCTGCTACCCCGATACGATCAGCTACAACGGAACGGTGGTAAAATTCTATCTGGAGACACGGCCTGACCTGATCCTGATGGGTAATGGCCGCGACATCTCCGAGACCAGCCAGCGCATCAAGACGATCGGCGTCACAGTCTCTGGCGCGCTGCGCAGCGCCTACAAGCTCACCTATGACCAGGCGCCGTTCTCCAGCGCCTCACGTCTGACCGCCGTCACCCGCTACGGCACCGAAGCGGCCATTGCCACCGACGGCACCATCACCGGCGGCACCGCAAAGCTGCTCGGCCAGATGACCTATCAAGGCGCCGGTTGGAACTATTCCACTGTCAACACGCCGATGTATGAGGATGCCGTGGTCGGTGACGATCCAAGATATGCCAATCTTGACGACGTTGGGGACCTCGACTTCGACGGCAGAGACGAAGTTTTCGGCAACTATTCGGAAAAGACAGAAACGACCACCAGCCGCGACCACACCACGATCGTCACGACCACGACCAAAAGATACAAGAGAATTATCAAATTTGGGACCGAAGGTTCACCATCGGCAGTTAATTCTTTGTTCGCGGGGTCGACAGTAACAAGAAGTAGCGATCAAGAGCCACCAGACGAGAACCCAAAAACTTACGATCCTGGTCGGTTTGTCGCGACCAAAAGCACAATGGATTACGCCGAGTATTCCACCAGTAAGTCGTGCAGTACGACCCAAACCGGCCAAAGATGCAGCTACTCAGCGACTCCTTCCCTTGTGCTGACCGATCCTCAACTTGTGCTGACGGCCGCCACGTGCAATCCGGCGCCTGCTGGTTATCAGTCCGTTTGCGACGCTTTGCCTAGCTACAGCAATGAGCTTTGGCCTTCGCTAGCTCGTGCGTTCGTCGCGGACACGGACGGCGATGGTCTCGACACGCTTGAGCTCCACACCACTAGCGCTTCGATATTGGGCATTGGCGATTTCCTCGGCAATGGCCGACAGCAGCCTATGTTTCGGTCCGGCAGTTCCGTTTACAAAGGTGTACTTTCAAGCGGCAAATGGCAGCTCGGATCGTCGCTCGGAATCAATTGCCAGTTTGACACGTTGTCCAATCCTGGCTCTTGCGTCTTGGCTGATTTCAATGGCGATGGCGCGACAGATGTGGCCAGATATAGGGTCAGTGAAGACAAGATCGCGGTTTATTTGTCGACTGGCGTCGGCTTCAAAAGCTATGCTGGTGCGACTGTAGACGGCGGCCAGGTGATCCTGCGCGACTTCGATAATGACGGTAAAGCCGACGTCTTTACCTTGGGCGGTAACGTCAGCGTCACCCGCTCGATCGGGGTCTACTCCCTCCAGCCCTCATCCACCGCCTATGTTGCGGTCAATTTGCCACGTCCGACAACGATGAGTTTAGTGGGATCGGTAATCGGCGACTTCAACGGCGACGGGCTGCCGGACTTTACCGACTACAAAGACCACATGTTCATCTCCGCGCCTGGCGCCGGCAATCCGAACCTGCTTCGTTCGGTGGTGACGGAGCTGGGCGGAACGGTCGCGGTGGAGTATGCGCCGTCGTCGACCTGGGTGA
>NZ_JAMYKU010000066.1:0-4455 GCF_040317575.1 Mesorhizobium sp. M1423
AACCGCGTCACCACGGCCAAGGGCGCCACGGTCCTGCTCGACGATCAGTATGCCCGCGATCTCATCGGCCGCATCACCGGCACGATCGGGCTGACGGCTTCCGACAGCTGGACCTATGGCTATGACAAGGCCGACCGGCTGACTTCGAGCGACAATTTTGGCAACAACACGCTCGACGAGACGTTCGTCTATGCCGCCAACGACAATCTGACCTCGCGCACCCGTGTGGCCGGGACGTACATCTATCCCTCGGCGAGTGCCGCTCGTCCGCACGCTCCGACAGCGGTCGGCGCCAAGACGCTCACCTATGACGCCAATGGCAACATGACCGCCGACGGCACCAGGACGCTCACCTGGGACGAGGCCAATCGCTTAAAGACGGTGACGCTCGCCGCCAACACCGTGTCGCTGTTCTACGGCCCGGACGGCGCGCGAACCAAAAAAAGCTCGTCCTTCGCCACCACGCTCTATCCCGACGCTTCGGTGGAGATCGATCCGGCGACACCTGGAGCAGAGATCTACACCCGCTATCCCCATCCCGACGTCAAGGTGACAGGCACGACCAAAGCCTTCCTGCATCGCGATCACCTGGCTTCGGTGCGCCTGGTCACCGATGCCGCAGGCGCCATCGCCGAGCAGACCAACTACGCCACCTATGGCGAGCGTCTCAACACCGGCTTCCAGACGCAAAAGTCCTATATCGGCGAGCGCTTCGATCCCGAGACCGGGCTGCTCTACCTCAATGCCAGATACATGGATCCGGTGCTCGGGAGGTTTGTTCCCAAGGATCCGCAAGGCGCTAAGGACAAGACCTCACCGTAACCTGAAAGGAGGGGCAATGACCCGCAGTGTGATCAAATTGGCAACTGCTTTGCTCCTGATGCTGGCAGCGGGTAGCCTGGCCAAAGCTGAAGGCATCGACCGATCGAACCCAGCAGCCTTCGTTCGTGCCCTGGTCAATGTGCCGGACGGGAGAGCCGACTTTGCCAGTGCCAAGCTGGCGGTCGACACCTTCGTCGATCGCTCCATCAATGAAGCAACTGCGCTCGCGGAAATCGACAGCATGGTGGCGACGATCAACAAGATGCTCGGCACGCTGACACCCGATGCCGCTTCCACCAGCATGGAGAGGATGAAGGCCCTGCGCACCTTCCTCTATGAGGGCGGCTGGTGGAACAATGGCCGGCCGTTTGAATATGATCTTTCAGATCCCTACGGCCAGAAACCCGGCTCGCAGTCGCTGCCCAACTATCTCGCGACGAGAAAGGGCAATTGCGTCTCGATGCCGGCTCTTTTCCTCATACTGGGAGAGCGTCTCGGCCTTGATGTAACGCTTTCGACCGCGCCGCTGCATATCTTCGTGAAATTCACCGACGACGCGACGGGCAAGACCTGGAATCTCGAGGCCACCAGCGGCGCTGGATTTACGCGTGATGCGTGGTACCAGCAAAAAGTGCCGATGACTGACGAGGCGATTGCCAATGGCGTCTACCTCAAAACGCTCTCGCAGCGCGAGGCACTGTCGATCATCGCAATGCCGATCCTCGACGACCTCATCGCCACCGGGCGCTACGACGAGGCAGTCGCAGTCGCTGACGTGCTGATCGAAGCCTACCCGGCCAACGCCTACACGCTGGTGAAGAAGGGCACGGCCTACTACCGGCTGCTCGATACCAACATCATCCAGAAATATCGGAAGCAGAGCGACATCCCGGCCGACAGGATTACCTATGCGAATGATCTCTACCGGGCCAACCGCGAAGCCTTCGCCAAGGCCGAAGCGCTCGGCTGGCGCGAGCCGAAGCTGAACTAGGCACCGACACAGTGATTGATGAGCACGGGGAAATTTAGCATGACGAGATCAACCGGCAACCGGATTGCTCAACGCATATTGGCGGTGATGTTAGCCATCTCTATGATGGCGTCAGGCACCGCCGGAGCTTATGCATCGGCGTATGGTTCGCGCCTACCGCAGCTGCAGAGCACGCGCTCAAATGTTCAGCTCGTTCGCTTCATCTCGCCCGACGATTGGGATCCGACCAAACTAGGAGTCGGTACTAACCGATACGCCTACGCCCAAAACGATCCGGTGAACAAAAGCGATCCAAATGGGCATAACGCTGCCGTCTGGGGAGGTCGAATTGTAGTTGGGGTGGCTTGTGTGGCTGGGGGGTGCGAAACCCTTGCGGCGATTGCCGTGGCTGTAGCCGTCGTAGGAGCGGTAGGTGTCGTAGGCTATGGCATCTATGGTATGATAAGCGAGGAGGAACCTGACGATACCGCCCCTCCAGCAGGATTTCCGGAGGTCGAAAAAGCGTTAGACCAGGGGACTACTCCAGCCAAACAGAATAAGGGTTCAGTAAAACAGAAAGCTGTTGAGGAATCCCAAGCCGCCAAAAATCTCGACGCGGTTAAAGCCCTTCCTGGAGCTAATTCAAAGACAAATAAAGACGGTGTTACCGTTACGTCATTTCCGGATGGAACAAGAGTCGTTAGCTATCCTGAACGAACGTCCACAAAGAACCCCGGAATAGAACTGCAACATCCGGATGACAGGAAAAAGAACCAGAAATTCGATGTTCAGCCGGACCAGACGCAAGGCGAGGAAAGCTCAAATAGTGACGAGACCAATGATGGCACAGAAACCAATGGCTCCGACTCTTCCAGCAGCCAAACCACGACGCAAACGCCATAGGTCAGATTTCGTAGCTCGACTTCTAAAACCGGATGCATCAAATGAGTAGCGCTCGTTTTCAACTCAAAGAAATCTTAGATGGAATGCGGCCTCTATCCGCCCAAGAAAGAGAGGCCGCGCGCAGCTTGTTGCTCCGGAAAATCGAACTCGTGGACATGGGCGATGATTTTGTTCCCGATCGGAAGCTTTATGCTCCCAAGGCAAATATCGAAGCTCGGTTGCTTGAAGGGTGCTTGGGGATTCAAGGGCCAACCAATGGCACATGGACGGAAGGGATGTTCGATGCCTTTTTTCGCGAGCATTTCGTTGGAGGGTGTTATCTCTGGGTGGAACCTTTGGCCGAGCGTAGTCCGGAGCCGGTTTTTTGGGCGCCATACAGTCCAGAACGCCGAGATTGGCTATACGTCTATGCTAGTGAGCTAGGTATGCGGCCATGCGGCATGATGCGAGCGGATGGCGGCCTTGCAATTTGCGCCGATTTGGACTGCGACTTCACCTTCGTATTTGGCGACTTCGCTCTTGTCGAGATTTTCGATAAAGCTTTTGGTGGGCGGCAAAAGCTTTGCGAGGAATTTCTTGATTTCCTGGAAACAAATGAAGTGGACCTTGGGAATGGAAATATCTATGAGTTCATGAAGGTATTTTTGCCAAAAATTATCGGCTGTGCGCGATAACTGAATCGACCGACTCGGTCCAAGGCTACAACTGTGTCACTGCCCAATGGTTGGTTCGGACATCGCCGTCACCCCATAGTGCCTGCCTATGGACAGTCTCAAATGCCGCCAGCAATTTCAGCGGCCATGCGTAAGAAGCTTAGAACCCGGCCGACTTCGATCAAGAGTATTCCGTGTTGTTCTGTGTGAGGCGGCGGACAGCTGGTCGTGGCGACACTCAACACGCATTTCTGTTTTTCTCGACTGGTGGCTGGATGAGCGGGGTAGAGTTTGGGACCGATTGTTCTGAAGCAAAAGGGCTCATCCGCCAGCGACTGGATCGCCAGTGTGAGTGGCTGCGGAATCCACTTGCGGGAGTCCAATGTGCCCAATTTCAATAGCTCGCCCGAATCCCAATCCGTCCCCCTTGATGCTCAATCCGTCTGCGGACGAGATTTCGCACCTCTCGCCGTCGACTAAAACCCTTACCAATGCCCGGCGTCGAAATCATCGTCACCTACCCTGTGGATAGGTTCGGAATGACACCAGCAATTCCAGCGCCCATCCCCAAGAAGCTCTAGACTAAAAAGCTAGGGGAATCGGGCGGATGTCGATCAGGCTGAGTAATCGCGTGGTGTTGTGCACCCTGCTCGCGTGCGCAGGCTGCACGTCCCCATCGGGTAAGGATTTTTTTACCGAAACCGTCGATAGCCTTCACGCGAAAAACTCGCCGCTGCGGGCGGGATATAACGCTTCTCATCCCCTAACTGCGGCAGGTGAAGCCCAGCGCTTTTCCGGTGCGCAGTATCAGGGCTCCGGCAATTTTGTGTCGTCTGGCGCGCCAATCGCCCAGGTGACGGCCGATGGTTCCGGCCAATTCGAGCTCAATCTGGTCAACGCGCCCATCGCACAAGCGGCGAAAGCAGTGCTTGGCGACGCACTTCACCTGAACTACATCGTCGACCCGCGCGTGCAAGGGACGGTGACGCTGCAGACGTCGCAACCTGTGTCGCAGGACGCTCTGGTCGATATCCTGGAATCCGCACTTGCCGTAAACAATGCCGGGATCACCAAACGCGCCGGCACGTACCAGATCGTTCCGCTGTC
>NZ_JAMYKU010000067.1:0-4272 GCF_040317575.1 Mesorhizobium sp. M1423
CGCTGGCGCAGGAGATGGCGGCGCGGATGCTGAAGCGCGGCATCTATGTCATCGGCTTCTCGTTCCCGGTGGTGCCGAAGGGCCAAGCGCGCATCCGCACGCAGATGTCGGCCGCCCATTCCAGCACAGACATCGATCGCGCGGTGGAAGCGTTCGCCCAGGTAGCAAGGGAACTGTCGATTATATGATCTGCGGTCTCTAACCGCCTCGCCGCCAACAGGGCTTCGGGCGAAAGTCTAGAATCCATCAGCGTATCTGCGCTAGCTGCTTCGGCGCCCGAACTGTGAGCAGTTGGGCCTTTCCTTCAGTGACCACGACTGTTTCCTCGTGCAGGACGATTTTACCGGGCTCGTACTCCAAGGCAGGCTCAATGCAGAGCACCATGCCCGGCTGCAACACCGTATTGTCGTCCAGTCGGATTGACGGCGGTTCGGTCAGCCGCAACCCAAGTCCATGCCCCATGCGTCCGTTGCTATTGAGGTCCGCCCCACCCGAAGAGAGTGCCTTGGCCATCTGTTCAAAGACAAATCCGGCCGTAACCCCTGCTGTTGCCGCTTGAAGCCCGATCTCGTGCGCTTCCCAAACCTTCTCTTGAGCATACTGTAGGGCATCTGTAGCCCTGCCAACCTGGTAGTTACGATCGTAATCGCAGAAATACCCGTCGAAGGTGGTGCCCGTATCGATAAAGAGCAGGTCGCCATCAACGATCGGCCGGTCCCTTGGCCCGCCGGTAATCTCGAAAGGCCCGCCAACGTCGGACCTGCAAATGAGCGTCGGGATAGCGCTGGCGCCTCCCATATTAAGACGACCGCGGAATTCCCGAAGGATCGTACGTTCAGTGTCGCCGATTTTAACGAAATCGGGCACTTGGGCGTATACGGTACCCGCGATGCCGACAGCCTTTTTGATTTTACCGACCTCGGCGGCGCTCTTGATCATGCGGAGCTGCCAAATGAGGGTCGCGCCATCAACAATCTCGACGCTTTTTAGATCACCGATGATCGCATTCAATTGCGTTACCGGCATTCCCAGTCGAAGTTCGAAACCAAGCTCAGCCCCGACCCGTCCGTTTCGCCGGGGCAGGTCGGATATCGCAGCGACAACGAGAGATGTGCCTTCGTCCTCGGGCCGAGGCGAAGGCCAGGATCTGATTTCATTGATCCATGTCTTCTCGATGATAGCCCTTCCGATCTCCGGAATGATCGCAAGGGGAGCTCCGGTGGCAGGCACCAACACGAACCAAGGTCGGGTGTAGCTCTCCCAGAACGTGGAATCGACACCGATGAAGTACCGGATATTGTCCATCGAAGTGAGCAACAAGCCGTCTAGGCGATGTTGCCCCATTAATCGCTGAGCCCGTGCGACACGCTCTTCAAACTCAGTCGGCGCAAGGCCGTAGGAGGCTTCCTGATCCATTCTATAACCCTGTTTGTCCGGACGTTTGCAGCCGTGGCAGCTGCATCTAGCCACCATCCTAACGGCGCCCGGTGCGCGAAACAGCTCAAAATCGCGCCGGAGGCGCAGACACTAGTTCAAATGTGTCTGATCGGCCGCCAGATCTGCGTCTCTTGCCCGACGAGCTCGATGCGCTTCGGTGTTTGTCTGAGTCAGGCCGCCTGAGCATTCAAACCGCCAACCTCGATTGCCTCTACGGCCACTGCTTCATCGTTGTCAGATGTATCTCCGGTAATCCCTACCGCACCAAGCAACCAACCGGCCTGGTCTCGCACCAGGACACCCCCGGGGACGTGGGACAATCTTGCCGCCTGATACAGCGGTCAGGCCGGCTACAAAGTGAGGGCTGATGCTTTGTCGAGCCAGCGCGAACCGAAACCGACGGCCAAAGCACCGTAAGCCTTGCCGAATGCAATTTCAAAGCGGAGCATTGAAGCCCCGTCCTGCTTCTGGAACGCGACCAAGTGGCCGCCAGCGTCCAGAACCGCAACGCTCAAAGCCTTAAGACCCTTTCCGCTTGCCGTCGAGCACGCCCGATTAATGATGGAATTGGCGACTTCCCATGTCAATTTGGTCATATTGGATTTTTCCTTGAGCTTGCTAACAGGGGGGCGTCTCCTATGCTGCCAAACGAGATTTCACCGGAAGATCCGTAGCCACAACCGTGGCCAGCATGGCCGATGTTGCGGCAGAAAGCGTCCAACCTAAATGCCCGTGACCCGTATTATAGAAGACACCCGGAACCCGGCCTTTGCCGACCCGTGGCATCATGTTCGGCATCATCGGTCGCAGCCCCGCCCACGGCACGACGTGTTCAGTCGCCACTTTCGGGAACATCGTCCGCGTCCAGTCGACCAAAGGTCTGATGCGATCTTCCCGGATGTCGAAATTGACGCCGTTGAACTCTGCGGTACCTGCCACGCGCAGGCGCGCTGCGCCGAGGCGGCTGGTCACGATTTTTGCGCGGTCGTCCAGAATGCTTACCCAAGGCGCCGAGGAATCTGCCGCAGACTCCTCCAACTCCACCGTTATTGAATACCCTTTCACCGGATAAATATTGATGCGATCCCCGACGATCGCAGCGATATGGCGACTGTTGGTTCCCGCACACACCACAATGCCGTCGGCTTCCAGCGTCTGATCGGCGCCACCAGTTGCGCAAACGAGGTTAAAGCGATCCCGGCGTTCAATCCGGGTCACCTCAGCGTCATAGATGAATAGGGCGCCGCGCTTTGTGCAGGCCTTCTCCAAGCCCGCGCAATACTTGTGAATGTCGCCGGTAGAATCCGACGGGGTATAGAACCCTCCATAAAAATTGCCATGCAGGGCAGGCTCAATCTCGGCAAATTCGCTGGGCATCACCGATCGCCGGTCGAGGCCGCCCTCGTTTAGCATCTCATTCACCTTCAACGCGTGGTCGAAGCCGGCTTTGTCCCAGTAAACATGCAGGATCCCGCGACGGACGTGATCAAAGTCGATGCCTTCACGGTCAGCGATCTCGAAAAGGTGCTTACGAGCCGCGATAGCCAAGCGGGTCGTTTCAATCGTGTTCTCGCGATATCGCGAAATATTGGACACGAACTCCAGCAGCCAGCTATACTTGTGCCACGACGGGGCAGGGTTCATGAGGAGCGGTGCATCCCGCCGAAGCATCCACTTGATTCCCTTGAGGACGGTCGACCAGTGATTCCAAACTTCCGCATTGCTTGCGGACAACTGGCCACCGTTAGCGAATGAAGTTTCCATCGCGGCATAACGCCGCCGCTCAACCACGGTCACCTCGTAGCCTTGCTCCAAAAGGGAATAAGCTGTCGACACACCGGCAATCCCGGCGCCAACCACAACAATTTTAGGCATTTCCAAACTCCGAATAGGGAAAGGATGCGAGGCTGACCCGCGGCGAATCTCAAATCTGTCTCGGTACCTGAGAGCTTGGCCGGAACCTCCCGGCTTTCCCCTTCGGTGGACGCTCGAGGCGCCTCTCTCCAGATCGTTCGGTGTGCGGTCACTTTGCCTGAGAGTTTCCCTGGGGGTGCTCCGTCGGCGTCGGCACTTGCCGATCTCTCCCGTCCAGCCTTATGAACGGTGGAGTTATACGATCATGGGTCTCGCCATTGATCGCCAATTTCTCTGCTGGGCTGAAATGTATGGATCAATCTTTCGGACTTTCTGACTACGACGTAGACTCATTATTGCGTAACCAGATCCGGATTGCGACGAGTTTGACGGCGGCAAGATAGTTCTCATCCAGCTTGTCGTAGCGGGTCGCGATGCGGCGGAACTGGTTGGCTTTGTTGAAGAAGCGATCGATCAGGTAACGCGCCTTGTAGAGGAAGGGGCTGAAGCAGATCGGGTCCTTGCGGTTGGCGTTGGGTGGGATATTGGCCAATGCCTTCTGCTCGGTCATGGCAGTTCGCAATGCGCTGGCATCATAGCCCTTTTCGGCGAGCAGCATCGCACCCTCCGGCAAATCCGTGATCACGTCCTCTGCAGAGGCGACGTCACTCTTCTGGCCTGCCGTGAGCATCAGCTTGATCGGCCTGCTTTTGGCGTCTACAAGAGCATGGATTTTGGTTGTCAGCCCGCCTCGGGACCGGCGGAGACAATGATCTCGATCCCCCTTTTTGCCGTCGCACCCTGCTGGTGGAGCGAACAATGGAGGTGTCGATAATCTGCACCTTGCCGTCATGGGCTTTGGTGATATCCATGAGGCCGTCCACCACATCAGGTCACCTTGGCGGCAATGTCAGGAAGGGCGAGCGCGGCACGACCATCGTGCATGCCGACCGCTTTGTCCCCAAGGACGAGAAGGAGCGC
>NZ_JAMYKU010000068.1:0-3976 GCF_040317575.1 Mesorhizobium sp. M1423
GTGATGCCAGATGCCGAACCACGTTCATATGCTCCTGACGGCCGCTTCGGGGATTTACGAAGACGAGAATCCCCTACGGAATCCCGAACCATCGAACCATCCGTCCGCCATCATCCGCAATCAACGAGCGGCGTCTATTCTAAGCTCACCGCCACAAAGCTGTGGCTAATCAACCTTCCGCGCTCTCCCTGATATCCGCGTCACACCAGCAACTGTAATCTTCGTCTGAAAACCTCGGCCGCGAATCAGCTGGGGCGGCGGGCGGCTGGTCTTGGTGACACTCAACGCGCAATTTCTGGATTTCCTCGACTGGTGGCTCGGTGAGCTGCGAGGGGTCTGGCTGCGCGTTGTTCCTAAGCAGAAGCGATCTTCTACCGGTGACTGGATTGTCAGCATAGCGGATGATGGCATCCGCGCGCGTGCAGCGGGCGCGCCGGAATTTCAATCCATCCCTTTGCCGCCGAGCGCGTCGGCGGACGAGATCTTCGCGCAGCTCCAGACCGGGCCTCGTCGCAAGCGGCCGACGTTCGAAATCCAGATCCACCCGGGGTTTTTTCTGACGCGGCAACTAGCGGCGCGACGGCTGCCGCTTCGCCAGGCGGGAGCCATGGCCGAACTCGACTTGCTGGCCTCAACGCCGATAGACCCGGCTCAGGTGCATATCGTCTTCGCCGCGCGTCCGGAACAGAGCTGTCGCTACCATGTCGTCAAAACCAAGACGCTGGTGGCAGTCCTCGAAGCGGTCCGCCGAGCTGGAGGGTCGGTCAGATGCCTGTTGCTGACCGAAGCTGGAAGCACGCTCCGGGCCGATCCACTCAGCCTGACCGGCATCTGGCCCCTGACAAAACGCGACCGCAGCGCAAAGACCGCCTGGACGGTCGCGTGTTCAATCTTGATTGGCGCAGCGCTCATCACCTTAAGCCATGCGCAATGGCGTTATTGGCAGGCCGGCACGGAGCTGGACGCCCAAATCGCCGACGCTCAAATCCTAGCCAAGGCGGCGCGATCGTCGTTGCAGAAACGCCAGACCGGTATCGAGCAGGTCACAAGAATCCGCGAGGAGAAGAAGACGTCTGCCTCACTGGTTCGCGTCTGGGCCGAACTCACGCACCTGCTTCCAGACACGGCTTGGCTGACCGACTTGTCTGCCAAGGGCAGCGAGCTAACCATTACCGGCTTTTCGACTTCTGCGGCCGAATTGATCGAGCCGCTCGACGCATCGCCTCTGTTTGCGGCGCCTGAGTTCGCGGCACCTGTGGTTAAGGTTCCGGGTCAGGCCGGCGAGCGCTTCACTATCACGGCAAAGATCGGAGCGCTCTGACGATGCTCTCCGACATCCTCAATGCACGCCCGATGGTCCGCCGTCTAATCGCGCTGGCCATCGCGGCGACGGCAGCCTGCATCGCCGGCTGGGTGGTGTTCATCGCGTTTGACAGCATCGCCTCGGCAAGGGCCGGGATAGAGGAAAAACGAGAGATTCTCGGCCAGTTGCAGGCTGTGGCAGCATTGGCAAAGCGCCTCGACAGCGCTCCCGATCTCGCCGCCGCTGCAAATCCTGAATTCTTGACAGGCGAAAGCGAAGCCGTCATTCGCGGCGGGCTTCAGACCCGCTTGAATGCGATTGCGGCGTCGAATGGCGTGACGGTGCTGTCGGCCGGCAATGCACCGGCACTTAGTGAAGCAGGCCTGGATCTCATTGGGTTGAGGGCAAACCTTTCAGGACCTCTGGAAGGCGTCCACAATGCCATCCTCGCCATCGAAACCTCGCTTCCGATCTTGTTCATTCGAGAAGCCACCTTGCGGACGACGAATGTTGGACCGGCGGCGGGCCGAACGGGGGATCCGGAGCTTTTTGCCGAGATTCTGTTTTATGGGCCTCTGCAGACGAAGGTGGCATCGCCGTCTGGCGGTGCAAAGCCATGACCGGCAAATTCGCGGGGCTAGCCCTCGCGGCGGCGATTGCGGCCCTCGTTGCGTTCAATTTGGTGCTCTACGATACGCCTGTCGACACCGCACCAATCGGTTCCGCAAAGGCGCGCGATGGAGCGTTGGCACCGAGCTCGCCGGGATCGCTCCAGATTGCCGATCTGGACGGTGACTACACCGAAACTTTCGAACGGCCTCTCTTCAGCCCAACGCGCAGACAATTCGTGCCCGAGCCGGTCGAGCCGCAGCCAGTGGAAGTGGCTTCCGCGACGGTCGAGCAGCCGGCAGCGCAGAATGTTGCACCGGCAGTTGCGCCGTCACTGCTGGGGATCAGTATTCACGGCGGCTCGGCGCAGGCGCTGCTGCGGATCGCGGGAGCCGAAAGTGCTTTCTGGTACGGCAATGGCGAGACCGTCGATGGTTGGACGCTTTCGGCGATTGACAAGAATCAAGCCGTATTGGAGCGGGGGGGCAAGATCACTCGCCTCTCGCTTTATCCGTCAGTCCAGGACGGCCAGCCTGTCGGGAGCGTTGGCCAATGAGCGGCGATCGTTCTGGCGAGGAAAGCACAGACGCCGGCTTTTCGCTGGTTGCCGTGCTGGTCTTCATGCTGATCGTCTCCGCGATCGTCGTTCCCTTTGCCGTGACGGCAAAAACACGGTTGATGATCGCCAACAATGGGGTCGAGCAGGAGCGATTGTCGCTGCTTGCCGAAGGTCTGGCCAATGTGGTTTCGAGCGAATTGGCGGACGATCCAGGGGCGGGAAAGCTGAAGCTGGATGCCACGCCGACAGCCTGCCAATCGGGGGAATTCACCTTCGATGTCCGGATACAGCACCATGGCGGACTGATCGACCTCAATGCCGCGGACGATCGCTTGCTGTCGTTGGGGTTTGTATCGCTTGGTTTCGATCAGCGGACGTCCGAAGAGCTCGCGAAAGCCGCCATCGAGTTCCGGGGCAGCACGAATGCTTTCGGTGAACGGGCCGAGCCTGCAACGTCCGTTGGGCCAGCTCGAAACAAGGAGGCGCCGTTCGAATCCGTCTCCGAACTGCAGGAGTTTTCCGCACTTGCTTCGACGCCGCTGCATGATCTCCGTGATGTCTTCACGGTTTTTTCGAAGCGCGGCACGCTCGGCCTCGACCATGCTCCGAGCCCCCTTCGAACCGTGCTTGCCGGCGCATCAGTGAGTAGCGCTTCAATCACGCAAGGGGCTACCGAGGCCTCAACCTATTCCGTTCAAGTCACAGCAAGGCGAGATGGATCGGGAATTACAGGCCAGGCTGGATTTATCGTTGAGAAATTCCCGGCCAGCGCGGCAGGCTTTCGGCGTCTTTCAGGAAATCCCGCAGCGGACATCAGCGACCTCGCAGCGATGACACCTTCCAGATCTGCGAACTGCGAAGCGCTTTTTGGGGCTGAGGTAGCGCAGATGGTAAGGGAATGGGCGTCATGAACACGGTCGCCCGGACCTCCGGCGTCGAGGCGTTTCTCGCTTTTCTCGAAAGCGAGAAAGTGCTGAGCGCGCACGCAGCCCAACGCGCTTTGGGCGCGTCGAAGACATCGGGGCATCCGTTCGACACGGTGATGACCGAACTCGGGCTGATTGGCGAACAGGAGCTTGCAGGCAGCCTCAGCCGCTTCATGAACCTACCGTCGCCTGTCGACATTCCGGAGCAGTTCAATCCCGAGCTGTTTTCAAACATTCCGCTGATCTACCTGCGTGAAAATGCGATTCTTCCCCTGGAAATGGACGCCGAGCGGCTGGTTGTCGCCGTCGCCGATCCGTTCTCGTCGGCTATGATCGATGCGCTGGCCTTTCATTATGAACGGACGCCGGCCCTGAGAGTACTGCCAAGGCGCACGATTACCGAATGCATCGACCGGATCGAGCAGTCAGCTAAGGAAGCTATTTCACCTGATGCAGACGGTGCAGTCTCCTCGGATTTCGGCCCCGACGATCTCGAACGGTTGAAGGATTTTGCCCGCGAGGCGCCGATCGTCCGCTTTGTCGCCGACACCATCCACAAGGCGGTCGACGCGAGAGCCA
>NZ_JAMYKU010000069.1:0-3962 GCF_040317575.1 Mesorhizobium sp. M1423
GAGAGGGATTCGCTGCGAAGCGCGCAGCAGGGTTTTCGGGGCTAGCGGCCCTCCTTCGCTACGGCTTCGGAGGGCATCCTGCTTCGCGCGGAGAGGGATTCGCTGGACTTGTCCTGCGAAGCGCGCAGCGCGAAGCAGGATGGCGGAGAGGATGGGATTCGAACCCACGAGAAGCTTTTGACCTCTACTCCCTTAGCAGGGGAGCGCCTTCGACCACTCGGCCACCTCTCCGTTGCGCCGGTGGATAAAGAAAAGCGCCGGCACAATCAACAAGCTGGCGCTATTATCCTTGAAAAATCGACCCTTCGCCAAAGCGCCGCCCGGCGATGTGGCGATTCTGCGGCAATTCCCTGGTTCGCGACTCGGGCCAAGGTCACATTTCGGGCCGACCATCGCCGGAATCCGCCGTTTGCAACGGCTTACGGAGGGCCGATGGTTAATGGGAGCTTTCGGAGTGAGGCCAAATCGTGTCATTTGTGCAACAACGCCAGGCGATAGCGCCACCACAAACCTTTTGCCGGCACGTTCGTGGTTGAACGCCGCCGCCTCATGGGTAATGTCGGGTTTGAAGGAGCGGCGCGGTGCGCATCTTTTTCGGTAGTGGGGATGGGGCAGGGAACGCTGTCCTTCAGCAAAGAATACCCAGACCCGTTTTTTAACTTTTGACTGGAGGTCAGAAAATGAACATCAAGAGCCTTCTTCTCGGCTCCGCTGCGGCACTGATCGCAGTTTCCGGTGCGCGCGCCGCCGACGCCGTCGTCGTCGCCGAGCCGGAACCCGCTGAATACGTCAAGATCTGCGACGTCTACGGCGCTGGCTACTTCTACATCCCCGGCACCGAAACCTGCCTGCGCATCGGCGGCTATGTCCGTTATGACATCGGCATCGGTGACGTCGGGTCGTTCGATGGTGCGTCGACCCATGATCAGATGGATGGCGACGAACAGGATACCTACTACAAGCACGCCCGCTTCACGCTGAAGACCTGGACCGGTCAAGAGACTGAGATGGGCACCTTGAAGACCTACACCGAGACTCGTTTCAACTGGGGTAACCACAACGATTACCTTGATGACAACTTTAATGGCGGTACGAGTGTTTCGCTGAACTTCGCTTGGATCCAGCTCGGCGGCCTTCGCGTCGGCAAGGACGAATCGGCCTTCAATACGTTCAGCGGCTACGCTGGCAATGTCATCCAGGATACGCTGGTTCCTTACGGCGGCTTCGACACCAATGTCGTCCAGTATTATTTCGATGCAGGCAACGGCTTCTCGGCCGTGGCTTCATTGGAAACCGGTTCGGGCAGTGCCGATGCGGATCCTGGCGAGTTCCAAGACAGCAACAGCGGCAATGATTCCATCGACAGCTATGTTCCGTATGTCGTCGGCGGTCTCAAATACACGCAGGGCTGGGGCTCGATCACCGGCGTCGCCGCCTATGACAGCACTTGGGAAGAGTGGGCCGGCAAGGTTCGCGTTGACGTTACGCCGATACAGAACCTGACACTGTTCCTGATGGCCGGTTACGGTTCGGACGACAACATCGACCGCAACTTCTACAAGCAGTGGGGCGGCAACTGGGCAGTCTGGGGTGGTGGCACCTACACCATCAACGAGAAGACCTCGTTCAACCTTCAGGCATCGGTTGACGACGACAAGAACTACGGTGTCGCCGCGAACGTCGCCTATGATATCGTCCCCGGCTTCACGATCACCGCCGAAGTCGATTGGGCTCGCGATGGTCAGTTTGATAAAGCCGACGATCGCAACTGGACCAATGCCGACAAAAAGGACAGCGTCGGCGGCATGCTCCGCTTCCAGCGCTCGTTCTAACAAACCGAGCTTGACTTGAGATCGAACCCGGCGGGCCAACCGCCGGGTTTTTCGTATCGAGGCGACTCCACGACCAGCAGCGTGAGCACGGCGTCGGTCAGGTCGCGATCGTTCTCCGCCAGGCGCTGAGAAATTCTACCGACCGATATCTGGCCGCACGCCGGTAATCAGCCGCAAGCCTGCGCGGTTCAGATATCACGATCCAGGCAATGTGGACCGCCAGCTCCGGATCAAATCTCGGCGAGATCGCCAAGCGACCGGATCAGCGGCTGGATTGTGCTCTCATACTTTTTCCAGCGCTTGACCGATGATGTATAAATCGGCTGCCGGACCTGCCAGCGGCTGGGGGTATTGACCGATCTGTCCTTCTCGAAAAAGCGCAGGCAGGCATCGTCCCAGGGCAATCCAAGACGATCGATGAGACGGCGCGATTGGGCCTCCTGATCGGCAACCAGCATCTCGTAGCGGCTTTCGAAGATGCGCCCGGGAAAGATCCTATCCCAATGCCGCATCAAGCGATTATATTCGCGGTAGTACAATCCGAGCGTCTCAAGGTCGGCGTTGTAACCATGCTCCTTGGTGAACTTCAAGACGAAGCACGAGACGCAATTGTCGATGGCATCGCGGCGGCAATGAATGATGCGCGCGTTGGGAAAGAGAATTCCGATCAAGCCGATAACTTCAAAATTATGAGGCATCTTGTCGATGATGCGGAGCGCGCCTGGCGCGTGTTGACGCAGATAGGACAAATACTCTTCGGCTAGCGCTCTCGACTGGTTCCTGGTCATCGACATGATCGAACTGCGCAAGGCCTCGTCCGATTGCATTCTGAAACCCATCAAGCCTGCCATTCGACGCAGCTTCGTGAGTTCCCCGGCGCCATGGACATCCGGATGGCTCGCGCAGATTTGCTCGGTCAGCGTCGTCCCCGACCGGGGCATGCCCAGCACAAACACAGGCACTTCGGACGGACTGCCGTGGCCAGCCTTGGCTTCCAGCAATGACGGGTTGAATATCTCGATCATGGAATCGACATAGCGGCGGAAGGACGCCAGATCGAAACCACGGCCAGCGGCCTCTTTTGCCTTCTGGAAGTGATCCATCGCCTCTTCATAACGCTGAAGGTCGTTCAGCACTTTGCCGGCGGCGTGATGGAGTTGCGATGCAACATCCGGGTCGAGCTTGGGATTGGAGAGTTCGTCCAGGATAGAGTCGAGCTCGGCAGGTTTTTCGCTAAACTTGCGCGTGTCAACCAGGCCATTGTACGCCTCTCCAACATCGACGCGACGTTGGATTGCCTGCTTCAGACAGGCTCTGGCTTCGTCCATGCGACCGACGCTGGTGAGAGCGCCAGCCAGACCTATCCGGACCATGGGATGATCGCTATTGATCTTCAGCGCCTTCTCGTAAAGGGGCAAAGCCATCTCGGCCTTATCGAAGTTGACGTAGGCACGGGCCAGTCCGCAAAGCGCTTCCACCAGATCGGGCTTCAATTCGCAGGCGCGCTGCAGGTGCCTGGTCGCAAGCAAGCTGTCGCCAAGCTTCAGGCCGACCTCTCCCAGACTGAGGTGGAAATATGGATTTTCAGGCGCCTGGCCTGCCGCCCGCGCGAAATATTCCAAGGCCAACTCATCGTCGACACCGAGTCCCAGCGTGCCGAGGATGTAGAGCGAAAGCGGGTGGTTGGGCGTGCGGGCGAGAACGCGATGGCATAGTTCCTCGGCCTCCGGGAGCCGTTTGGCTTGCTGGAGTTCGAGCGCCTGTCGCAACAGCATGTCGTCAGCTTGCGCGCGCGACGGCGGTTTGGCTTTCGGCGGCTGCACTTTCGGCGCCGGGCGGGACTTAAGATGCTTGGAGAAGGCGGGCGGCAGTCGGCTGCTCATCGTGCCTCGCTAGCAAAAAGAGCTGAAAGAATCTAGGGCCTGCTGAGAGTCAACGTGAGTGATGACAGCGGCGCCGCGTAGATCATTGCTGGGAAGTTTTGATCCGTTTTCTCGCTGCGCATTGCGACGCCTTTGAAGGCTTTGAGCTTAGCGAACAACGGTTTTCGGCCGATAGTGTTGAAGAAGTCGGCGATGAAGCCGTGGATCCACTCGCACCGAAGCGTCTTGATTAAGGTCGACGCGACCT
>NZ_JAMYKU010000070.1:0-3921 GCF_040317575.1 Mesorhizobium sp. M1423
GAGGAGGTCGCGTCGACCTTAATCAAGACGCTTCGGTGCGAGTGGATCCACGGCTTCATCGCCGACTTCTTCAACACTATCGGTCAAAAGCGGCCATCGCGGAAAAACAAGCACCGACCGCCCACCACCGTTTCGCGCTTCTCCTGCCGGTAGGAATTGATGCCGGGCACCAGGTCGACTGAGATCGACGCTTGGGTCTGACATCGACCGAAGAACAACAAAGCGTCGCGCTAATTTCACGAGGCATGTCGCAAAAGGCTGGCGCCATCCGTCCTCTGACAGAAGGGAAAGCGGCATGCGAAAACTTATCGTCACCGGATTCATCAGCGTCGATGGCATCGCCGAGGTCGAGAAGCTGCCGAGCGTGACTTGAACGATGAGATGCAAAAGTTCAAGGAGGACGAGCTTGCCGACAGCGGCGCCATGCTTTTGGGGCGCACGACCTATCAGATTTTTGCCGGCTCGTGGCCCAAGGAGACCGGAGACTTCGCCGACCGGTCCAACGCGCTGCCGAAATATGTCGCCTCGACGAGCTCGACGCCGCGCCTCCCGCCATTGATGCGATCGAGTTGGCGGCACCAGGCGGAAGGCGGAAGGTTCTGATCCGCCCTTTCTTGCCGGTGCGGTAGGAAGACTTCTTGATTCAGCCACAAGCCCAAATTGCTGGATTTGGCGGCCCAGGAAGTATAGGCTTGGTTTTTGGTTCAGCGATGGAACAGAGACTAGCCGCAATTCTGGCGGCCGATATGGCGGGCTACAGTCGGCTAATGGAGGCCGATGAATCCGGCACGCTCGCACGCCTTCGGACCCATCGCATAGAACTGGTCGATCCCGCGATCGCGAAGAACAAGGGCCGGATCATCAAGACCACCGGAGACGGCATGCTCGTTGAGTTCCAGAGCGTGACTGATGCCGTGAAATGCGCCGTGGAAATTCAACAGCGCATGAAACGGCGCAATTCGGATGTGCCGCAAGAACGGCGTATGGAATTCAGGATCGGCATAAATCTCGGCGACATCATTTTCGACGATGAGGACATTTTCGGCGACGGCGTCAATATTGCCTCGCGCATCGAGCAACTCGCCGACGTCGGCGGTATCTGCGTGACCGCAGCGGTGGCGACCCAAATTGCCGACCGTCTCGAAATTGCCATGGAGGACCTGGGTGAGAAGACGTTAAAGAACATCAGCCGCCCGGTTCGCCTCTATCGCATCGGGTTTGATAGTTCTGTCCTGCCGGAAGTCGAGGCAAAGCGATCCATCTCGAAACCTTCGATAGTGGTGCTGCCATTCACCAACATGAGCGGCGACCCCGAGCAGGAATTTTTCGCGGACGGACTGACCGAGGACATCATCACCGAACTGTCCCGCCACCATGAGTTGTTCGTCATCTCGCGCAATTCCGCCTTCGTCTACAAGAACCGCGCCGTGAATGTGCGCGAGGTGGCCGAGAAACTCGACGTCCAATACCTGGTGGAGGGAAGCGTCCGCAAGATCGGCGACAGGGTGCGCGTGACGGTTCAGCTCATCGACACGGCGAATGACGCTCATATCTGGGCAGACAAATATGACCGGAAGCTGGACGACATATTCGCGATTCAGGATGAGGTGACCGCGGCGATCGCAGCCACGCTGCCCGGTCGTGTCGAGGCGGCTCAGCGGGACCAGCTCGCGCGGGCGAAACCTGCAAACATGGCCGCGTATGAATGTGTGCTTGCTGCCAAGGTGCTGCATCACCGAAGCACGATTGCGGATAATGAACGCGCGCAAACCTTGATAGAAAGGGCCGTCACGCTCGACCCCGATTATGCCCATGCCCATGCCTGGCGGGCCTGCATTCTTGGCCAGGCCTGGGTCCATAACTGGTGCGAAGACAGGGATGCCATCTGGAACAACATCATGGCAGCGCTGGACAGGGCGCTGGCGCTGGACAACAACGATGCCGATGTCCACCGCATCCTGGCCGCAGTGAACGTGAACAACAATGAGCTGACCACAGCGCGCTACCATCAAGAGCGGGCGCTGGCCCTCAATCCCAATTACGACCTCGTGG
Organism: Mesorhizobium sp. M1423; assembly: GCF_040317575.1. Taxonomy (NCBI): domain Bacteria; kingdom Pseudomonadati; phylum Pseudomonadota; class Alphaproteobacteria; order Hyphomicrobiales; family Phyllobacteriaceae; genus Mesorhizobium; species Mesorhizobium sp. M1423. The sequence continues at coordinate 2,053 of NZ_JAMYKU010000070.1, forward strand.
TGGTGCAGCAAGGCGAGTTATTGACCTGGCTGGGGAGGCCGGAAGAGGGAATTGAATGGATCCGCAAGGCCATGCAGCTGAACCCGCACCACCCGGAGAGGTTCTGGAGCCATCTGGGAAAGGCGCATTTCGCCGCGCGCCAGTATGGCGAGGCGATCGAAGCTTTCATGCATCTGTCAACCATGGACTCGGTTCAGCACGCTTTCGCCGCTGCCTGCTACGGCTGGCTCGGCGACGAAATCGCGGCCGCGGCGCATCTAGGCAAGATCAGAACGCTCGATCCCCAATTCGACCTCGATTCATTCATCGCCACCCTGCACTATGCCCAGGAGTCTGATGTGCAGCACGTCCGCGAAGGACTGCTAAAAGCCGGTATTGCCAACCTGTAGGCAGCCGGTAACTACGAACCAGATTCAATAGGGGACAGGCAAAAAGGACCGGCCCCCACCCGACGCGGACCTTGTGGCATGACCGAACGACCGGCGGCTTAGGGAGCAGAGGCGGCCATCGCTCTTTGGAAGCGAACCGGGGAAAGCCCTCCCCCTGAAAAAGCGGCGCGCTAGTTGATGGCGCATGTCGCATAAGGCCCGCGCCATCCGTCCCCCCGGCAGAAAGGAACCCCGCCATGAGAAAACTCATCGTCACCGAATTCATCAGCGTCGATGGCATTGCCGAGGTCGAAAAGCTACCGAGCGTGGCCTGGAACGATGAGATGCAAAAGTTCAAGGACGACGAGCTTGCCGATAGCGGCGCCATGCTTTTGGGGCGCACGACCTATGAGATCTTTGCCGGCTCGTGGCCCAAGGAGACCGGAGATTTCGCCGACCGGTTCAATGCGCTGCCGAAATATGTCGCGTCGACCAGTTTGACGGCGCTGGACTGGCAGCCGGCCGAGCTGCTGACTGGCGCGTTGCCGGACGCGGTCAGAGGGCTGAAGCAAGGCAGCGGCGGCAACATCTATGTGCATGGCAGCCTCAGCGTCGCGCAGGAACTGCTGCGCCACGGCCTTGTCGACCGCATCCGGCTGCTCAGCTACCCCGGCGCTGTCGGCCAGGGCAAGCTGCTGTTCCCGCCCGGCGCGCAATTGCCGCTCGAGCTGGTGTTTGCCAGGCAATTCAGCAACGGCGTGGTGGCGCTGGAGTATGCGGCGGGGAAGGCGTGATGAGCCAATCTCCCCCCTCGTGGGGGAGATGCCCGGCAGGGCAGAGGGGGGCGCGAAAGAACGCCGGCCTTCGTTTCAACGTGTGATGAGCTGGAACTTGCGCGGGTACGCTAATGCCATCGACTGATAGGTCGGCGGGACAGCGCCCCCCTCTGGCCTGCCGGCCATCTCCCCCACTTGGGGGGAGATCGCGGCTTCCGCCTTGGCGCTCATCCTGCAACGCTGGTGATTGGCGAAAGCGCCGATGACAGCCAATCTCCCCCCTTGAGGGGGAGACGCCCGGCAGGGCAGAGGGGGGCGCGAAAGAACGCCGGCCTTCGTTTCAACGTGTGATGAGCTGGAACTTGCGCGGGTAAGCTAATGCCGTCGACTGATAGGTCGGCGGGACAGCGCCCCCCTCTGGCCTGCCGGCCATCTCCCCCACTTGGGGGGAGATGGCGGCTTCCGCCTTGGCGCTCATCCTGCAACGCTGGTGATTGGCGAAAGCGCCGATGACAGCCAATCTCCCCCCTCGTGGGGGAGATGCCCGGCAGGGCAGAGGGGGGCGCGAAAGAACGCCGGCCTTCGTTTCAACTGTAGCAATCGCATAGGGGCATGTGCCCCCTCACCGGTATTCCCATACTAATTGCTAAGGGAAATTGGGGTCATTCCGACCTCTCCCCGAGGGGAGAGGAGGTCGCCGGCGTTGACGCCAGCCTCTTCTCCCC
>NZ_JAMYKU010000071.1:0-3572 GCF_040317575.1 Mesorhizobium sp. M1423
TCGCGGCCATTGCGGCTCCAGGCATTGCCAGAAATTATCGAACCAAGAATCTGGAACGTTTGTCGAGCGAGATCACCACGCGACTGCGCCTGTCACGCACGTCTGCAATCGCCACCGCCAGACCGAAACAGATCGTCATCGATCCTCGCGCCGGCGCGATCCGCTTCGATGATCGAGACACACTCGTCCTGCCTCAAGACGTCGAGATGACCGTGACGACCGGGCTGGAAACCGTCGCTGCGGATCGGCAGGCGACGTTGACATTCCTCCCCGATGGCAGCGCTTCCGGACTGGACATCGACCTACAACGGAAAAGCCAGACGGTGCGCATCGAGGTGAACTGGCTGACCGGGCTGGCAACGCGGCGAAAACTCCCATGATTTCGCAGGACAACCCTTCTTCCGGGGAAGACGGGTTTTCGATCCTGGAGATGATCGTCGCGATGACGATCCTGGCGCTTGTGCTTGGTATCGCAAGCCAGTCGATCGTGATGGCGAGCCGCAGCATCGCGGTTGCGAAGGCGCAGGTCGAAGCCGCTCGCGCAGTACGTGCGATGTTGGCTAATTATCAAGCCCGTGGCGGGTCGGCCGACACGGACATGACGCAACCCGGCTGGAGCCTGAAAACCCACACTATCGACGTCTCGACGGCGAAACTAACGGCGATCGTCATCGAGAGAACCGACGCCGCAGGTACCGGGCGTGGCCAGCCGTTTCTGACGTTTGTTCCCGGGCGGGATACGAACTCTCAATGAGCCGCCCCTCCGATATTTGCGGGCGACGGCTTCCAGGGTTTCTTTTGGACGTCCTCAGACTCCGCATCGAATCACGTCGCCTAGGTGCAACTCGCAAGTCATCGGCATCGGTCGAGGGATTTGCACTTATCGATGTGCTGGTCGGGCTCGCTCTGGTCGGCGTCATTTCCTCGCTGATGATTGTCTTTCTCGGGCAAGCCCGAACGATGATGCGCGTCGAGAAGGCTACCGAGATGCAGATGGAGGTCGATGCTGCCTCGCGGTTTCTCGAAAGGGCAATCAGTCGTGCGGAACCGCTGCCGTTGTCAAAATCGTCGCCGGAGAGTGTGATCTATCTCAGCGGCCAACCGGCCAGAATTGAATTCAACGGCGTTCAGGCGATCGGCTTCAGGTCTTCAGCACTGCGGGAGATCGCCGTTTCGCTTGGAAGCGAGTCCGAAGACACCTTAGCCATTGTCCAAAAACCGCGGCGCGGCAGCGAAAACAACAATTCATCCGACAGCCAATCCGTACGACTGTTTACCGGTGTCACCGCCATAAAATTCGAATATCTCGACGGCTCGCCAGGAGCATCTCTGTGGTCGGACACCTGGAGCGCGCAGCGGCGCCTGCCGGCCGCCGTGCGGTTCACGATCTCGGTCGATCGTGACGGCGCGACCTACTCATCCGCAGGTTTTGCGCGCCTCGAGTTGGCAGATACCCAAGCGCAGCCCACGAACTGACTATCTACGATCCGGAATGTCGGTCAGTTGGTGATGTCCTGATCTTCGCCACTCCCGTCTGGCTTGCCGTCGCGGCCGAAGGTGCGGATCAAGACACGGCTCGCATCCGCCTTCACTTCGTAGGAATAAGGCTTCCCCCAGGGATCGTTCAGACCCGTGGTCCCCTTGAGATAAGGCCCGTTCCAGCGCTCTTCGCCGGCAGGCGCCGTCACCAGCGCAGAGAGGCCTTCCTCCGAAGTTGGATATTTGGCGTTATCAACATAGTAGAGTTCGAGGGCGCTTTCGATGTTGCGAATTTGTGCCTTGGCCGCGTTGGTCCTGGCCGAGCCGAGATAGCGCAGAACCTGCGGGGCGGCGAGCGTGGCGATCAGCGCGATGATGGCAAGCACGACCAGAAGCTCGACGAGCGTAAAGCCGCTTTCACGATTTTCGCATTCACGGCGGTGTTTTCTGCTTGGTCGAATGAAACGGAGAGAAGTCATCAGAGTAGTCCCATGTTCCAACCTGCAAATTGTTCCAGTGCCCAGCAGCAGCCAAGGCCCGTTGCGATGAACGGACCGAACGGGACGCGCACCCGCGCCGCCGCTGGACCCACCGCGACCACCTGACCGCCGATGAACAGCAGAGCGCTTGCGCTCGCTATGAACAGCAAGACCGGCAGCAGCAGCGGGTTGATCCAGCATGCGGCGGCGCCGAGCATTTTGACGTCACCGAGCCCGAGACCGACCCGGCCGGTCATTGCAAAATGGCCGCGCCGAATGAGCCAGACAGCGGACAAGGTTCCAACGGCGAACAGAATTTGGCTAGGGACCTGATCTAGTCGTGTTGCAGCTTGGAAGCCAAGGCCCGTGGCGGCCAACGCCAAATTGAGTTCATCGGCAATAATCAGCCGTCGAAAATCCGCGACTGAAATGGCGACAAGGATTGCCGTCAGAGCGATCGTTGCGGCCAGCACGAGTGACAAGTGGGCGCCCATCAGTATTTCAGTCGTTTGAGATTCTGTTGCAGAGGGGTTCCGCCGCGGCGCTGCTGGATCGGCGTCTGCAGGCTGATCTTCCCGCGGAATTCATCCGTGACTTGGCGGGCCTCGCTAATGTCGCGGATAACGCGCGGTCGAATGAAGATGATCAGCTCGGTTCGCCCGACGCTGTCGCTCTTGTGCTTGAAGGCGTTGCCTATGATTGGAATGTCGCCGAGGATCGGCACCTGGCCGCGATCGACATTATTACGCTCCTGGATGAGACCGCCGAGCGCCAGGCTCTCGCCGTCATTGACCAGCACACGGGTCTGGATCTTGCGCTGCTGGATGGTTGGCGAATCGATGCCGGAGCTGGTCGTCTTGGTGACGTTGCTGACCTCTTGGCTGATATCGAGCATGACACGGCCGGCATTGTTGATGCGCGGCGTGACCGTGAGAATGACACCGGTGTCCTTCATCTCGACCGAATTGACGATCGGCGCGTCGGCGGTCGATGTTCCCACAGCCTGCTGCGTGATGATCGGCACCTGGTCGCCAACCTGCAGGATTGCCTTCTGGTTGTTGAGCGCCATGATGGTCGGCGCCGATATCACATTGACGTCGGTGATGCTGGCGAGTGCGTTCAGCGTGACCTGGATGTTATCAGTCGCGTAGGTCCAGCCAAAACCGGGAAAGGTCGCGCCGGTAAATCCGCTCGCCACGTCGGACAGCGAGATCTTCATACCATTGTTTTCGAAGAACCAGCGCAGGCCGAACTTCAGGTCGTCGTTCAGCGTCACTTCGGCGATCACCGCCTCCAGCATGACTTGCGTCGGCAAGATGTCGAGCTTCGCCAATATGTGCTGGATGCGATCGTAGTCCCGTGCCGTGGTCTGGATCAGCAGCGCATTGTTCTCGACATCGGCGACGACCTTGGCATGGGTGGGCGACTGTCCGTCTGGCGCCAAAGCCAGCGAAGGGGACGGGCCGGTCAATGGCACAGGCGTCACGCCATCGGATTGCAAGGCGATCGGCGTCATGTCGGGCGACACATTCGCGCCGGCCGTCTCTTCCTCGGTCTTGACCGAAGTGCCGAGCACGGAGCTCAGCACCGCAGCCAGTTCCTTGGCCGGTCGGT
>NZ_JAMYKU010000072.1:0-3406 GCF_040317575.1 Mesorhizobium sp. M1423
TGCGCGCCGCCGGATCGTATTTGCCGCCGGCATAGCTGTAGGTGCTCACCGCCGTCTGGCCGCGGCCGTCGCCGACCGAAAGCTTCGTCACCGCATGCACCACCTGCGGCAGATACGTGTTCGCCCAGGTCGACGACGGCGCATACTCCACCGCAACCGTCCCGCCCAACTCCGTCACCACCGACCGCAAAAGGTTCGGATTGCCGGCGCCGGGGGCAGAGATGAACATGTGGTCTTTGTAGTCAGTAAAGTCCGGCAGGCCGTCGCCGTTGAAGTCGCCGATAACAGTGCCGGCGGTCATCGCGACAGGAAGATAAAACCGGACTGGCGTGAAATCCGTCGAGGACGGCTGCAGGAAGTAAATCTTAACTGCGCCGGTGGTGTAGGGCTGGGTCTCGAGATTGCTGTTGCTCAGCGTGATGAGGTCCACGCGACCGTCATTATCAAAGTCGCGCAGGATCCCGATGTCTCCGTCCGCGTCGTGCTTGGCATAGCTCTTGAAGCCGATCCCGGTCGACAGGAACACTCGGGTGCTGCCGCCCTGGTTGTAATGGAAAATGTCTGTCGCCCCATCGCCATTGACATCGGCCAGAACGCAAGTGCCGGTGCCGGAAAATTGCAGCGTTGGACAGGTAATGTCGAATGACGTCCCGCTCGGCTGCCATTTGTCGCCTGAAAATACTCCCTTTTTCAAATTGTCGCCTGATATGAAGATCGGCTGCTGACGACCATTGCCAAGGAAGTCGCCCACCCCCATGCCACCGCCTTTGTTGGCTACATCGATGCCGTCGCCATTCGCGTCGGTCACGGCGTTCGGCGTACCGGGGGCCGTCGTCAACTGGCCGTAGGGCAAGGCATCGCAGGCGGACTGGTATCCAATTGGCGCCGTCGGATGGCAGTCCGATTTGGTCATTGCCAGTTGCGTATCCGTTAGGAGAAACGAACCCGAGGGAGAATACCACACTGTGGTATACCCATTCTGATTGGTGGTGGATGACGCGCCGTCGGTGTAATATAAAAAGTCCATCGTGTTCTTGCCAGGAAGAAAGCGTCCTGGCGCTGAGAAATAGATGGGCTTCTTGGTCGGGTTCTCCGTGAATGATGTTGTGGTGTTTGACCGGAGATAGACGAATTTGTTATCGATTGGAGCCCCATCAGTGCCAAACTTTATTATTCGCTTGTATATTTTGGTCGTCGTTCTTGTTTCTTGGCCTCCCATGTTTTGCGACATCTCTTCGGTATAGTCACCGAAGACCTCGTCCCGGCCATCAAAATTAAGGTCGCCGACCTCTCTCGGCTTTTCTGCTGGTGTTCCCCAGATGGGCGACATTTGGTAGATTTGGGAAGTCAGCGGCGCATAAACCCCATCAGTATTCTGATAGGTCATCTGGCCGAGCGGCTTTGCGGTGCCGCCGGTGATGGTGCCGTCGGCGGCGATGGTGGCATCGGTGCCGTAGCGGGTGACGGCGGTGAGACGCGAGGTACTGGAGAACGGCGCCTGGTCGTAGGTCAGCTTGTAGGCGCTGCGCAGCGTGCTGGAGACCGTGACGCCGATCGCCTTGATGCGCTGGCTGGTCTCCGAGATATCACGGCCATTGCCCATCAGGATCAGGTCGGGCCGCGTCTCAAGGTAGAATTTTACGACCGTACCGTTGTAGCTGATCGTGTCGGGATAGCAGACCGGGCTCGCCGGACAGGTGTAGCTGTAGGCGACGCTGTTGCCGTTGGTGTCGGTGACCGAGGTCAGCAGCCAGCGATAATTGTAGGCCAGATCATAGGCTGGGTTGGCAACTGTAGCCCCATCCTTGCCTGGGATGGTCAGGGGAGGGCTGAGATTCGCCACCGCAGCGACCGAGCGGAAGGTTGAGACGGTGCCGTCGCGATCCGTCACCTTCCATTCGTTGGTGGTGCCGTTGAGCGCAATGCGGCGATAGGATTCATTCTCCGTCGCATGCGTGCCGCCGGTCGAACACGACGGCGACACCATGCCCGCGACGCAGGCGACCATCGCCTGGCCATCGAGCAGATAAATGTCGGTCGCATCGAAGGCCGGCATGCCATAGCCTGGGCTTGCCCGCTCGATGACATCAAAACCATCCAGGCCCCAGGCATATCCCAGCCAACCCTGGTAGAGGCCGCCGGTCTTGGTCTTGCGCGAAGAATTGTAATTGAGGGCGATCGACGGTTCGATGCCGTGGAAATCCGGGACATCGATGCCGATGGCGTAGCCCAGATTGCCGTTGCCTGAACTCTTCGGCAGATCCACCTTCGGCGTGCCGATCGCCTCGGGATCGCCGCTCCCGGTAGTCGTGGTCGTTGCCAGCGTCGTTGCGGCAGGCTCCTCTGGCGCGGTTTCGCTGTCGGTGGTCTTCGCTGCGGTGCCGGTCTTGGCATCGGCAGCCTCGCTGTCAGCCGGATTGCCGTCGACCTTGGCGGCCGCATCCGGACCATCGCCCGCCGGCGTAGCATCTCCCGTCGTTCCTGCTGCGGTCGCTCCGCCCGCATCATCCGTGCCGGAGCCTGTTCCCGAGCCAAGTGCTGCCCCGCTATTGCCGAAGCCGCCACTCGCGCCAGGGTCAGGCGAAGTCCCTTGCGCCTCCTGTGCAAAAGCAGCGATCCCTGCGGAGCTACTAATATAAGAAACGAAAGATGTATCTGCGCCGAAGACGCCGGCGGCAAGCAATGCCGCGCCAACAAGCAACTTGTTCATGATTCCCCCGAGCCCAAGTTGCTTACAATTACCGCCTCCCCGCCAAACGAATACGACACCGCATCGTCATAGTGGGAATATCCACAGGGAAATTTGAAACAGCGAGCGGCGGACTGCCGCCTTACTTCCGGAAGCCGGAGTCGTGTGCGTCAAGTTCTGCAAAACGCCGTGGCATCGCGCACGCTGGTCGTGGTGTCGGTCAGCATGCCAATGGTGACGTCCTGGCGGTCGACTTTGCCAAAGCCGTCATACTTGGCGACTTGCGTGACGGTAGGGTTGGTGGAGTTCATGAGGCGGCCGACGTTGTAAATGGCAGGCGGCCTATTGAGCGCGATCACACCAGCGTCTTGAGCCGGCTCCCGCTTGCCGTGGCCGATGCTTCGCCGCAGGCTTCGGAGGCGCTGCCGTCACCACCGCCGGCTTCTCCTCTGGCGGCCACTCACGCCGCCGACCCGAACCAGTGAAGATCTCCAGCCGATGGACCGGCTTTCCGTCCCTGGACTTAAGCGTAAACTCTGAAACTGTCATGTGTCGAAGCCCTCAAGGGCGTCGAACATCGTCATCCGCGCGAAGGTGCCGCCGGAACAGCGCTTACGATGGTTCGATGGTTTGGGATTCCGTAGGGGATTCTCGTCTTCGTAAATCCCCGAAGCGGCCGTCAGGAGCATATGAACGTGGTTCGGCATCTGGCATCAC
>NZ_JAMYKU010000073.1:0-2694 GCF_040317575.1 Mesorhizobium sp. M1423
GTGTATAGCCGCATACAGGTCGTTATCGGGTCTCGAAGGCTAAATAATGCTGACTTTTCGTGACCAATTGGGTTTTGAGGCGGTCCGGAGCGCGAACTCCCCGGAGAGAACCAGGATGATGCGGATGTCGGTGCCGTTCCCCAGAAGATGCGTGGCGAAGCTGTGCCTGAGCGTGTGGACCGTCACTTGTCGATGCCGGCGGCTGCACGCGCCGAGCGACACGCCGAATACAATACCTGCACACCGGATAGGGCGATCGGCACCGCGCCCGGAAACAGCCAGTCCTGCGGCTTCGCCAGCCGCCAGTAAATCCGTAGGATGCGCAGAAGCTGCGCCGACAACATCACAGTGCGGTCCTTGCCGCCCTTTGCCGTGCTCGATCCGGATCACGCCGCGTCCGCTGTCGATGTGGCCGATCTTCAGCCCCACGGTCTCCGAAGCGCGAAGGCCGCCAGCGTAGGCCGTGGTCAAGGCCGTCCGCGCCTTCAGGCGGCACCGCCTCAAGAAACGGACAACCTTGTCGGCGCTCAGCACGACCAGCAGCGTGCGCGCGGGCAGAAACGATCCGTTCCGGAATCTCGGCTTGGCCGAGCGTCACGCCGTAGAAGAACCGCAGTGCGCACACCGTCTGGTTCAGCCGCGGCCACGAGACCAGATGCACCTGGAAAGCGCGGACGTCTTCAAGGCCAAGCCGGTCCGGAGAGCGACCGAAATGGCGGGAAAACTTCGCCACCGCGTGTACGTAGGATAGTTGCGTGGCCGGCGACAGATTGCGGATCTGTCATGTCCTCGATCATGCGCCGACGAAGTGGGCTCAACTCGACCATGTCGTTTCTCCTGTTCTGAGATTGCGCTTCAACAGCCGCAATCCTTCAAAACAGAAGCGTCACCCGCATCCGATGCGCCAAATGCCGCGTTAGCGGCTTCGTTCAATCCCTTTGTCGCCATGGCTCAAGTAGACACCACCATACGGGTTGAATTTAAAATCGTCTTCTTCGTACGCTTCGATGGGTAGCAGTATCCCATTGTTTCGGGCTAAGGTCAGCCCGATGCCTTCGGTAAACATCTCATCGGCAACGCGGTCGATTATCGAGCTGAGCACCAGCTCATCGTCGGACAGACTCCTTGACACGAAGACCTCTGGCAGACCGACCAGATGGAAACCGACGCTACAGAGGAACTCTCCGTCACTTAACGGCCGCTTGCTGAAGGCAAGGCGGCAAGTACGCGCTAAACTCGTGCCGTCCTGCGCGTTTTCCGCATCACGGCCAAGTTGTTTCCATCGAGCCACACCGTGCGCAATGCCAGCACTCTCGCCTTTGGCGGCAATAGCACCATTGTTCAGTGCATGCACGGTTAAACGAAGGGCGATTGCGGATGTTTCAACGGCACTTTCGATATCCATATGGGGACCAAGTACATAAACCACGCAACCGTGCTCATGGACGGCCTCTTCGTCCTGTCTAGTCCGCTCCCCCTTATGTATCCGATCCCAAGACACATCGAACGACTCAACCATGCGATCATCCGGCGCGTCCTGCGAAAAGTGCGTGTCAATTTCAAACCCCGGGGCGAAATTGTCGATCGCCGACTGAATTGAGCGACACAGCTCAGAAAATCTTCCCTGCATTCCCAGAATGCAGAGCACATGACGTGGCTGAAACTCCGAAAAACTCATCTACATAAACCCTACAACACTCCAATCAGCCGTGATGAAAATCCGTTTGTTCTAGCTACATAGTTTATCTCAGTCTCTGGAAGGTCCCTATCAACTGATCTTTTGAATTTCCAAGAATTAAAGGGCGCAGATGTCAACAGAGCTGACGAACGTTCTCCCAGGTATTTAGTCATTGATATTGTCATCTTTTTTACCTCCAGAATCTCCACCCCTTTCTGCCATGGCTTTGTCAAATTCCTTTTTATCTCTGACGGCTGCGGCGTTCAAATTTTTAGCATCCTCGTCAATTTTTTTCTTCGTATTTCTTGCCCCGTATGTCGGGCTGGTTTGTTGATGCACGGCACGAGGTGAAGCAACGGCAGGTGTCGCGTTTTTGAGTTGAGCCCTTTCTGCGTCAGTCAGTTTTCTTCCTAAAGCATCTTCTCGATTTTTGACTTGCGCCGCAAACGACGGCTGGTGATCCATGTCCACTGGCTCGGTTTCGCCGTATGCCTTCTTTTGTTCTTTCAGCTGTCCATATGTGCCGATGTCGCCCGGTTTTACAGCTTTTTCTTCAATTTTTAAAGGTTTGGCAATTTTTGGAGCGTTATCGACCGCTTTCAAAGCGCGCGCAAGTTTGCTCGCCCCTGCTGGAAGACCTGGTACGACTGCTGCAACGGCATCGACGCTCAAATCAACCCAACCGTTGTTCCAAGCCTCTTGGTCGTCAGCGAAATACCCATAGCCGATCATCCCGGCGTCGTAAGCGATGCTAAGTCCATCCCATATAGTGTCAATAATATGCCCGTTGGGATCGCTCTTGTTGACCGGGTCGTTCTGGGCATAGGCATATCGGTTTGTTCCTACGCCCGGCAGCGTCGGATCCCAGTCATCGGGCGAGATGAATCTGCCCAGCACCGGATCCATGTATCTGGCATTGAGGTAGAGCAGCCCGGTCTCGGGATCGAAGCGCTCGCCGATATAGGATTTTTGCGTCTGGAAACCGGTGTTGAGGCGCTCGCCATAGCTGGCGTAGT
>NZ_JAMYKU010000074.1:0-2033 GCF_040317575.1 Mesorhizobium sp. M1423
CCGGTCTCGGGATCGAAGCGCTCGCCGATATAGGATTTTTGCGTCTGGAAACCGGTGTTGAGGCGCTCGCCATAGCTGGCGTAGTTGGTCTGCTCGGCAATGGCGCCTGAGGCATCGGTGACCATGCGCACCGAGGCCAGGTGGTCGCGATGCAGGAAGGCTTTGGTGGCGCCGGTCACCTTGACGTCGGGATGGGGATAGCGGGTGTAGATCTCCGCTCCGGGTGTCGCCGGATCGATCTCGACGGACGCGTCGGGATAGAGCGTGGTGGCGAAGGACGAGCTCTTTTTCGCCCGCGCGCCGTCCGGGCCATAGAACAGCGACACGGCGCTGGAGCCTTGCGTGACCGTCTTCAGGCGGTTGGCCTCGTCCCAGACCAGAGTCCGGGTGCCGTCGGCGGTCATGTTGCCGTTGGCATCATAGGTGAGCGTCTTGGCGCCGACCGCGGTCGGCGCGTGCGGACGGGCTGCGCTCGCCGCGGGATAGATGTACGTCCCGGCAACACGGGTGCGTGAGGTCAGGTTGTCGTTGGCGGCATAGACGAACGTCTCGTCGAGCGTGTTGTTGCCAAGATTGTCGCTCGAAGTCAGCCGGTCGGCCTTGTCATAGCCGTAGGTCCAGCTGTCGGAGGCCGCCTGCCCGGTCGTGCCGGTGATGCGGCCGATGAGATCGCGGGCATACTGGTCGTCGAGCAGGACCGTGGCGCCCTTGGCCGTGGTGACGCGGGTCAGCCAGCGGCGGGTCGGCGAATAAATGAAGGACGTCTTCACCCCATTCGCATAGGTGATCTCCTTGGTCTGGCCGTCGGCCTCGTAGATGGTCGAGGTGATGAAGCCGGAGGCGGAGAGCAGCTTGTTGCCGGCGGTATATTGCAGCGGGGCGGCCAGCGTGCCGAAGTCGAGCGGCACCGGCAGGTATTGGGTGCGCAGCGTCTGGCCGGAGGCATCGCGCACGCTGGTCGTGGTGTGGGTCAGCGTTCCCAGCGTGACGTCCTGGCGGGCAACCTTGCCAAAGCCATCATACTTGGCGGCCTGCGTGGCGGCTGGATTGGTCGATGTGGTAAGCTGGCCGATGTTGTAGAAGCCCGCCGCCGCCTGGTCGTAGGTGTTCTGCGTCAGCGTCACCGCACTGCCGCCGGATGCCGTTGCCGTCTTCAGGGTCAGCCGGTCCATCTGGTCGTAGGCGAGAGCTGTGACGGTGCCGCGGGCATCGGTCTGGCTGGTCAGCCGGTTGGCGCCGTCATAGACATAGGACCAGGTGCCGAGATCGGGATCCGTTGCCGAAAGCCGGTTGCCGACCATGTCATAGCTGTAGCTCCAGCTCGAGCCGCCGGGATCGCTGACCCCGGTCAGCCGGCCAAGGACATCGTAGCTGCGGCCCTCCGTCAGATTGAGCCCGCCGAGATCGCGCACGATCTGCACGACATCGCCGCGCGTCGAGGACACGCTCTTCGACTGGCGTGTGGTCGTCGCATTGATCTGGTCGGTCTGGGTGACCGCGTAAAGCCGCGGATTGGCCCCGGTGCCGGTGTCGAGGCTGTGGGCCAAGGTCGTCTGGCTGGCATCGGCATAGACGGTCTTCACCAACCGGTCGTTCCAATCGTAGGAGTTGGTCGTCCACTGCGCGGTGTCGCCGACAAAGCGCGGGAAGGCGGTGCGCAGCACATTGCCGCGCAGATCGTAGTCGGTATCGGCAATGCGCTTTGCGCCGGCCGCCGTCTCTCCGGGCGTCTCCACCCGGTAGACCCGGCCAAGCCCGTCATAATAGGAGCGGACAAAATCCTCGCCCGCCCCGTTGGGCAGCGGCGTCAGTCTGGCCAGCGCCTGGGTTGCCGGATTGCCCTCGTTCTCAAAGCGGGTCTTGGCATAGGCGCCGGTGATGCTCTGCGAGACCTGATAGGGCCGGCAGAACGGATCGTAGGTGAAGGTCTTCACCAGGCCGTTGACGTCGGTCTTCGTCGCCGGCAGCCCGCACACCGCATTGTAGGTGGCGCTCGAGACGAAGCGGGTGTCGGCGCTCTGGCCGCCGGTGGC
>NZ_JAMYKU010000075.1:0-1548 GCF_040317575.1 Mesorhizobium sp. M1423
CGATAATGTTGAAAAAGTCCGGGTTGCAGCAGTCCTGAAGCACTGATTCAATCTTCTTCAATCTTCGTTGTAAGAGGAGATTGAGTCGATGATGGGCGAGCAAAGTGTGATGCAGGAGGAGCTGTTCTATGGCTTCAGCCTGCAGCGGCATGTGCCGGCGGACCACCTGCTCAGATCGATCGACCGCTTCGTCGATCTGTCCGCCATCCGCCAGCATCTGGCGCCCTTCTACAGCCCGATCGGCCGTCCCTCGATCGACCCTGAACTCCTGATCAGGATGCTGATCGTCGGCTATTGCTTCGGCATCCGCTCGGAGCGCCGGCTGTGCGAGGAGGTACATCTGAACTTGGCCTATCGGTGGTTCTGCCGGCTTGGCCTCGAGGGTGATGTGCCGGACCACTCAACCTTCTCCAAGACCCGCCACGGACGCTTCCGCGATGCTGATCTGCTGCGCGAACTGTTCGAGACCGTCGTCCGACGCTGCATGGCAGAAGGGCTCGTTGGCGGCGAAGGCTTTGCGGTCGATGCCAGCATGATCGTCGCCGACGCGCAGCGTCAGCGCGGGATTGAAACAGCTGAGGAACTCAAGCCAGAGGCCAAGCGGGCCGTGGCCGAATACCTCGCCACCTTGGATGATGCCACCTTCGGGGCCGCCACGCCGGTGGAGCCCAAGTTCGTCTCCCCTGTTGATCCCGCCGCGCGCTGGACTGCCGCTTGGGGTGGCCCAGCCGTCTATGCCTATTGCACGAACTATTTGATCGACGTGGAGCACGCCATCATCGTGGACGTGGAGCCCTCGACCGCGGTGCGCCAAGCCGAGGTGACGGCCGCTAAGACCATGATCGAGCGGGCGCACGACGAGCTCGGCCTCTGGCCGGAGCGGCTGATTGCCGACACCGGCTACGGCTCGGCCGAAATGCTGAACTGGTTGGTGCATGAGCGTGGGATCGAGCCGCATATCCCGGTCTTCGACAAGTCCAGGCGCAAGGATGGCACCTTCTCGCGCGACGACTTCACCTACGACCATAAGGCCGATACATACATCTGTCCTGGCGGGAAGACGCTCAGGCAGCGCCAGAAGACCTATCGGGTGCCGCACCCTCTCGTCGACGAGAATGGAATGATGCGCTATCGCGCCAGCAAGCTGGATTGCGACGCCTGTGCTCTGAAGCCCAGCTGTTGCCCGAAGGAGCCGGCGCGCAAGGTGCTGCGCTCGATCCATGAGGGCGCGCGCGACATGGCCCGCGACATCGCAAAGACAGACGCCTACCAGACCTCACGCTATCAGCGGAAGAAGGTGGAGATGCTGTTCGCGCACCTCAAGCGCATCCTGAAGCTCGATCGATTGCGATTGCGCGGCCCCTGTGGTGCCCGCGATGAGTTCCACCTTGCAGCCATCGCCCAGAACCTCAGGAAATTGGCCAAGATCTGCACCCTCGGGACATACGTCCGAGCCACTTAGGGCGAGGAGGTCGCGTCGACCTTAATCAAGACGCTTCGGTGCGAGTGGATCCACGGCTTCATCGCCGACTTCTTCAACACTATCGG
>NZ_JAMYKU010000076.1:0-1371 GCF_040317575.1 Mesorhizobium sp. M1423
CATCTGTGGACGCCCCTTCGGACGCAAGCGATTTTTTTGGCGGTAGGCACGATGTCGGATGCTGCCATCTGTCCGGCCTCCTGATGCAGCCATCGGCTGCGGGCCCGTATGGGAGTTCGCGGACTGGATCCACATCAGCTTTGCGCGCTTGGGTAGCGCTCTGCCATTCCCTGGTTCTTCCAGCCCCGTCTCGCCGACTGTTGTGCCATACCCTCCTTCGACCGACCTCGCGTCCCCGACAGCCTCTGACGTCGATCCCGGCTTACGCCGCGACCGCCGCCGGAGCTCGGTAACTTCCGCCCTTCGCCAAAAGGGCCCAGACAATGCGCGCCATCTTGTTGGCGAGCGCCACCGTCACCAGCATGCGCGGCTTGCGCGACAGCATTTGTTCCAGCCACGATCCCTTGGGAGCTCCGCGACGCGACGCCTGTTTGACGACGGCGCTGGCGCCGATAATCAGCAGGCGGCGCAGCGTTCGCTCGCCCATCTTCGACGTCGCGCCGAGCTTCTGTTTGCCTCCGGTCGATCGCTGCAACGGTGTCAGACCCAGCCAGGCGGCGAAGTCGCGACCCTTGGCAAAGGTCTCGGCAGCGGGAGCAAGCGCGGTCAACGCCGTCGCGGTGATCGGCCCGATGCCGGGGATGGTCATCAGCCGGCGCGCCGTCTCGTCCTCGCGGGCACGGCGAGCGATCTCCCGGTCAAGATACGCGATCCGCTCGTCCAGCTCGGCCAGGAGATCCAGCATGACACGGAACATCGCGACCGCCGCCGCCGGTAAGGACGCGGCCATCTCCTCCTCGAGCATATCGCCGAGCATCGAGACGTAGGACAATCCCTTCGGCGCCACCCAACCGTACTCGGTGAGGTGTCCCCGGATGGCGTTGACGAGCTGGGTTCGCTGGCGAACCAAGAGATCGCGGGTCCGGAACACGAGGGCGGACGCCTGTTGCTCCTCGCTCTTCACGGCCACGAAGCGCATGGTTGGGCGCTGCGCTGCCTCGCAGATCGCTTCGGCATCCACCGCATCGTTCTTCTGCCGCTTCACGAACGGCTTGACGTAGGCGGGTGGGATCAGCCGCACGTCATG
The DNA here is from genome assembly GCF_040317575.1 of Mesorhizobium sp. M1423. Classification (NCBI taxonomy): domain Bacteria; kingdom Pseudomonadati; phylum Pseudomonadota; class Alphaproteobacteria; order Hyphomicrobiales; family Phyllobacteriaceae; genus Mesorhizobium; species Mesorhizobium sp. M1423. The sequence continues at coordinate 1,088 of NZ_JAMYKU010000076.1, forward strand.
GCCCAGCGCCATCAGTTCACGGCCCCAATGATGCGCACCGCCGCAGGCTTCCATAGCCACGGTGCAAGGCGGTTGCGCAGCGAAGAAGTCGAGCATCTTCGCCCGGCTCAGCCGCTTCGAGAAAATGCCTCGACCGCGTGAATCCGAACCATGCGCATGGAATACATTCTTCGCGATATCCAGACCGATCGTGGTAACCTCAGGCACGGACGCCTCCCTTCGAATGGTTGCAACACTCCATTCTGGCACAGCGATGCCGTCGGGGGGCGTCCACCCCATCAGCT
>NZ_JAMYKU010000077.1:0-1133 GCF_040317575.1 Mesorhizobium sp. M1423
TCAGCGTGGCCTGGAGCATCTTTCCGGCACGATCCAACACGACGGGAAGCGCGTTGGCGTCTTCGCCCAGTGAAATCAGCGACATTGTTGCGTTGTCGAAAATGCCAGACTTGACGATTGCGCTATGAAGGCGGGCGCCATTGGCGACGTCGTCTTCGATCGCGGTAAAACTTGCCCATAGTGAACTCTGCCGGGAGACATTCGCCGACAGGCCAAGCGCTTCGGTCATTGCCACCCCGTTGCCGAGAAGGAGGGACAAAGTCTCAAGATAGCGCGCTATCACCGTGTCCTTGACCAGCGAGCCGATCAACGGAATTCTCAGCAGCCAGCGCGAGAACAACGCCTTCGCCCCCGCTGACCTCGAAAGAAAGAGATAGAAGAGCAAAGCAACGGTTGCCGCGAGCGGGAACACGAAGGGATAGTCGGAGAAAACGGTTCCGAGCCCGGAAAGCAGCTTCATGGTGAACGGTTTTGCCGCCGACGAGCCTTCGAAGATCGGCTCCAGCGCGGGCACCAGCACCGTCGCCAAAATAACGAGCGCCCCGCTCATGACCACCAGCAGAAAGGCGGGGTAAGTCAGCGCTTCGACGATCGCTGCACGACGCTTTGCCTTTGCTTCGAATGTATCGGCCAGCCTTTGGCAGATGAATGCCATCTTGCCGCTGCGTTCGCCGCTGGCGAGCAAGGCCGCCACGTCCGATGTGATCCCCGGCAGGCTGGCAAAGGCTTCGGCAATCGGCCGCCCACCGGTCGTGAGGTCGAGCACGGACTGCAGCTGCCGGCGCCGCGTGTGATTGCCTTCGCCCGAAATCACCGCGCTCAAGGCGCGATCGACGGTGAAACCCGCGTTCAAGAGCACCGAAAGCTCGGAAAACAGCCGGCTGAGATCGACCCGTCGGGCAAACGTAAGGGAGCCGCGTCCGGGCAGCCGAATAAGTTGCCTTGCTCCGTCGACGGGGGCGAGATGATAGGATCGGCGCCCCTGTTGCGCCAATTTGCGGGCGGCGTCCTGCTTGGTCGACGCGTCGAGAACGCCGCTTTCCCTGGTTCCGTCGACAAGGTAGGCGCGGTAGGCAAAGGCCGGCATCAACCGCCTCCATTAAGGTCGATGACACGCCGGACTTCTTCCATCG
>NZ_JAMYKU010000078.1:0-1101 GCF_040317575.1 Mesorhizobium sp. M1423
GAGGGCAGGGCTATCGCATATGAGTGATGGCATTGATGAGATAGTCGTCGTTCCAGGCGCATTTCTTGATGCGATGGCTGATGGGAACTTTGGCAGCATCGGCGGCCTGAAGGATGTTTCTGGCGAGGCGATTGAGAAGGGCTGTGTTGGCGGGAGCATTGTCCTTGCGGGCACGGCTGAGATCCTCATCGAGATGGACATCGAGCATCCAATGCAGGCCGTTCTCGATCTGCCAATGAGCTCTGGTGAGGTCGAGCGCCCGCTGCGGCGACATGAGCGTGGAGGCCATGAACAGGCGCATCAAAGGTCTGGCCTGATCGCGCCGGCTGGTGATGCGGATGAAGGCCTGGTGGCCAGGCATCAGCGGCTCGGCCGCCGCCACGATCTCGGCCTGCCGCCACTCGTTGCGGCCGTGGCTGGTCTCGGTGCGCTCGGCAATGGAAGGGGTGGCGTCGGCCAGTTGCAGGTTGGCGCGGCGCAGCCAATGACGACGGTTGCCCTTCAGCGCAAGCAGGTAATCGCCACCTCTTTGGGTAATGGCCGCAGCCATGCGGGTGTGGCAGTGGAGCGCATCGGCGGTGACCAATCTGCCCGTAAGATCAATGAGTTCGACGACCTTGAGCGCGGCCTCGACTTCGTTCTCACCATCGCTCGGCGAGACTGCCGCCAGGCACAGCCGGGTCTCGGCGGCGAAGGCCGACACCGTCAACGGCGGACTGGCTGCCAAGCCCTTCTCGTAGGCCCGCCGCAAAGCCTTGCCGTCAAGCGACACCACCTCGGGCGTCTCTCGGCTGGCTCGGGCGAAAGCTGCGGCAAAGGCAGCAAAGGCGCGACCGAAGGCTTCCGGGTCGAGCAGGCGCAGCAGCCGCGAGAAGGTGTCGTGGCTGGGGGCTGCGTCATAGTCGATCAGCCGCGACAGCGCCTGCTTGCGCTCCTGCGCGAACAGGGCAAATTCCGTCGCATTGCTGGCGCCGCACAGGCTTGCTGCGATCATCATCACGATCAGGTCGCCAAGCCGGTGCGTGGCGTTGGGCGCGCGTGGATCAGGCACCGCGCCAAAGTAGCTCTCAAGGCAGGAAATGGCAGTCGCTCCTTCGCTCA
>NZ_JAMYKU010000079.1:0-1041 GCF_040317575.1 Mesorhizobium sp. M1423
CCAGGGTTCGAGATCGGCGACAATAGCGCGGCTACTTTCCTGACCCATCGCACGGCGTTCGTCGGCCGATCGGCCGCGGATATCGTCCTCGATCTTATAGAGGTCGGCGATCCGTCTCAGCGCTTCGCTGGCGATCGGCGCGGGCCCGGCTGCTGCCAGTTCATAGAAGCGTCGACGCACGTGTGCCCAGCAGAAGGCGAATGTCACGTCGCTCTTGTCGGCCAGCACACGATAGCCGCCATAGCCATCGACCTGCAGGATTCCAGTGAAGCCTGCGAGATGAGCGATCGGACGCTCGGCCTTCCGGTCGGGTGCGTAGACATAGGCGACGCCCGGCGGGTCGGCTCCCTGCCATGGCCGATCGTCACGCGCATAGGCCCAGAGTTGGCCTGTCTTGGTCTTGCCGCGGCCGGGGTCGAGCACCGGCGCAGTCGTCTCGTCGGCAAAGAGCTTCGGCGAAGCCTTCAGCTTGCCAAGCAGCCGCTCATGCACCGGACGCAGGTGCCAGGCGGCACGGCCGACCCAGTCGGCGAGCGTGGAGCGATCGAGATTGATGCCCTGCCGGGCGTAGATCTGGGCCTGACGATAGAGCGGCAGATGATCGGCATATTTGGAGACCAGCACCTGGGCGACCGTCGCCTCGGTCGGAAGGCCACCCTCGATCAGCCGGGCCGGTGCGGGAGCCTGAACAACCACATCCTCGCAGGCGCGGCAGGCATATTTGGGCCGGCGCACGACGATCACACGCAGCTGCGCCGGAACGATGTCGAGCCGCTCGCTCACGTCCTCGCCGATGCGATGCAGACCATTGCGGCAATACGGGCAGGTTTGATCCTCGATATCGACCACCAGCTCCGTACGCGGCAGATGTGGTGGCAACGCGCCGCGGTTCGCCCGGCGCTTGGCGACACGCGCCTGACGTTCGCCAGGAGCGCTCTGTGTCTGCTCTTCCTCGTCGGCGGCCTCGAGTTGCTCGGCCTCTTCGAGCCCCAGCAGCAATTGATCCTCGGGGAGCGTCTCGGCACGACGGCCGAAGCGGTG
>NZ_JAMYKU010000080.1:0-1024 GCF_040317575.1 Mesorhizobium sp. M1423
TTTCCGACGATACTCGTCGCGTCGATCACATCGATTGCGTGCAGCTATGCCGCCTGTCTGGTGGCGTGGCCACTGCTCGAGAAGAACATGCGCGCTTATGTTCTGTATTGCGCCTTCCTGCTCAGCGGCCCGTTCTCCTATCACTTCACGACTTTCCTGACCGAACCTCTTTTCGTACTCCTGACTTCGTGCGTTTTTCTGGCGCTCAAACGCTCCAGCTATCTGGCTGCGGGACTGTCATCGGCTCTCCTGTCGGCAACCAGGCTCGTCGGGGTGCTCGTTGTATTCGCGACCGTCATTCAGATGTTCACGGATTGCCGCGCAAAGGGCGGATCGACGCTGTCGTTCCCGCGTTGGCTGCTTGGCCGACCGGATCTGCTCGTCGCCATCTTCATCTCGCCAGCCGGCCTATTCGCCTACATCCTGTTTCTCTATCTGACCGTCGGCGACGGCTTTGCCTTCCTGCACGTGCAGCGCGCGTTTGGACGGGTGCCGGGCAATCCGCTCGCCTTTATATGGGACGGGCTTTCGGCTGTTCCGACAACTGAATGGCTGCCTACGGCACCGCAATGGAGCGCGCTCGCCGCACTCATAGGACTGGCGCTATCGGCGGTTCTGGCGGTTCGCAGGCAATATGGCGCCGCGTTGTTCTGCGCCTGCTGCATCATCCTGCCGCTGATCACGAACCTGGCGTCGATGGTCAGGTACGTCGTCGGGCTTGCGCCTCTGACAATGTTGCTAGCCATGCTGCTGTCGGCGTCGAAGCCGACTTATCTCGCGGCTCTGGGCCTCTTCCTAAGCGCCTGTTATTTCATGACCGTGGCGTGGATCGGGGGCTATCTTGCGCTGGTCTGACATTTCGGGCCGGTATCTGCGCGGGGCCAGGCTTGCCAGCTACGCGCTGGCGGCGGTTCTGGCGGGAACGGAAATCGTCATTTGTGCGCTTGCTCTCAATCCGAATGTCAACGCCGATTATCGCGCCTATTACATTGACCGGACGACGACCTGCCTCAATCGCGATGCG
>NZ_JAMYKU010000081.1:0-1013 GCF_040317575.1 Mesorhizobium sp. M1423
AAAACCGAATATCGTTATACCCAATTCAGCACCAACGATGATCTCCTCTCCGAGTTCGGCGCACCAGATGGCGCACTCAACCTCGACACATCGCGGCATACGTTCCAGGTTGCCGCCAACTATCGCTTTGGCGCCCAGAATGGCGGCGTTGCGTCTTTTGAAGCGCCTGCCTACAACTGGACCGGCTTCTATATCGGTGGTGCGGGCGGCGCGGGTGCGTCGGTGCATCAGATCAATGTGCCGCCGCTTGGCGACCTGGAATTCAACGGTATCGGCGGCGAAGGCGTATTTGGCGAATTGAACGCGGGCTACGACCATGATTTCGGCAGCTGGGTTGCGGGAGTCATGGTGGATGCTCGCTACTCCGGCATGACTACGGAGCTGGAAGTGCCCGGCGGATCCATCAATCTGGACACAGACTATGGCTTCGATGTGCTGGGCCGGGTCGGTTTGAAAGTCAACGAATCGACCCTCGCCTATGTGCTTGGCGGCTACAGCTGGCAGCATTTCGATCTGAACGCATCTTCACCCATCGGCGACATCATCGATTGGGGCTCTAGCGGCTTCTCGGTCGGTGGTGGTTTGGAAGCGGCCGTGACCAACAACGTAACTGTCGGTCTCGAATATCGCTATTCGCAGTTTGCCGAGAAGGATATTCTGGAGGAGTTTGGAGGGCCGGGCGATGTCCTCACCACCACTCCTTCTTTCCATACCGTCCGCATCGGTGCGAAGTATAAATTCAACTAAGGCCCTCCAGGCAAATCGTTCGAGCCCGCCGGTTAATCCCGGCGGGTTTTTTCTTTGCGGACGATGGAGGCACAAAAAAGCGGAGCCAAAGCCCCGCTTCCTCGGTTGTCGAGAATTCCCGCCGGTTCATCCGCGGTCGGCAAATCGATCGACAGTCGCTTTCTACCGCAGGTATGCGACGGGAGTACGACAGCCTCAAGCCGGTGCAGCCGATCCGATTACACGCGGTCGATCCGACACTGATAGCAATTGTTGCGTGCAGAGCG
>NZ_JAMYKU010000082.1:0-931 GCF_040317575.1 Mesorhizobium sp. M1423
ATGGTCGACCTCTACTGCGCCTCCTTCTGGCAGATTCCGAAGCGGATCGTGCTCGACATCGACGACACGTTTGACGCCGTGCACGGCAACCAGCAGCTCCGGCTCTTCAATGCCCATCACGACGAGTACGGCTTCCAGCCGATCATTGTGTTCGATGGCGACGGCCGGTTCGTGGCTGCTGTCCTGCAACCGGCCAAGCGGCCAAGTGGGGCTGAGATCCGCGCTCACCTGCGCCGCCTGGTGCGGGCGATCCGGAGCAACTGGCCGAACATCCGGATCCGGGCCGACGGTCACTATTGCAGCCCGCAGATCATCGACTGGTGCCGCGCCAACGATGTCGACTTCATCCTCGGCGTACCGCCTACCACGACCCTGCGCAAGCATGTCGCGGACCTGGAAGCCCGCACGACGGCGCGCTTTGAAGCGTCACCGAAGACGAACAAGGTCCGCAGGTTCAAGGAGTTCCTGGATGGGGCCGCCAGCTGGAGCCGCGTCGAGCGCATCATAGCGCGGGTCGAGGTCGGCGTCCAAGGTGCTGACACCCGCTTCATCGTCACCAACATCGCCGGTGGAAAGGCCAAGGCGCTCTACGAGGATGTCTACTGCCGGCGCGGAGCGGCCGAGAACCACATCAAGTCCTGGCAGACGCATCTCGCCGCCGACCGAACGTCCTGCACAAGAGCGACGGCCAACTAGTTCCGGCTGTTCCTGCATGCCGGCGCCTACTGGCTCATGTGGGGCCTGCGCGCTGCGATGCCGAAACGCTCCAGCTTTGCCGTCGCGCAATTCGACAGGCTGCGTTTGCGCCTCATCAAGATCGCTGCGCGGGTGGTCGAGATGAAGACGCAAATCCGCCTGCACCTGCCGACATCCTGCCCCGACCAACGCATTCTGCGCATCGTCCTCAATCGCATTCCGCGGCTCGCGACAT
>NZ_JAMYKU010000083.1:0-839 GCF_040317575.1 Mesorhizobium sp. M1423
TCGGGTGCAGCATTGCCGCAGTTCGCTTGCCGACAACTATTCCTGCTGGAATTGACAGGGCCAATCTTCAGGCCTCGTCAAGCCAGAAGGCAACTCGGTCCGGGCGTCTCCGCAAGCCATGTTGAGCTGCCACTGGGACAGACCCGCCGAATTGGAAAGATCGACACCCTCGATACGGGTCAGAAAGAAAAAGGCGCGGTCAAAGTCTATCGGCGCGGTGAACGTCGCTCCTCGGAAGTCCGCCCGTGCGAGATTGGCAAACGAGAAGCGGCTGCCGCTGATATCGGCGTCATGGAACTGCGCACGCCCCAATTCTGCCTTTGTGAAATCAACATTGGTCAGATTGGCGCCCTGGAAATTCGAGCGCTGCATTTCCGCGCTCGCAAACACAGCGCCCTGCGCGTCCATACGGCTGAAGTCGGTCCTGTAGGCCTCGATTCTGTCGAACCGGGCGCCTTTGGCGGTCGAGTCGGCCAGGGAAGCACGCACAAGCGTTGCCTTCTCAAGATTTGCCGCAAGGAGATTGCTGTTCCTGAGGTCGGTCGAAGTGAAATCAACACCGAACAGGTTCGCCCCGCTCAGGTCCTGTCCTTCTAGGATGAGAAGCTTCTTGTCACACTCGTGCCAATTAACGCCAGGCGTCGCGGCTGCGTGGCAATTGTGAGCAGCAGTGGCGTTCTGCCAAGCAAACACAGTGCAAACCGCTAGAGCCAAGCCGGATGCGCCGTAAGCTCTGGTTCGCCTCAAAGTCATTGTTGCTGGACCTCTGCTACTCGCCGACACTCAACCTTACCACATCTGCTGACACTCGAGCCACGGTGACCACCGCCGTCACAGTT
>NZ_JAMYKU010000084.1:0-830 GCF_040317575.1 Mesorhizobium sp. M1423
GGGCATGACCAAATCCGACTGCAATCCGACGGCGCCGACCGGCTATCAAACCGTCTGCAGTGCGTTGCCCTATGGGACCAATTTCCCCACGCGTCCTGACGCCCCGACATTTGTGGCTGATCCTGATGGCGATGGCGTCGACAATCTCAATGTCAATGCGAACGGTGATTTGAAGAAGGTCATTGGTGTTGGCGATTTCCTCGGCAACGGGCGTCAGCAGCCGTTGTTTGCCGTGGGGCTACTGGGCGGAGACGTAAAGAAGGGTGTCCTGTCGAACGGTACATGGGAGCTGGCCGACCCCTCGTTTTCGACCGGCTGCTCGGCGGTTGCCGGCTCGGGCAGCACCTGTGTTCTGGCCGATGTGAACGGCGACGGCGCGTCTGACATTGTCCGTTACAGCCGTGACGACACCAGCGATGACACTGCAATCCGAGTGTTTCTGTCGACCGGGGTCGGCTTCAAGGGATACGGCGATCACAGCGCCGCCGGAATAGCGACGTTGCGGGACTTTGATAATGACGGTCGAACGGACCTCATCATGGTGGACGGTAGCGATCTTGGGACCTACGGCACAGCTGAGATCAAGGTCTTCTTCCTGCAGCCCTCGTCGACTGACTTCAATCCAGTACGGTTTTATCTTCCATCTGCGCTGGACGCCGGCTTTGTTATCGGCGACTTCAACGGCGATGGCCTGCCGGACTTTACCGACTACAAAGACCACATGTTCATCTCCGCGCCTGGCGCGGGCAATCCGAACCTGCTTCGTTCGGTGGTGACGGAGCTGGGCGGAACGGTCGCGGTGGAGTATGCGCCGTCGTCGACCTGGGTGA
>NZ_JAMYKU010000085.1:0-796 GCF_040317575.1 Mesorhizobium sp. M1423
TCTGAGGGAATCGCGATGGCAGTGAAGCAGACGGGCCAGTTGAGCTTGGCGGAGGCTTTTCTAGGCACCAAGCTTGTGGGCGGCACTTCGCCGCTCGACCGATTGTCGGGTCTTGTGAAGTGGTATCGGTTTGAGAAACTGCTCAACCCGCTGCGTGATGGCGGTCCGGGTCGGGCGGCTTGGCCACCGCTGGTCCTGTTCAAGGCGCTTTTGTTGCAATCGCTCTACGGGCTTTCGGACCGTGAGTTGGAAGAGGCGCTTGGCGACCGGCTGTCGTTCCGGCGCTTTGCCGGGCTCGGGCTGGAGGAGAGCATTCCCGATCACACGGTGCTTTCGCGCTTTCGCAATCTGCTTGTCGGCGAAGGTCTGCTCGATAAGTTGTTTGGCGAACTGGACCGGCAGTTGGAGAAGGCCGGCGTGATCCTGAAGCGTGGCACGATGCTGGATGCCACGCTGATCAATGCGGTCTCGTCACCGCCGACGCTTGAGCGGCCGTCGAAGGATCCAGATGCCCGCATTACCGCGCGGCAGGGCAAGGGCGGCTTCACCTTCGGCTACAAGGCTCATGTCGGGGTGGATGAGGGCTCTGGCCTGATCCGCACGGTGATCACCACACCAGCCAACGTCAACGACACGGTCGTGGCTGACACCTTGATCTGCGGCGACGAGAAGACGGTTTGGGCGGACGCCGCCTACGACACCCATGCCCGCCGCGCCCGGCTCAAGGCCGAAGGCAAGAAGGTGCGCATCGCGCGCCGCCCCAACAAGCATCATCCGCAGCTGCCGCCGCGTCTCA
>NZ_JAMYKU010000086.1:0-792 GCF_040317575.1 Mesorhizobium sp. M1423
TGCGCTTGCTCTCAATCCGAATGTCAACGCCGATTATCGCGCCTATTACATTGACCGGACGACGACCTGCCTCAATCGCGATGCGGTCGGCAGCTATACCCTAGGCGAGACGGTGTCGTTCCGGTCCGACGGAGCCAAAAAGGCAGCCGGCATGAGGGTCTGCGGCTGGTCGGGACCCGTTGCCGACGGCACCCATTCCCTAGGCGAGACCTCGCGGCTTCGGCTGAAGATACCGCCGCTCCACGACAGTGTGACGGCCACGCTGCAAATGGCCGCCGCCATTCGCCCGCCGCAGGTCACGCAGCGGATTATTATTTCGGTGAATGGCGTTCGGGTGCATGCGGTGACGCTGTCCGGCAAAGAGCCGCGAACGGTCTCGTTCGTCATTCCAACGGCGGCCCTCGCCGAGGCCAGGATACTCGATGTCGCCTTCGACTACCTCGACGGCATTCCGCCAAGTTCGGCCGCCAGCAACATCTACAAGCGCGCCATCAAATTGTTGTCGTTCCGGCTCGATCCTGTTGAGCCGGGTTAGGGCGGGCGATCACGTTGCTGGCCGGGTCTTCGCTGCGCAAAAACCCACCGGTCGAGCATGAGAAGATTGACCGCTGGAACAAGCAAGCATGTAACCAGAATGGCGATGATCGGCGGCAGGCCGAGTTTGGCCGTCAAAACCGCCGGCGCCGCGTAGGCAACGGCGAAGCCTGTCGCCGTCAGCAAGAAAAAACGCGGAGCTTCCGATCGATGCGATCCGCTCGACGCGAAAGTCACGAACTTATGCGCGAGATAAGA
>NZ_JAMYKU010000087.1:0-790 GCF_040317575.1 Mesorhizobium sp. M1423
TCGTGCCGGTGATGCGGCCGATGAGATCGCGGGCATACTGATCGTCGAGCAGGACCGTGGCGCCCTTGGCCGTGGTGACGCGGTTCAGCCAGCGCCGGGTCGGCGAGTAGCTGAAGGAGGTCTTCACGCCGTTGGCATAGGTGATCTCCTTCGTCTGGCCGTCGGCCTCGTAGAGGGTCGAGGTGATGAAGCCGGAGGCCGAGAGCAGCTTGTTGGCGGCCGTGTATTGCAGCGGTGCGGCAAGCGTGCCGAAGTCGAGCTGCACCGGCAGGTATTGGGTGCGCAGCGTCTGACCGGAGGCATCGCGCACGCTGGTCGTGGTGTGGGTCAGCGTGCCGATGGTGACGTCCTGGCGCGCGGGTTTGCCGAAGCCGTCATACTTGATGACCTGCGCTGCCGCAGGGTTGGTGGATGTGGTGAGCTGGCCGATGTTGTAGAAGCCGGCCGCTGCCTGGTCGTAGGTGTTTTGCGTCAGCGTCACCGCGCTGCCGCCCAAGGCCGTTGCCGTCTTCAAGGTCAGCCGGTCCATCTGGTCATAGGCCAGTGTCGTGACCGTGCCGCGGGCATCGGTCTGGCTGGTCAGCCGGTTGGCGCCGTCATAGACATAGGACCAGGTGCCGAGGTCGGGATCCGAGGCAGACAGCCGGTTGCCGACCATGTCATAGCTGTAGCTCCAGCTCGAGCCGCCGGGGTCGCTGACCCCGATCAGCCGGCCAAGGACATCGTAGCTGCGGCCCTCCGTCAGATTGAGCCCGCCGAGATCGCGCACGATCTGCACGACATCGCCGCG
>NZ_JAMYKU010000088.1:0-774 GCF_040317575.1 Mesorhizobium sp. M1423
GGCAATCCGAACCTGCTTCGTTCGGTGGTGACGGAGCTGGGCGGAACGGTCGCGGTGGAGTATGCGCCGTCGTCGACCTGGGTGAACAATTATCTGCCGCAGGTGGTGCATGCGGTGACAAAACTGTCGGTCGGCGACGGCCGCGGCCAGACGGCGGTGAGCACCTACAGCTATGCCGGCGGCAAATACGATCCGGCGGCGCGCAAATTCCTGGGCTTCGCCTCCATCGTCGAGACCAAACCGCTGGCCAATGGCGAGACGGCGGCCTCCAAAGTCGAGACCACCTACCTGCAGGACCTGGCAAGCTACGGCCTGCCGTCGCTGACGCTGTGGAAGGATGGCGCGGGCACCGTCCACAAGCAGGTGGCCGAGACCTATGCGGTCAACACCGCGACCAAGCCCTACACCGTGCAGAACACGGCGACGGACACGACGCTGACCGAGAACATTGCGCGTACATTGAGGGTCGAGCGGACGTTCGACGCCTATAACAACGTCACCAGCATCAAGGACCATGGCCGCACCGACGTCAGCGGCGACGAGACCTGGACGGTGGCAAGCTTCGCGCCGAACACGACGGCCTACATCGTCTCGCTGCCGAGCAGCCAGACCGTGCGCGCCGGGCTGGACACAAGCTTCCCCTATATCGGCTATGACGAGACCTATTATGACGGCAACACGGGCGCGAACGCGACGCCGCCGGCCAAGGGCAATCTCACCCGCAAGCGCAGCTTCTCCAATTACTATGGATCGCCGCAAAAGGAGGTGAACCAG
>NZ_JAMYKU010000089.1:0-713 GCF_040317575.1 Mesorhizobium sp. M1423
GTGTATAGCCGCATACAGGTCGTTATCGGGTCTCGAAGGCTAAATAATGCTGACTTTTCGTGACCAATTGGGTTTTGAGGCGGTCGGAGCGCGAACTCCCCGGAGCTTTGCCGGCAGTGTATTGCAGCGGCGAGGGCGCGGTACCGAAGTTGAGACTAGTCTAGAAGCCGATCTCAGGGTTATTCACCGCATAATCCGAACTCTGCCAGCAGGCCAGCATCCAAAGCACTATTACTGCAGCTAAGGCATAGCCATCCCCAGTTCACAACCGGTGGAAATCTTCAGTCGAAGGCAACCGGCAGGATACATGATAATTGTCTAATATGGGGTCTGCTTCATTTGCATATTCACGGAACTACGTTGGCACACATCAGCGTTACTCTCCTTATTCTGTCGGCATCAGGGCGATATTCGACATGTATCGAATGATCGGCATGGTCAAATCGATCCCAAGCGCCATACTCACCTAAGATAACGTCTCTATGTGCGGCGCCGCTTTTTGTAGGTTTCCCAAGTAGACGAAGCACCTCACTGCGCTTAGATAAAAATGGAATCTCAAAAAGGGCCTGATCAAAAATGTCAGCGTCTAGAAATATCGAGTTAATTCTCTCGTTACTATCGCAAATAAATGAAAATCCGTTTGTTCTAGCTACATAGTTTATCTCAGTCTCTGGAAGGTCCCTATCAACTGATCTTTTGAATTTCCAAGAATT
>NZ_JAMYKU010000090.1:0-697 GCF_040317575.1 Mesorhizobium sp. M1423
AACAACGTCGAGGCAGCCGGCCAGGAGCTGATGAAGTGGACCAAGCGTGGCCCCAAATGGAACCAAGCGGTGCGCGTCTGGATCGCCTGCATTGCCGACGAAATGGAACCTGAGGAGGCACGGAAGGCATTCCTGGCTGCTGCCGAGGAAGCTAAGATGCTCGCTGCTCCCGGGGTGCGGTGATCCTCGCGCAATGTCGCATAACGCCAATTGCTTTTCGAATTAAATTATTTCAACCTCGCATTGCAGGAACGGGCGATGCTTGGGTTGAGATCGCCAAACATTGAGGGGGCAATTTTTGAACCGCATTTTGATTACACTCGGCGCGGCAGTCTGCGTCATATCTTCGGCTGCTTCAGCCGGACAGGGAGGGGAGCAAAACATTAACTTCCTGGCTCGGATGCCCGACGCCAAGTTGAATTTGGCCGCTACAATGGCAGGTAACGTCATCGGTGTTATTCAAAGATGCCGGGCGCTGAGGCCAACCGAAGGTGGAAAAGCAATTATAGCTGTTCCAGTCCTTTTGTACGACGGTCTGGATAAACACCTGACACCCAATCGACCTAAGTTCAAGAGGGCCATCCGCGCCTATGAGGCCGCTTTGAACAAAGCGGTGCGGCGTAGGGATGATTGCCAGACTGAGAAGGCCAAGTACCCGAGACTCTACCGGTAGATAGCTGTCAGGGGGCATTGGTTA
>NZ_JAMYKU010000091.1:0-674 GCF_040317575.1 Mesorhizobium sp. M1423
AAACAGCCCAAGAAGGGCCACCAGGGCCCGGTCAAGCCATCGGCGGACAAGGATGCGCGCTGGGGCAAGAAGGGCAAGAAGAGCACCTTCGGCTACAAGATGCACATCGGCGTCGACCAGGATCATACGCTGATCCGGCGCGTCGAGGTGAGCGACGCTTCGGTCACCGACACCGAGCCGGCCGACGCACTGATCAGCGGCGATGAAAGGGCGGTCTATGGCGATCAGGCTTATTATACCCACGCCAGACATGCCCGGCTGGTCGAGGCAGGCATCAAGGACCGCCTGATGCGGCGGCCCAACAAACATCATCCCGAGTTGCCGCCGCGCCAGAAGCGGCGCAACCAGCTGATCGCCAAGGTGCGGGCGGCGGTCGAGCGACCCTTCGCCGTGTTCAAGGAGAGCTATGCCATGCGGCGCCTGCGCTTCTTCAACCTCGCCGCCAACCGAACGCAGTGCATGCTGGCGGCCTGCGCCTACAACCTGCGCCGCATGGTCAGCACCCTCCATCCGCCTGGCGAGAAGCCGGCATAAGCAGGAGTCCGTCCGTAATCGGCCGGATGAGCCGATTATCCTGAAAAATGCCGCGCTGAACGGCCAAGCAGCGCTCTCCGACGCTCAAAAAAGCATATATGCCTCAAATCGCATATCTATGCGCCTTCTCTGCAAAGGCC
>NZ_JAMYKU010000092.1:0-572 GCF_040317575.1 Mesorhizobium sp. M1423
CGGTTCCGGCTGATCGCCACCGACGGCGTGTTCTCGATGGATGGCATCATCGCCAATCTGAAGGGCGTCTGCGACCTCGCCGACAAATACGATGCGATGGTGATGGTCGACGACAGCCATGCAGTTGGTTTCGTCGGCAGGAATGGCCGTGGCTCGGCCGAACATTGTGGCGTCGAGGGCAGGGTGGACATCATCACCGGTACGCTCGGCAAGGCATTGGGCGGAGCGTCGGGCGGCTACACGTCGGGCAGGAAGCCGGTGGTCGACTGGCTGCGCCAGCGCTCGCGGCCCTATCTTTTTTCCAACACGCTGATGCCGGCGATCGCCGGCGCCTCGATAAAGGTCTTCGAACTGATCAAAGTCGGGGATGGATTGCGGAAGAGGCTCTACGACAATGCCGGGCATTTCCGGTCCGAGATGGGCAAGCTCGGCTTCACCCTGGCCGGCGCTGACCACCCGATCATCCCCGTGATGCTTGGCGATGCGACGCTGGCGCAGGAGATGGCGGCGCGGATGCTGAAGCGCGGCATCTATGTCATCGGCTTCTCGTTCCCGGTGGTGCCGAAGGGCCA
>NZ_JAMYKU010000093.1:0-533 GCF_040317575.1 Mesorhizobium sp. M1423
ATGGTCCAGTTGCTGTTAATGGCCGTCTCAACGCCGGCTCCGACGAAATAGCCGTTCTGGTCCCAGTCGAAATCAAAGCCTGCGTTCGTGTCGAATTTGTATTTCTGCCAGGAATAGCCACCAAGCACGTAACCCAAAGTGTTTGGCGTGAAGAGGTAGCCTGCCCGCAAGCCAGCGTCGAAACCATAGGTTTCTTTGACCGACGCATCGAATCCAGCAACGTCGAGCGAGGTTTCGATGTTGCCGGCATGAGCGTCTAGAAGTCCTCCGATCAGGAAGCGCGGCGCCACCATATAGTCGTACCCAACGGTGAGTTCACCGTACACGCCTTCGCCACCAATGCCGTTGAACGACACCCCAGGAATGAAATCGCTGCTCAACTCGTGGACGTTCGCCCCGGCGCCAACGCCAAAGCCGACGTAGAGTCCACTCCAGTTAAAACCCGACGTCTCGACGACTGGTTCGACCACGTCGGCGGCATGAGCAACCGACCCAAGCGCCAGAACGGAAACTGCGCCGAGAAGAAGAGATTT
>NZ_JAMYKU010000094.1:0-525 GCF_040317575.1 Mesorhizobium sp. M1423
GGAGGACGATCCGTGTCAGATTATAGGGAAGCCTTGTAGGAATCGATGTTGCGAAGCTGAGGAACGCCATCGCGATTGCGGACGCTGGCCGGGAGGGAAAGGTTCGTTTCTTCGGCGAGGTCGACGCATCGGATACAAGCATGCGCCGCGTTATCCAGCGGGTCGCCGCCAAGTTCGATCGGGTGTGTTTCTGCTACGAGGCCGGCCCGACCGGCTATGGTCTCTATCGGTGATCCGATCGCTCGGCCATGAATGCATGGTAGTCGCCCCATCGCTGATCCCAAGGAAGCCCGGTGATCGGGTGAAGACGAACCGCCGGGATGCTCTTGCTTTGGCTCGGCTGCTGCGCGCCGGCGAACTGACCCCGGTTTGGGTTCCTGATGAAGGTCACGAAGCCATGCGGGATCTCGTCCGCGCCAGGGCGGCCGCGGTCGAGACGCTTCGCGTCCATCGGCAGCATGTGAGCGCCTTTATGCTCAAGCACGGGCGTATCTATCCCGCAAGAAGGGCTGGACGATGCGCTAT